>JAFTZY010000040.1 GCA_017460955.1 Oscillospiraceae bacterium
GCCGCCCTCCCCCTGCCCCCTCCCTGAAGGGAGGGGGAAAATGTGGGGGCTTCGCCCCCATACCCCAGCAGGGGCATGCCGCCCCTGCACCCCGAAAGTGCTGGCCCCGATCCCGGGGAGGGGCGTGCTTTGGCCGCCCCCGCACCTCAACAAACAAAAGCCTCCGCAGGTCTATGTACCTGCGGAGGTTTTTGTGTATCTGTGATCCGTCGCATCATTCAGGCGTTAACAAGCATTTGCTTTAACAGGCACAGATCCGTGACATCCAGTCTCTGGTCCCGGTTCATGTCGGCCGCCCGCCAGCACGGAAGGTGCGTATTGGGGACCGCTGCGATCCATTTTTGCAGCAGCACGACATCCGCGACCGTCATCACGCCGTCCCCGTTCACATCGCCCGAGCCCTGCTCTACGGTGATGAGTGAGTGCCAGCAGGGGGAGGGCGAGAAGGTGTAGTTCGCATAGGGCTGTGTCAGCACCAGCACATCGAAGCTGTGGGACGCATCCAGTGTGACCGTCTGCTTTTTGCTGCCGTTGAGGACCGTTCTGTGCATGCCGGTATCGGAGAAACCCAATCCGCCGTCCGACCAGAGATCGCCGCCCACTGTCAGTACCCCGCTCTCCAGCGTGAAGTAATCCCAGACAACTGCATGCGTGATGAGGTCCCCGGTGATGTTCACTCTGTCGTGCGTGCGCTTCATGAGCAGGCCTGCCGTGCATTCGCTGTACTCGGTCTCACCGACATTGTTCACGCTCGCGTTCTGTGCAAAATAGCTCCCGTTTACCTGCAACAGTCCGTTGTTGCAGTCGATCGTCCCCGCGGTATGTGTGAGGTCCCCGTCGATGACCAGTGCGCCGGCATTGAGGTCGATCGGCTGATCCTGCAATCCGCCGTAGCCGCCTGCATCCGCCATCACATCCCCCCGTATCCGCAGGGTGTGCCCGTTCAGATCCAGCTCTCGCAGCGTCAGCTCCTGTGCGCTGATCGTCACATCACTGAGCAGCTTGTGGATGAACAGCTCACCCCTGCACACGATGGTGCGCCCCTGTGCATCGGTGACCTCCAGACAGGAGAGCCTGGAATTGTCCCCGAGCAGGGTGAGGGTCTGCTCGCCCGTGCCGCCCAGGATGATCGTCATATCGTTGCTGCATGCATTATTCATGCCGTCCGTCCAGAGATCCCCGCAGATCGTCATGCGCCCCTGCGTCATCCCCAGGCAGGCATTGTGGTCGAGCTGATGGGTGATGAAGCTGCCGTCGATCCGGACCGTATCGTGCGGGTGTTCCATGATAAGACGGGCATAGCATATATTGTATTCGGTCTCGCCGACGTTATTGACATAGGCATCCTGCATCAGGAAGTCCCCGGACACGAGGAGCGTTCCGTTGTTGCAGTCAAGGCTGCCTGCAAGGTGTGTCAGGTCCCCGTTTACCTGCAGGGTGCCGGCATTGAGGTCGATCGCCTGGTCCTGGAAGCCGCCGTAGCCCGAAGAATCCACTGTGACATCCCCGTCGATCGTCATGGTATGGCCGTTCAGATCAAGCTCACAGAGCGTCAGATCCTGCGCCTCCACACGGATGTCGCTCAGAAGCTTATGGATGTAGAGAAGACCGCTGCACACGATCGTGCGGCGCTGCGGGTCGGTCACCTCCAGACCGCCGCAGAATCTCGAGGAATAGTCCCCCATATAGACATGCTGGTCGCCCGTGCCGTTCAGGACAAATGTGAAGCTCTCATCACATGCAGTGGACAGTCCCCCGTCGCTCCAGACATCCCCGGCAACGGACAGGATGCCCTGCGTGAACGCGCTGGAATACGAGCTGAGCTGATGGGTGATAAAGCTCCCGACGATGTTGACACGGTCATGTGCGTGGGTCATCACCAGCGACGCACCGAACGGCTCATACTCGGTCTCCCCGACGCTGTTGATGCTGGTTTTCTGCATATAGTAGCTGCCGCCGATATTGAAGATGCCGTTGTTGATCTCCACGACGCCCTCACTCTGGTACACGCTGCCCGAGACGGTCAGGACCTTGCCGTTCAGGTCCACATTGCACGCGATATACAGGTCCCCGTCAACGGTGATGTTCTCCGTGAGCACCCTGTCCTCATCCCAGAGGGCATAGCGTGTGCTCCGGGAGGTGTCCGTGGAATTCAGAGGGGAGATCACATCGTCAAATTCCAGTCCGTACATGGAATAGGCGGTATACCCGCTCCTTTTCCCGCTGCGGCCGGATGCAGGCTCCGGATCGGAATCACTGAAGGTACACTTGGGGACCTCCACGCCGTCCTCCCAATGCTTATGGTAGCGCAGGGGGGAGTTGTCCTCCTTGATGAACTCGACGCTCTGCGAAAAGGTGACCAGATCAAAGAGGTTCAGATCGGCGCCGAATTCCGCAAAGGCATAGACCTTGAGATCCTCGCAGAAGAAGGCACCGCCGTTTCTGGGCGTGCTCTTGTACGTCCCCTTCTCGCCGCCCATCACATAGGACGCGCCGACCTCATAGCCGAAGAGCTCGGCATTGAGCTTGACCTTGGCAGCGATCTTCTCGGAGCCGGAGGCGGATATGGTAAAGCCCTTTTTCTGGAAGTTCTTAGTGACCCGCCAACCCCCGGCCTTTGTATAGGAGACACCGCCGCTGCAGTCCCAGTTGTACTGCATGGTGACCTCACCGGACACGCTGACGGACAGGGAGAGCACGATGTTCGCGCTCATCGGCCCGCCGCAGTAGACGGGGACCTTGGCCAGACTGACCTCGTGACTCTCGGACACGTTGACGAGCTTGCCCGTCATGGTGCAGGAGAGCTCGGCATCCGCATCCACATTCAGATAGAAGCTGTTGACGTTCGTGCCGTCATAATCGAGCTCATAGCTCGGCTTTATGTTCTTGACCGAGCCCTCCACGCTGATCGAGGCGCCGTCCATGTCGATCTCCTCGCTGAACGTGAGGCACGGCGCATTGTGCTCATCCGTTGTGATGTTGACGGAATTGACCGTCTGGGTCTGCACGGGGTTTACCCCGGAGATCCCCGGCTTGTACCGTATGAGGTTCCCCGTGTCCGCTGCCACATCCGTTGCGTAGAACATGGTGCCGCTGTAGTCCACATCGCCGTAGCCCTGGATCTGCACGCCGGTGACCGCATCCGCAATGTCGGCATCGGAGACCTTCACGAGCTGGTTGCCGTCCGCATCCCGCGTCACGGTCCCGGCCTTGTAGAGATGCTGCGCACCGCCGAGCATAACAGTGAACAGCTGCCCCGTTCGGAGCGCGGGCGCGGTCCCGTAGATCACGACATGCCCGCAGAAATAGGCGGCATCCACGGAATCGCCGATCTGCGTGACGGAGGACTTGTAGGTGACGGTATCCTTAGCATTTTCATCGATGACCGTCTCCGACAGCGACGCACGCAGGTCATTCAGGATCGTCTCCTCCTGCGCCGGCGTCATCAGGGCATCGGGCTCAAAGGCACCGGCGGTGAGGGAAAACCACCCATGCTGCACGGCGGCGGCAGCGTCCTCCTCATAATAGACCGCATCGGTGAATGACACCTGCGTGCCGTTGTCGAAATAGCCGATGCAGTAGTTTGCCGTATGGGCTGCAAATTCACGGGTGACATAGCCGTCCGGGTCAAAGGTCTCCCCTTCTATGTCAAACACGCCGTAATTCGCGGCAAGGTCAATGTCATGGGCATAGGTGCTGCTGCCGGTATCCGTGAACGGGTGCTCCATGGTGGACTCGTCCTCCACGGACATCCCGAACAACGTGACAAGCTCGTGGATCCATGCCTCCCGCGTCACGCCCGACGTCTGCGCCGCAGCGGGCAGGGCAGCGTATGGCACGGATGCTGCGGCAAGGGCAGCGGCACACAGTACGGATAAGAATTTAGGGATATGTTTCATTCTGACACCTCCGTTTGATATTCCTGCAAAGCCTCCCGGATGATGCGGACCGACGCTTCCTTCGTGCGCAGGATCCCGCATTTCACCATGGAGCCGATGTAGCGGATGACCGCCTGTGCCATATCCGGGTCATAGACGGTGAAAATGCGGTAGTGCTCGCCGAAGTCGTACATGAGGATCATGCGTCCGTCGCTCCAGATGTTCTCCACATAGAGGGAGCTGTCCCGGAGTCCCGGCATCCGCAGCAGGTACGGCACGACCTCCCCGTCATCGCACAGCCCCACCAGCTTCCCGAGCAGTCCCCGTCGCAGTGCGGTCGGGATCGGCTTTGTGAAGTGCTTTGTGATCTCATAGAATTCCTCACTGTTCAGATAGGTGTCCAGCCCCTCCTCGGGAAAGATGCTGTGCATGCGTCTGATGTTGGCGCCCACCTCGGATAGGAACGAGATGTACAGGTCCGCGATCGTGTCGGCATGCTCCATATCCGCGATGTACTGGTGGATATCCGAGGTCAGGCTCTCCAACACAAGGCAGGGGTATTTTTTGATGACGTACAGCTCCGGATCCGCGGCACCGCACCTTGCGGTGAACGCAGGGATGTCCCGCAGGAACCGTTCCACATCCTCATAGCTGTGTACATACTCCGCCGCCGACGCCTCGCAGGCATCGAACTGCGCCGCATAGACCCGAAGGAGCTCGGGTGCCTCCAGATACACCGCACTGTCCCCGTCCGCATTCAGAAGCAGCAACGCCCGCTCCGACAGGATGTAGAAGGGATGCACCGTATGCCGGAGCAGGAAGTCCACATTCCCCTTCAGTGCCCGGCTGCCCGTATTCCGGACAAGCAGCGTGCGCAGCACATTCAGAAAGACATCCGTGTTCCGGTCCGCGGCATGCTCTGTGTCGTCAAGCAGCGTCACCCATCGGACAGGGGCGCCGCTGCCTGCCCCTGCACACACGCACACGCAGATGTCCCGGAGCGCATCCTGCAGAGGTGTGACGAACATGCAAAGCTGCCGGGCGTTCCGGGTGAGTCCCTGCACCGCCTGCAGCACTGCCTCCCTGCCCCCGATGAGCTGCCCGTGACGCAGCGCCGCTGCACCTTCCGCCGGCACCGGTACGGACGGCCGGAGCGTAAAGCAGGCATCGAACGCCGTCCAGGCACCCTGCAGCGACTCGGGCGCCTTGGCCGCCTGATAGCATTCCGTCAGCCGCATCGTTTCCGCCTCGTCAAGCCCGATCGCCCGTGCCAGATCCAGGACCGTCCCATAATCGGACGGCACAAAGCCGCCGCTCCTGACCTTGCTGATATAGGCGCGGCTGCGTCCCGTACCGCTGCAAAGCGCTGCGGACCGGACGGGATGCTTCTCGATCAGTTGATTCAACATCTCGTGAAATTCCATACACTTCACCACCTACCTCATTATATGGTAATCCAGTACGTTTGTCAAGATGTTTCCAGAGCGCGAAGGGTCCTTGGAAACATGCCGGCAAAGCAGGATCAGACTATCAAAAAACGATCGCTCCCGGAAACGCTCCCGGCAGCGGTCGTTTATGCGTTAGATCGGCTATGCCTGCAATTGCAGGATGGTCAGGTGTGCGGATACGGGGGTGGGGCCGCCTGCAAGCGGTGTAATGTTCAGGGCGGTGGCATTTCCCGAGGGATTCCGGACGGTCAGGATCGAATCCGTCACCGTTGTGGAGAGCAGGGCAAACCCGACGATCTGCGACGACCCCGTTGCACGCCCGGATACCGTTGACGCAAGCTCGGCACCGTTCAATGTGAGCAGCAGCTGTCCGGATTCCGTGACACTGACCTGAAACAGGACCAGATAGGTCCCGATCTGCGTCAGCCGGAACGAAGCGGCACCGGTCCGTTCGATCCCGGAGCCGCCGGTCACGCCGTTTTGCGGAAAGCTCACGTCCGCACCGGGCGCTACCGTGGCCGCATTATCCGGCGGCATGACCGCATAAAAATCCGCAAATCGTATGACACCGGGGGTGCCTGTGGGGCCTGTCGGACCTGTGGAGCCGGTGGGACCTGTGGTGCCGGGTGGGCCTGTAGGTCCTGTCACGCCTGTTGGGCCTGTTGCGCCCGGTTCTCCGGGGGTGCCGGTGGCTCCTGTCAGACCTACAGCGCCGGTTGGGCCTGTGGTGCCGGTTGGGCCTGTGGTGCCGGTTGGGCCGGGTTCTCCGGTAGCGCCAGTGGGACCAGTTGCACCGGTGGCTCCTGTCGCACCCGTCGGGCCGGATTCTCCGGGTGCGCCTGTTGGGCCAGTCACGCCTGTGGGGCCTGTCGCACCAGTTGCACCCGTAACACCTGTTGTACCCGTGGCACCGGTAGCGCCGATTTCTCCGGGTGCTCCGGTTGGGCCTGTCACGCCTGTTGGACCTGTTGCGCCCGGTTCTCCGGATGCGCCTGTTGGTCCAGTAACGCCTGTGGGGCCTGTCGCACCGGTGGCTCCTGTCGCACCCGACGGGACGGATTCTCCGGGTGCGCCTGTTGGCCCAGTCACGCCTGTGGGGCCTGTCGCACCTGTGGCTCCCGTTGGACCTGCCGCGCCTGTTGGACCTGTTGCGCCCGGTTCTCCGGATGCGCCTGTTGGTCCAGTCACGCCTGTGGGGCCTGTCGCACCTGTGGCTCCCGTTGGACCTGCCGCACCCGGTTCTCCGGATGCGCCTGTTGGTCCAGTCACGCCTGTGGCACCGGGCTCTCCGGGAGCGCCGGTGGGACCCGTTGCACCCGTCACGCCGGAGGCACCTGTCGGACCTGTGGCACCCGTCGGGCCTGTCGGGCCGGGAACAAAGCAATATCTGATCGGCTCTTCATAGCAGGGGCAGCCGCTGCACCAGCAGCAAGCATACGGATCATAGTAATCCATCATATGTCCTCCTCCATCGTTTTATCACATTGTATGAGTCCGGATGGAAGTTGACACTGCGGCGCGTGCAGCCGTATCAGATCACCGGGATGGAAGGCGCCCTTATTCCTCAGAATGCGTGCTGCGGTTCACCACTCCCGGAGCACCCTTTGCAGCTGCCGGTCGATGTCCAGCCGCGTTTCCCGGCATTCCTTCGGATGCTCCTTGGCAGCCCGGAACATGAATTTCACAAGCAGCCCGGAGCCGATGGGCAGCATGCTTTTCAGCATGGATTCCGGAAATACAAAATGCGTTCCGTGCTCGTAGAGCAGGGCCTGCCATGTGCAGTCATGCGGCCGCTCGTTCAGCCGCTGTTCCATGCGCCGGATGTACCTGCAGGTATCCCAGAGCACATCATCCTCCGCGCCGATAAACACGATCCTGCCGTGGATACGCTCGACCTTGATCTTCTCCTCCTCCTGCAAGGGATGGCGGCGCTCCGATTCGTCGAACAGCGCCCGGGAGGCGACCATGTTGCCGCCCGCCTTCGATTCCTCGGTGATCCTCTGCCAGTATTCCGGATGCCGGTACGCATACGGGAGGTACGGCAGGGGCTTGCCTTCCCAGCTGACGGAGGATTCCTGATCGCCGGGGCGCTCCTTCGCGCCGTCCTTGCCGTCACGGTAAAATCCCTCCATCACAAAATCGGACGGGGACATGGCGATGGTCAGGGTGATCTCCGGATAATAGGAGGCCGCGACCAGCGCGAGCATACCCGTGGTGGACGCGCCTGCAATGCCAAACTTTTCGATGCCCTTGGATCTCAGAAATGCGATCGCCCTGCCAAAGCGCTCGAGCGGATAATTGTGATGCCCGTAGTCCTTCTTGTCCGCGGACATCGCCAGCGCATGGCAGCCGTTTGCGATCAGCCACCCCGCACCGCACCGCGCCATGCGGTCGGTGGAGGAGTCGCCGAGCATCAGAATGACCGCCTTTTTGCTATCCGACGGTCCGCCGTAATAGGCGCCGACGAAGCCGTCCTTTTCTGCTGTAAAAACCTGTCTCATGATGATTTTCTCCTTATTATCAATGATCGCTTTTAGTAAGCAAATGCTAACCGCGCTTCAGAAAACACTGCGGCAGTGTCTCCGGAGGGTTACAGCGTGTCATATTTCGCCGCACTGCCCCTTGCCTTTTCCACCGGGTATTTCGCCTCGTTCTTTGCCATTTTCGCTGTCACGATCTCATCCGCATCAAGTCCCAGCTTGTCAAGCAGATCCTGACAGTACACGATGACATCCGCCAGCTCCTCCTTCACATGCTCCAGGTCATATTCCGTGTCGCTCCACTGGAAGCATTCGAGCAGCTCCGCTGCCTCGATGGAGATGGACTTTGCAAGATTCCCGGGAGAATGGAACTGCTCCCAGTCCCGGTCCTGCGTGAATTTCCGGATGCGGTCGATGGTTTCCTGTTTCATACCTGTTCCCCCTCTTTTGTGATGACGGCGATCGCGCAGGGCATCCTGCCCTCCACGACCTGAAACTGTGCGTCCGGAAAGCCGATGTCCCGGAAAAACTGCTTGTAGCTGCGAAGATCAAACTCCCGCTTGAACTGCACGCCCAGAGCTTCGAGCAGCATCACGGCCTTGCGCTGCTGCGTGCCCTCGTCGTTGATGTAGGTCGGGATGATGAGCTTCCCGCCGGGCTTGCACACGCGCAAAAGCTCCCTCACGGCAAGCTCCGGCGCATCGAGCAGATGGATGACATTCCCGGCCACGACCTTGTCGAACCGGCAGTCCCGGCATTTCAAATGCATCAGATCCGCACACCGGAAGTACGCATTCTCAAAATCTGCACACTTCTGCGCCGCCTGCCGGAGCATGCCTTCTGACAGATCGGTCGCGATGAGCGTTTTGCAGCACGGTGCAAGATACCGGCTGATCGCGCCCGTCCCGCAGGCACATTCGAGCACGGTATCGGATGCGGCAATGTGCGCCGCGACTGCCCTGCCCGTGCCGCAGTAGACACGGCTGTTATAGAGCATCTCGAAAGCATCATAGACCGGTGATACATGATCCCAAAACATGTGCAGTCCTCCCTGAAATGGCGGCTTTTCATGATCCTCATACCGCGCATGATACATATGTATCGATCCGCAATTCTGTCCTGGTCAGAGAGGATCCGTTTTTATTATAGCAGAACGTGAAAGAAAAGTCAATCAAAGGAAAGAGGGCGATCCTATCTGTTTATAGGATCGCCCCTGTGCGCACTGCGCGCGTTCGTCCGGATCCTACCGGATAAAATGCGTTGCCTGCCAGGGCTCCTTCTCCGGCAGACCGAACTTCTCCTTGCCGAGCGCGATGGACTTCATGAGAAAGCTCATGTTCCGCGCCAGCACGCGCATGGTCTGCATGCCCTCGGCATCCTGCCGTACCTCGCCGATCTGTCTGCCGTGAACGCTGTTCCAGTACTGGCTCGAAGCGATGGGCATATTGCAGATCGTAAAATACTTGTTGAGCTCATCGAATGTCGCCGAGCATCCGCCTCGCCTTGCGATGACAACGCTTGCGCCGACCTTCATCGTCTTGTCGAAATGCGTGCTGTAAAACAGCCGGTCAAGACAGGCGATCAGCGTTGCGTTTGCCGAGGCATAGTACACGGGCGATGCAACGACCAGTCCGTCCGCCGCCTCAAACTTCGGCGCGATCTCGTTGACTGCATCGTCAAACACA
Source organism: Oscillospiraceae bacterium (assembly GCA_017460955.1). Taxonomy (GTDB): domain Bacteria; phylum Bacillota; class Clostridia; order Oscillospirales; family Ruminococcaceae; genus UBA3855. The sequence continues at coordinate 9,492 of JAFTZY010000040.1, forward strand.
CACCTGCCAAGCTCTGCGCATCTCCCGCATGCGATGCAGCCGCGGATATCCTTGTTCCCGACGTGACAGACCTCTGCCTCGATCCCCTCGGCCTCGAACACCCCGACCATCTCCTGCACGGCAAGCGCGGTGTTGCCCTTGGCGTGGGGGCTTCCGTTTAAAAGTAATACCTTCATCATGCTACCTCCGTTTTCTCGTTTTGTATGTGCGGCACCTTCGTTCAGTCCGCTGCATGCCGGGTGTGACAGAGCCGCCCCGGAGCATTCCGGCTCCTGCGTGGCCTCCGTATGCGACAGGGTATCACCGCCCGATCTGCATGGGCTCGGTAATATTATAACATATCATTCCGGAAACGTCAATCCGGATTTCCGCAGTAATAGGATAAGTTTTTCTTATGAGTGGAGTGCATCCGTCATGAAACAGGTGCGTCCATGCTTGACAATTCCGGCAAACTATGCTACTATGGAATCGGAAACCGGACGGAGCGATGCTGCGGAATGGTCCTGCGTTTACGCCCGGACCGGTTTGCCGTCGATGTGGATCCGGATGAGCAGTGAGACCGGAAACGGCGTTCTCCGCCATATCATAAAGAAAGAGAGGGCAGGATATGAAACAGGGTATTGCCTACGGCGTCGGTGTGGGACCCGGCGACCCGGAGCTGATGACACTCAAAGCGGTCCGGCTGATCCGCGAGACCGATGTGATCGCTGTGCCATAGGCAACACCTTATCAACGGAATATTTGTTAATCGGACGATTGGTTTTACAAAAAACTGAAAGGACGAAATAACGATGATTGATGCACTTTACAACTATCGACAGGGGGATATTCACTCTGCTGAGTTTTCTGACGAGTTTAA
>JAFTZY010000041.1 GCA_017460955.1 Oscillospiraceae bacterium
AGTCCCTGTTTTTCGGGACTGCGTCCCGGAGCTCCTGCTTTTCGGGACTTCGTCCCGGCGTCCCCGCTTTTCGGGACTTCGCCCCGGAGCCCCCGCTTATCGGGACTTCGCCCCGGAGTCCCTGCTTTTCGGGACTTCACCCCGGAGCCCTGCTTTTCGGGACTTCGCCCCGGAGCCCTGCTTTTCGGGACTTCACCCCGGAGCCCCTGCTTTTCGGGACTGCGTCCGGTCCGCGCTTTGTGGGGCATTGCCGGGCGCTTTGGGACTGCACTCCGGAGCTCACATCAGGGCGTCACAAAGCCCTCCGTCCAGTTGTCGGCATCGAGCTCATAGCGGTCGATGTAAAAATCCTCCGGATACCGGGAAAAGCCCTCGGTTTCCCTCAGCCGTCCGACCGCTTCCAGTGCCTTCTCCTGTGTGGAGTAGATGCCGATGGTCTTTGTCTCGTACACATCCTCCCCGGCATCGAGCAGATAGGAATGCTGCAAAAGCCAGACATCCATCACATCCGCTCCGGGCACTCGATCTTCAGGATGGACATGGCATTGCGCAGGGTCTGTCCGACACTGCGGCAGATATTGGTGCGGGCCTCCCGGAGTGCGGGCGTCTCGGCATTCTTCACACTGCATGCATCATAGAACTTATGGAACAGTGCTGCAAGCTCCAGTGCATATTTGGTGACCCTCGACGGATCGTACACCTTCGCAGCGGCTGCGACCTCGGCGGGGAAGGCAGCGATATGCCGGATCAGCTCGATCTCCTGCGGTGCCTGCGGTGCGGGCAGATCGGCACTGCCCTCGCTGTACAGCCCCTCCTCCTGCAGGGTACGGATCAGGCTGCAAATGCGGGCATGCGCATACTGCACATAGTACACAGGATTCTGCGAGGTCTTTTCCACGGCAAGATCGAGATCGAACTCGAAATGGGAATTTGCCTCCCGCATATTAAAGAAGAACCGTGCCGCATCGAGCGGGATGTCCTCGAGCAGCGTGACGAGCCCGATGGCCTTGCCGCTGCGCTTCGAGAGCTTGGCGACCTCGCCGCCGCGCATGAGGATGACCATCTGCATGAGCACCACATCGAGCGCATCCGTGTCCACATCGAGCGCCTTGAGGGCGGCCTTGAGACGGGGCACATACCCGTGATGGTCGGCGCCGAGGACATTGATGGCCTTATCGAATTTCCTTGTCACGAGCTTGTCCATATGATAGGCAATATCCGGCACGATATACGTCGGGATCCCGTTGGCGCGGCGCAGCACGAAATCCTTATCGGCCCCGAACTGCTCGGCCCTGAACCAGACAGCGCCCTCCTGCTCATAGGTAAAGCCGCGCTTTGTGAGCGCCTCGATGATGCGGTCCACGCTCCCGTCGGCATGCAGGGTGCTCTCCCGGAACCAGTGGTCGTACTCGACGCGGTAGCTTCTCAGATCGCGCTCGAGCCCCTCGATGTTCTTCGGGAGCGCATAGGCAACGAGCTGTCTGCGGCGCTCCTCCTCGGGGAGGTCCGCGAGCGCATCGCCGTGTACCTGATAATACTCATACGCATGGACGATGATGTCCCTCCCGAGGTAGACATCCTCGGGCATGGGGAAGTCCGGATGGTTCCCGTCCTCCCCGTAAACGGCGGCGGCAAGCGTTTCGGCGTCGCTCCCGTGTGCAGCGAGCACTGCCCGTCCCTTCTCCGAGCACAGCTGCTGATAGCGCAGGGACAGGGACTTGCCGAACTTCTCGATCTGGTTGCCGGCATCGTTCACATAGAACTCGCGCTCCACGCCCCAGCCCGTCCACTCGAGCAGGGAGGCGATGCCGTCACCGAGCGCCGCACCGCGGGCATTGCCCACATGCATGGGACCGGTGGGATTGGCGGAGACGAACTCCACGAGCGCACGCTTCCCGCTGCCGCCCCCGGAGCGGCCGTAGGCATCCCCCTCACGCAGGACCGCACTGACCGTATCGGTGAACCAGGTCTCCCGCAGGAAGAAGTTCATAAAGCCCGGACCTGCGATCTCGGCGCGTGAAAAGTACGTCCCCTCAAAGCACAGCGCCTCGCACAGGAGCCCGGCAATGGCACGCGGTGCCATATGCAGTGCCTTGGCGGATGCCATGGCGATGTTGGACGCAAAATCACCGTGGGACTTGTCCGCGGGGACCTCCACATTGAAGGGCGGGAGCGGCTCGGCAGGGAGCTTCCCCTCTGCCACGAGCGTCCCGAGCGCCTGCATGAGCATCTCCCGAAGCTGCGCCTGTGCCGTTTCCATCATATTTGTCATGTATACAGACCTCCTAATTAAGTTGATGATCTTCCGAAATAGACCTCGATGCTGTCCGTTCCCTTGGCGCCCACATAGGCCGCATACCGCAGGAGCATGGCAGCATCGTTGGCATTGACTGCGCCGTCGCCGCTCACATCCGCAGCGCTTACCTGCGCCGGTGCAAGACCGGAGGGCCGCTTGGCGCCGATCCGGGCTGCCGCACGCAGTACGGCTGCGGCATCGTTGGCATTGGCCCGGCCATTGCCGTCAAGGTCCCCGAGGGAGGCATGCAGCGCCTCAAAGCGGTAGCCGCATGCCTTGGCGTATTCCTGTGCCGTGGAGCCCTCCCAGCCGACGATGACACCGGTGTAGGTATCCTCCGTCAGGTTGTAAGAGGAGCTGTTGCTGATCGTCGCCCCGAGCGTGCTCAGATTGCCCGGCTCGACCCATTTGGTGCTGAGCCCGCCCGGCTCGACCCATTCGGCTCCATACCCGCCGCCGATGACGCAGTCCGGATTCAGGATGGTGATGCGTGCAAGGGATGTGCAGTCGCAAAAGCAATCCATATCCATGCGCTGCACCGTGGCCGGCACGGTCACGGACGTAAGCTTTTCGCAGTCCCCGAAGGACCTCACGCCAATGACCTCGAGCCCCTCGGGCAGAATGACGGTCTCAAGCGCCTTGCATCCGACACAGGTACCATAAAGGACCTCCTCATTCACATCCACGGAGGGCAGCTCCTTCAATCCTGCGGAAAAGCGCACACGCTGCAGGCTCCAGTCCCCGTACAGAACACCGGGCTCGAGCTCGGTCACAGAGTCGGGCATATCCATCGCCCGAAGCTCCCGGCAGTCCGCAAATGCCCACCATTCCATCCTTTTCAGGGTACCGGGAAGCTGCACCTCGGTCAGATGATCGCACCATATAAATGCCGAATCCCCCACCGAGGTCACGCCCTCTCCGATGACAACACGCCTGATGCTGTCCCTGAGATCATTCCACGGGTAGTCTTCATCCGACGGCATGTCCCCCCGCCCCGTTACGGTGAGGGTGCCGTCACCCGACAGGGACCATCGCAGATCCCCGAGGCTTCCCGACTGCGCCGCATGCGCCGGAAGGGCGGCTCCCGGCAGGAGCATGACGGCGCTCAGGAGCAGTGCCGCTGCTGTGTGCTTCATTATGCTTCTCCCCCGATCCGGCATTTCTTCACATGGATGCGGATCTCATTGTCGGACAGGAGGGTGGAATTGGCATCGACCGTGTAGCGCATCTCGAGCCTTCCGCCCTCGTCGGACAGGGTATTGCGGATCCATCTTGCACAGACGCCCACGGCGAATTCCCCGAAGGGTGTCTCATAGTGGCAGAAATGCTTCTTTCCCGGCTGTACCACCAGATGGGTCTGGTAGGTCCCGGTGCGGATGATGGACACCATATCCCCGGGCGCGACCCGAAGCTGCATCTGTGAGCCCTCCATGCCGGTGGTCTCGGATTCCTCGTAGGCGATCACGCGCTCGCCGTCCTGGTCAAAGTACCGGATCTCCGTATCGAGCACGGACTCATTGCGCTCCCCGCCCTCATGCTGGATGCTCCGGAGCGTCATTACCCATTGTTCTTTCAAATTGCTCTCCTTTATAATCTGCTGCTGAACACCTGTCCACGCGCGGCATCCTCCAGGAAATGTCTGGCATTCTCCCGGAACATCGACACGCTGTCGGATACATAATAGACATTATGCCCCGGTTCCTCGCTGTCCGTCAGGAGATCCTGCTGTTCCAGGCAGCGCTTGGCAAATTTCGCAGCCTCCTCCCCGGCGGAGATGAGCGTCACGCCCTCCCCCATGACATCGGCAATGATGTCCCGGATGATCGGATAATGCGTGCAGCCCATGATGAGCGTATCCACGCCGGCACTGCGGATGGGGGCAAGGTACTCCTCCGCGGCAAGCCGGGTGATGGCATTGTTCCGGTCGGTATAGCCGTACTCGACCAGATGCACAAAGAGCGGACAGGCCATGACGGTGACATCCACGCTCTCATTGATGGTGTGTACGGCCGTCTCGTAGCTGGCACTGCGGATGGTGGCGGGCGTGCCGATCACGCCGACGCGCCCGTTCTTCGTCAGATTGCATGCGGCGGCCGCGGCCGGATAGACCACGCCCGTGAAGGGGATGTCGTCCACCGGGGAATTGAGCCCGAGCATGGAGCTGACCGTCCCGCACGCCGCTACGATCATCTTGACCGGGTGACGGCGCAGAAAGGCGATATCCTCCTTGGCGTAGCGCAGCACGGTCTCACGGCTCCTCGTGCCGTAGGGGATGCGTGCGGTATCGCCGAAATAAATGATATTTTCATGCGGTAGGATCCGGCCGAGCTCCCTGACACAGGTCAGGCCCCCCAGTCCCGAATCGAATACGCCGATGGCATCGCGGTTCATAGCAGCGCCTCCCGTCAGTTCGTGCGGCCGGCATTGTCGATGGCCTGTTCGATGAGCTTATCCACAAGGTAGGACGGCTCCATGCCCAGATGCTCCATGAGCTTGGGATACATGCTGATGGGGGTAAAGCCCGGCATGGTGTTGATCTCGTTGAGGATGATCTCCCCCTCGGACGTGAGGAAGAAGTCCACGCGGGACAGACCCTGGCAGCCCATGACCTTGTAGGCATCCACGGCGACACGCTGGATCTCGCGCTCCAGGCCCAGCTCGATCTCGGCAGGGATGAAGAGCTTGGAATCGTCGAGGATGTACTTGGCGTCGAAATCATAGAAGGTCTTGCAGGACGCGATCTCGCCGACGAAGGACGCAAAGGGCGTATCGTAGCCAAAGACGGCGACCTCCAGCTCACGGCCGGTGATGCACTCCTCGACGATGACCTTGTCGTCATGCGCAAAGGCAAGCTTGACGGCCTCAAGGAGCTCCTCGGCGCTCTCGGCGCGGTTGACGCCGATGGAGGAGCCGGAATTGGCGGGCTTGACAAAGAGCGGGTAGCCCAGGTCCCGTGCGATCGTGCTGCACTTCTCTTCGAGGTGGTTCATCTCCCGCTGGAGGATCATGCGCCACTTGGCCGTGCGGATGCCGTTGTAATCAAGGATGGTGTGGGTGGTCGACTTATCCATGCAGGCAGCGGACGCCAGCACGCCGCACCCGACATACGGGAGCTTCGCCAGATCCAGCAGTCCCTGGATGGTGCCGTCCTCGCCGTTCTTGCCGTGCAGTACGGGAAATACCACGTCGATCTTCTTGACGGAGGCAGCGCCGTTCTCGATGGTGATCAGGCCCTTGTGGATCGGGTCGGGCGAGAGCACCGTGGAGGTGCAGTCGGGATCGTGCTCCCAGGCACCGGAGGCGATCGCAGCCACATCACCCGGATAGTACAGCCATCTGCCCTTCTTGGTGATGCCCACGCAGACCACCTCGTACTTGTCCCGGGGGATGTTCTTGATGATATGCGTGGCGGATTTCAGCGAGATATCGTGCTCGCTGGAGGCTCCGCCGAACAAAACCGCTACTCTGATCTTAGACATGATGTATCGCTCCTTTTTGCAAATGACGGCCTTCCGGCGCCGGTACTGCACCGATCCGCAAGGTCTGTATCACTTTATTGTAGCACATTTTACGGCAAACTGCAAGCTTTTTTTCAAAAAAGGCGCTTTCCGACGGGATTTTGTCAGATTTCTGTAATACAGTCTATGCACACACAAAAATAAATAGAAGAAAGACTCTTGACAAACGCGGTGCGATCTGGTATAATCAGTATGAAAAGTATGACAAATCCAACAAGGAGGAAATGTGTTATGAAGCCCAAGCGCAACAAATTCATCGGGATCTGCACCGTCGGAGAGAAGGGACAGATCGTCATTCCGAAGGCCGCCAGGGAGATGTTCGGCATCGTGCCGGGGGACTCCGTGCTGGTGCTGTGTGACCGCAAGCGCGGCATGGCGATCGTGAAGGCGGACGCCATCGAGCCGCTTGCCGACAAGATCCTTGACCGCCAGAGCGGCATGGACGAGGAAGAGGAGGAGACGGCATGAAGCGGGTGCACGCGCTGGACAACCTGCGCTGGGGCACGGTCCTCCTTGTGATCGTGTACCATGCGTGCTACATCTATAATTCCTGCGGAGTGTCCACCAACATCGGCGTGCAGGGTATCGCGCAGGTGGATGTCATCGAGCATTTCCTGTACCCGTGGTTCATGGTGTTCATGTTCGTCATTGCCGGGATCAGCGCCCGGTTCTCACTGCAAAAGCGCACGGGGAAGGCCTTTCTGAAGGACCGGGCCGTGCGGATCCTCGTGCCGTCCCTCATCGGGCAGCTGACCTACGGCTGGATCACCGGCTGGGTGGGGATGCAGTACGCCGAGATCCCCCCGGAGACGCCCGGCTGGGTCAATTACCTCATCATGTTCCTGTCCGGAGAGGGACCGCTGTGGTTCTGCCGGCTGCTGTTTGCGTACTGTGTGCTGCTGCTGCTCGTGCGGCGCATCGACAAAAAGGAGCGGCTGGTACAGCTCGGTGAACGTGCCGGACTGCCGGTGCTCCTGTGCGGGGCGGTGCCGCTGTGGCTATCCTCTTTCCTGTTCAACATGCCGATGATCACGGTATACCGCTGCGGGATCTACGGCTTTGCGTTCCTGTGCGGCTACTGTGTGTTCTCGCACGAGAGTGTCCGGGAGAAGCTGCACCGTGCCTGGTGGCTCATCTTCCCGGCATGTGTACTCGGCGTGCTCGTGTGCGCCTTGTACTACGGGGAGAATTATGCGACCTACGCCTTCCTGCAAAAGCCCCTCATCAACCTGTATGCATGGCTGATGGTGCTCGCACTGCTCGGCGCGGGCGGACGCTTCCTGGAATTTTCCACGCCCTTCACTGCCTTCATGACCTCCCGGAGCCAGGCGTACTACCTGCTGCATTATACCTATGTATCCATTCTCGGGTATCTGTGCGCGGAAAACGAGGCGATCCCGTTTGCCGCCAAATATGGCATTGTCCTGATCGGGACCTTCGTGCTGCTCGTTCCGACCACAGAGCTCCTGCGCCGCATCCCCGTCGTCAGACGGCTGCTGCTGGGAATGTAAGAAAAATCCCCTGCATACCCACATATGCAGGGGATTGCAGATTGTCAAAAAAGCTTGTTGCCGCCTAAAGGCGGCAAGGAGAGTCGCGTTTCAATTGATAGGTAGGGCGCGCTTTTTTTGCAAAAAGCGCCCCTCTTCAAAAAACAGTCCACAGGACTGTTTTTTGAATTCA
>JAFTZY010000011.1 GCA_017460955.1 Oscillospiraceae bacterium
CCGCCCACCCCCAAACCCCCGCCCTCTCCCGCTGACGCGGGAGGGGAGGGGGCTTTTTTCTTTTTTCTGATGCGGTGGAAGTGTCCCCCGCGCCCCCTCTTGCACTTTAAAAAGACCTGTGGGTGTGAGAAGTCCTCTTCTTTCCACGGGCCTTCCGCGCATACGCACCTTGTTCGCCTGGCACTGCGACAACAATCAAAGGATGCATCCTCCGGAGAACGCGCCAAGGTCTTAGTGATGCGAGAAACGCGGCCACATGAACGCCTTGTATCGAAGAACTGTTTCCCCCTCTTCGCTTAAAAGCAGGTGCAGGGCGGCAGCCCTGCCGTCCGGAGTCCAGAGGGGCGGACGAGCGCCCCTCTGGTCGGGGGTGGCGGGTGCTCCCGCCGAAAGTGGGCGCAGGAGGGGGCCGAAGGCCCCCGATCCAGGAACTATCAAGTCTAAGATTCTAACCTCTTACCTCTCACCTCTAACTTCTAAAAGCCCTCGGGTTGACAAATCCCCCTTTCCATGGTATAATAGACCCGGAGCATCGCTCCGAGATCCGCAAGAGGAGGTGAAAACAAATGGCAATTTATCTGGTGGATTATGAAAACGTCTATATCGACGGCCTGCAGGGCATGAACGAGCTCACGCAGGAGGATACGGTGCATATTTTCTACACACAGAACCGCTGCGGTCTGACCTTCGGGCTGTATGAGCAGCTGATCTCATGCAAGGCGGCTGTCCACCTCAATGAGGTGGCGATGAGCCTGAAAAATTCGGACCCGGTGAAAAATGCACTGGACATCCAGCTGATGATGTTTGCCGGCTATCTGATCGGCTGCCGGCAGTCGGACCGGATCTACATCATCAGCAAGGACAAGGACTTCCAGCTTGGCACGGAATTCTTTGCCCGGTATATCCACGATGCCGGCATCACACTCGGCATCATCCCGTCGATCGCGGCTTCCCTGCCCGTTCCCGAGCCGGAGCCGGAGCTTCCCCCTCCGCCGGCGGCTGCACCCCCCGTGTATGACACGATCGTGCGTTCGCTGCGTGAGGAGATGAAGCGTCCCGCCCTGACCGCAAGCTTTGCATCCTTCTGTGAGCAGTATGCAAAGCCCATGGAACCCGAGGAGCTCCCCGTGCTCCCCGAGCAGGAGCCCGCGCCGGCATCCCCGATGTTCACCGTGCAGTACCATAACACGGTGCGCAATCTCCTTGGCAAGAGCACCGATGAGGAGACCGTCAGCGCTGTCTGCCGTATCATTTACGATGCGGACAACCTGGTCGATCTCAACAATGCCCTTGCCAAGTACTACCGTGACGGACAGCGTGCCAAGACTGTCTACCACAAGTTCAAGCCCAGGTTCGAGGACCTGCGCCACCTCTCCCACGCAGCCTCCAGGAAGGGATAACGTGGGAGGGGAGCCCCCCCTTGCAGGGGAGGCAGATCCACAAAAAAGCAGCAGATCCGGCCTGGATCTGCTGCTTTTTATTATATATAGGGGGCTGTGCGCTCAGTCCTCGAGCGTGCGTCTGTGACAGACGATGACAGTATAGTCGTAGGGGGCGATGCGGACCCTGTGGTCCTCGGTCAGCTCTCCGCGCTCCACGCGCTCAGCGGCATAATGCTCACCGCCCACCACAAAATCCAGGTACTGCTCATGCTCCGAGCGGTTCACATAGATCTGCAGCGCCACACTGTCATAGTACCTTGCAAAGGCCATGACTGCGTCACTTCCCGGCAGGAAGCGCAGACGCCCCTCCCGGAACACCTTGTAGCTGCGCCGGATCCGGCCAAGCTCCGCCACATAGTCGATCAGCTCCTGATCCTCCTGCCCCCACGGATAGCACCGGCGGTTGAACGGATCCTTGTAGCCCTGGAGCCCCGCCTCGTCCCCGTAGTACACACTCGGCACGCCCGGCAGGAAGTACATCAGCGCCATGGCTGCCTTGAGCATCGACTTGCCGCGCCAGTATTCATGCTCACTCAGATACCGCGTCGCCATCCAGTCCTTCGACTTGTCATCACAGCTCTCACCGCCGAACCGGTTGATCGCACGCTCAATATCATGTGTGGACACAAAATTCATCAGGACATCCACAACGGGCTTGGGGTAGTTCTCCAAGATCGTCATGATCCCCAGCTCGAAATCCCGGCCGCTCATGCCCTTCATGTAGTTTATGATCGCCTCGCGGAACGGGTAGTTCATCACCGAGTCGAGCTGGTCGCCCAGGAGGTACCGGCGCTTGATGCCGTAGGCCTCCTTGTTGGACGCATCCTCCCAGACCTCGCCGATGACGATCTTCTCACTGCCGTTCTTCTTCACCCGGATGCGCAGTGCATCCAGGAAGCCGTCGGGCAGCTCATCGGCCACGTCGAGCCGGAAGCCCGCAGCGCCCAGACTCAGCCAGTAATCGAGCACACCGCCCTCCCCGCAGATGTAGGTGAGGTACTCGTGGTTCGTCTCCCGGACATTCGGCAGGGTGTCAATGCCCCACCAGGCCTCGTATTCGTTCGGGTAGCGGATGAAGGTATACCACGGGTAATAGGGACTTTCCGTGGACTGGTAGGCACCGACCGTGTCATAGCGCCCGTACTTGTTGAAATAGATGCTGTCCGCACCCGTGTGGGAAAAGACACCGTCAAGGATCACGCTGATGCCAAGCTTTTTGGCCTCACTGCACAGATCCCGGAAATCCTCGTTCGTTCCCAGGAGCGGGTCCACCTTGCGGTAGTTGGCGGTATTGTAGCGGTGGTTCTCGTGGGACTCGAAAATGGGGTTGAGGTAGATGCAGGTCACACCGAGTGAATGCAGGTACGGGAGCTTCTCCTCAATGCCCTTGAGATCGCCGCCGAAATAGTCGTTGTTCCAGACATGCCCGTGCTCATCCGGACGGTGCCAGGGCGTCTCGCCCCAGTTCTCCCGCAGGACTCTGCCGTCGGGGATGTTCTCATGCACCCTGCCGGACCTTGCAAAGCGGTCGGGGAAGATCTGGTACATGATGCCGCCCTTGAGAAATTCCGGCGTGTCAAAATCCTCCGCATAGACCGTGAGCTGGAACAGGTCCCCGTCATTGAGGTTGCCGATATGCCCGGCCGTCTTTTTGATGTAAAAGCGCTGCCGGTCATGCGTGTAGGCGAAATAGTAGTAGTGGACACCCGCATATTTCGGCACATAGCCGCAGCCCCACACATTGTAATCCGCCTCCTCCGAGAGCAGGTTCATGTGGATGAAGCGCTCCTTGAAGCCCGTGCGGAACAGCACCAGACACGGCGCAAAATCCGGCACGACCTCCCGGGGCAGATGGATGGTGAAATAACAGACCTTGCCCATCGGCACCGCGCCGAACGGGGTCTTGTACTGGGGATCCCAGCTGTCGTACAGATGACTCATGCTTCCTCGACTCCTCTTTGATGCATGGAACACATGCGTATTTTCCACTGATAGTGCATCTATCAGCATATCCGGCACATAAGGCGTGCCAAGGGCACGCCTTGTGAAAGCTATGGGGTGTTAGGGTTTTGCCCGGCGCAGGGGGCTCCCCGCCGCCTTAGAGGGCCCAGATGTCTCTTGCGTAGTCGCCCACAGCGCGGTCGGCGGAGAAGATGCCGGCGCCGGCGATGTTCATCAGGGACATTCTTGCCCAGCGTTCCTTGTCGTTGTAGTACTCGGTGCTCAGGGCCTGTGCTCTCTGATAATCCTCGAAATCGGCCAGGACCATGTACGGATCCTGTGTCTTGAGGGAGTTGGCCACCTCATTGAAGGTGCAGCCGTTGATGCCGTGGTACATGCGGTTGATGCAGTCGCGGATGATCTCATTGTCATTGTAGAGCTGCTCCGGATTGTACGAGGGCTTCTTCATGTTGACCTCCTCGGTCTTCATACCGAAGATGAGGATGTTGTCATCGCCCACGGCATCGCGGATCTCGACATTCGCGCCGTCCAGTGTACCCAGTGTCACCGCACCGTTGAGCATGAGCTTCATGTTACCCGTACCGGAAGCCTCCGTGCCGGCCAGCGAGATCTGCTCGGAGATGTCGGAGGCGGGCATCAGCAGCTCGGAGAGCGTTACGCTGTAGTCCTCCACGAAATGCACGGCCAGCTTGTCGGAGATCTTCGGATTCTTACGGATCTCCTCGGAAATGGCCCAGATCATCTTGATGATCTGCTTGGCCAGATAATAGCCCGGTGCGGCCTTGGCGGCAAAGATATAGGTCTTGGGGGTGAAGTCCGCATTGGGATTTTCCAGCAGGTAGTTGTACTGTGCCAGGATGTTCATCACGTTCAGGTGCTGACGCTTGTACTCATGCAGGCGCTTGACCTGGACATCGAAGATGCTGTCGGTGTTGAGCTCGACCTTGGCGGTATGCTTGACATGCTTTGCAAAGCGTGCCTTGTTCTGCTTCTTGACCTCCATGAGACGCTCGAGCACGTCCTTGTCATCCTTGAAGAGGGCAAGCTTGGACAGGTCCGCACCGTCCTTGAGGAAGCCGTCGCCGATCTTCTCGCGCAGAAGCTCGGTCAGACCGGGATTGGACTGGTACAGCCAGCGGCGGTACGCAATGCCGTTGGTGACATTCTTGAACTTGTGGGGCGTATCGGCGGCCTCGTCCTGGAACACATCGGTCTTGATGATCTCGGAATGGAGCTTGGACACGCCGTTGACGCTGTGGGAGGCAGCCACGCAGAGCGTTGCCATGTGGATCTGGTTGTCCTTGATGATGGACATTCTGGTGGTCTTTGCGGAATCGCCGCCGTTGCGGTCCATGAGGGACTGGCAGTAGCGGTTGTTGATCTCCACGATGATCGAGAAGATACGCGGGATGATGTGCTTGACCATGTTGACATCCCACTTCTCGAGTGCCTCGGCCATAACGGTATGGTTCGTGTAGGCGAAGGTGTTGGTGACGATGTGCCATGCCTTCTCCCAGCCGTAGCCGCAGTCATCGAGCAGGATGCGCATGAGCTCCGGGATGGCAAGGGTCGGATGGGTATCGTTGATGTGGATGGCGACCTTTTCATGGAGATTATCGAGGGTGCCGTACACATTCATATGGGTATTGACGATGTCACCGACAGCGGCAGCGCACAGGAAGTACTGCTGACGCAGACGCAGGGACTTACCCTCGAGGTGGTGATCGTTCGGGTAGAGGATCTTGGAGATGGCGTTTGCCATGGAATTCTGGCCGAGGGCCCTGGCATAATCGCCCTGGTTGAACATCTCCATATTAAAGGAGGGTGCCTTGGCGGTCCACAGACGCAGAACGGAAACGCCGGGGCTGTTGTAGCCGGAGACGTACATATCCACGGGGGTGGCCATAACGGTGTTGTAGTTGACGTGGGAGATGTGGTGGTACTGGTTGTCCCAGTATTCCTTCATTTCGCCCTCGAAGTGGATCTCCACAGCCTTTTCCGGCTTGGGATCGAGCCATACACTGCCGCCGGGGAGCCAGTTGTCGGGGAGCTCCGTCTGCCAGCCGTCCTCGAGCTTCTGCTTGAAGATACCGTACTCATAGCAGATGGAGTGGCCGGTCGCAGGCATGGCCTGGGTGGCCATGGCATCGAGGTAGCAGGCAGCCAGACGGCCCAGACCGCCGTTGCCCAGGCCCGCATCGGGCTCGCACTCATAGATCTTGTCGATGTTGATATTGAAGTCCGCGAGCATGGCCTTGACCTGGTCGGCCATTTCGAGGTTGTACAGGGAGGTCTTGAGGGAACGGCCCATCAGGAACTCCATGGACAGGTAGTACACCTGCTTCTTGCCGGCGGAATGCACACCGTTGATGAACTTGCGGCGCTTGGCCTTGAGGTGCTCGACCACGAGGGAGGAAATGACCTCATACACCTGCTGGTCGGAGGCTTCGTCGGGAGAGACGCTGAACTTCGTCTGGAGTCTCTCGCTGAACATCTTCTTGAATTTTTTGATCTCAGTGGATTCGTTCGCTGCCATAATCATTTTGTTGCCCCGCAGCGCGGGACTTCTCCTTTCTGCAAATGCTTTGCGCGAAACGCGCACTGCCCCCTTATGAGACAGAACTATATCTTTAGTATACATGATTTTTCACAATCTGGCAATTGACGTTTTTGACAAATATTCCGGCCCAATTCATTACACATTGTATAGCAGGGCGATTTTTGGACTCCGAAAACGTTAAAGATTTTTCGGATTATACGGGGAGTTGTAGGGAATGTGAAGAGAATGCGGATATGGTTAAAAGATTTTACGGTGGGAAGGGGAATTCTCAGACTTGATAGACCTCTCGTGGGGGCCTTCGGCCCCCGGGGAGGTTTCGTGTGGAGGGGAGGACCCCTGCACCCCCGACCAGAGGGGCGATTGCCCGCCCCTCTGGACTCCGTGCAGCAAAGGGCTGCGCCCTCTGCACTCTGCTTTTAAGCGGTAAGGGATAGCGAGTCCTTCGGTGCAAGCTTCTCACTCGACCCAATTTCGTACCTCAATAAGACCCGGGCGCGTTCTCCGGAGAAATGCATTCTTAGATTGCTGGCGCAGTGCCGGGCGAACCAGGTGCGTATGCGCGGAGGTCCGGGAAAAAGGCATAGGTAGCTTCACACCCGAAATGCGCTTGTCCGAGAATGCACCTCACGCACCGAGTATGCATCACAACCTGGCGGCGGTTAGCCGCCAGACAGGGTACCCCGCAAGTCTTCACAGGGGGTGCAGGGGGCGTGCCCCCTGCTTTGCAGGAGTGCAGAGGGCGCAGCCCTTTGCCGTCCGGAGTCCAGAGGTGCGGACGAGCGCACCTCTGGCGGGGGTGAAGGGGTCCGCCCCTCCATCAGGGTCTCGCCGGGGGCGGAGCCCCCCGAGAGGTCTATCAAGTCTAAGCCTCTCACCTCTCCCCTCTAACCTCTAAAAGGTCTTTACAAAGTCAGAAGATTATGCTATAATGTAAGATATACCACCGCCGCCCCCGCGGCGTCCCAGAAAACGAGGTGTCTAATTGATGAATATTTCCCAGCTCCAGCAGGAGATCCTGCGGATGAAGAAGGAACAGGATGTGTGCATCCTGGCCCACAGCTATGTGGCCCGTGAGATCAGCGAGATCGCCGATTATACGGGGGATTCCTACGGCCTGTCCGTCGAGGCCTCCAAGGTGACGCAAAGGACCGTCCTCATGTGCGGTGTGCGCTTCATGGCCGAGACCTGCAAGATCCTCTCCCCCGAAAAGCGCGTGCTCCTCTCGAACCCCATCGCCGGCTGTCCCATGGCCGAGCAGATGGACAAGGACATGATCGAGGCCGTCAAGGCACAGTACCCGGACTATACCCTCATGGCCTATGTCAACACCACCGCCGCGCTCAAGACCATCGCCGATGTCTGCGTGACCTCCTCGTCCGCCGTGAAGATCGCCAAGGCCCTTGACAATGACAAGATCCTCTTCATCCCGGACTGCAACCTGGGGGCGTTCGTGGCAAAGCAGGTCCCGGACAAGACCGTCAAGCTTCTCCAGGGCGGATGTCCCATCCATGCCGCCGTGCGTCCCGCCGATGTGGATGCCGCCAAGGCGCTGCACCCGGAGGCGCTCGTGCTCGTACACCCCGAGTGCGTCCCGGGCGTGACGGAGAAGGCCGATTATGTCGGCTCCACCACCGGCATCATGGCCTATGCAAAGCAGTCCGATGCGAAGGAGTTCATCATCGGCACCGAGATCAGCATCGCCGAGCATCTGCAATATGACTGCCCGGACAAGATGTTCTACCCGCTCACCAAGCACCTGATCTGCCCGAATATGAAGTCCACCACCCTCGTGGATGTCTACCGCGTCCTGCGCGGGGAATTCGGTGAGGAGATCCTCCTCGATGACGAGACGATCCGTCTTGCAAGACGCTGCATCGACAATATGATCGCACTGGGCGGATGAAGGCACTCATCGCCATGTCGGGCGGCGTGGACAGCTCGGCCGCGGCCCTGCTCATGCAGCAGGCCGGATATACCTGCGCGGGCGCGACCATGCAGCTCTTTCACAACGAGGACGCCGGCATCGACCGGGAGAAAACATGCTGCTCGCTCTCGGATGTCCTCGATGCCAAGCAGGTCTGTGCGAAGCTCTCGATGCTGCATTATGTGTTCAACTTCACCGACCGCTTTGCACGCGATGTCATGGCGCGTTTTGCCGCCTGCTACGATGCGGGCCGCACGCCGAACCCGTGCATCGACTGCAACCGTTATCTGAAATTCGACGCCCTGCTCGAGCGCGCCCTCCTCATGGGCTATGATCTCCTCGTGACCGGGCATTATGCGCGGGTGTCCTATGATGCGCACACCGGGCGGTATCTGCTGCACCGGGCGAAGGACCCCTCCAAGGACCAGAGCTATGTGCTCTACACCCTCACCCAGGCACAGCTTTCCCACATCCGCTTCCCGCTCGGGGATTTTACCAAGCAGGAGGTGCGGCAGCTTGCGGCCTCACACGGCTTTGTCAATGCCAAAAAAGCCGACAGCCAGGACATCTGCTTTGTCCCCGACGGGGATTATGCGGCCTTCCTCACGCGCTTTACGGGTGTGCCGGACATCCCCGGGGCGTTCACGTCGCCCGACGGCACGGTCCTCGGACAGCACCGGGGGATCCGTCACTACACGATCGGGCAGCGCCGGGGACTTGGCATCAGTGCGCCCCATCCGCTGTATGTGCTGGACATCCTGCCCGAGGAGCACCGGGTGATCGTGGGGGAGCACGGGGCGCTGTTCACCCGGGAACTGACGGCCGGGGACGTGAACCTCATCAGCGTCCCGGACCTGCACGAGCCCATGCGTGTGGAGGCGAAGATCCGCTACCGGCACACCGCGCAGCCCGCTTTAGCCTTTCAGGATGCAAACGGGCGCCTGCATGTGGAATTTGACGAGCCGCAGCGGGCTGTCACCCCGGGCCAGGCGGTGGTCCTGTATGACGGGGATACGGTGGTGGGCGGCGGGACCATCCTCTGAAGGGGCTTCGCCCCAAAAGCCCCCCGGGGCTTGCATTATTCATTATTCACTATTCATTATTCACTATTCATTAAAACGCGGGGAACCGGGACTTAAACTTGCCAGGCCTCTGGTGGGGGCTTTCAGCCCCCTCCTGCGCCCACTTTTGGCGGGAGCACCCGCCACCCCCCGACCAGAGGGGCGCTCGTCCGCCCCTCTGGACTCTGGGACGGCAGAGGGCTGCGCCCTCTGCACTCCTGCAAAGCAGGGGGCACGCCCCCTGCACCCCCTGTGGAGACTTGCGGGGTACCCTATCTGGCGGCTAACCGCCGCCAGGTTATCATGCGCGTTCAGTGCGTAAGGTGTATTCTCGGACAGGCGCATTTCGGGTGTGAAGCTACCTATGCCTTTTTCCCGGACCTCCCGCGCATGCGCACCTTGTTCGCCCGGCACTGCGACAGCAAGTTCAGTATGCATTCCACCAGTGAACGCGCCAAGGTCTTATTGAGGCACGAAATTTGGTCGAATGGGAGCCTTGCACCGAAGCGAGGTCTCCCCCTGACCGATTCAAAGCAGAGTGCAGAGGGCGCAGCCCTCTGCCGTCCGGAGTCCAGAGGTGCGGACGAGCGCACCTCTGGCGGGGGTGAAGTAAAATTGACAAATAAAGAGAAACCAGCAGGGGGCGGAGCCCCCACTCAGGAACTAACAAGTTTAAGAATCTAACCTCTCACCTCTCACCTCTAACTTCTAAAAGAAGGAGTTTTTTATGAAAAACACATTTGGCACCAGCCTCTCCATCTCCATTTTCGGCGAAAGCCACGGTGAAGCCGTGGGTCTCCTCCTCGACGGGCTTGCCCCGGGCATCCCCGTGGACGAGGACTACATCCGCGCGCAGCTCTCCCTGCGCAGACCGGCAGGACGCATCTCCACCGCAAGGCAGGAGCCCGATCCCTTCCGGATCCTCAGCGGCGTCTATGAGGGCCATACCACCGGCACCCCCGTGTGCATCATGATCCCCAATACCCAGACGCGCAGCAAGGACTACGCTGCCACGCGCTTTCTGGCGCGTCCCGGCCATGCCGACTATACCGCCTGGTGTAAGTACCACGGGTTCGAGGACTTCCGCGGCGGCGGACATTTCAGCGGCCGCATCACTGCAGCGCTCGTCGCAGGCGGTGCCATTGCCCTGACCGCCCTTGCACAAAAGGGCATCCGCGTCGGGACCCATATCCGCTCGTGTGCCGGGATCCGCGACCGGGACTTCGGGGACCTTGCCGCGGACATCGAGGCACTCGCACACATGCCCTTCGCCGTGCTCGACGCGGAGGCCGGAGCGCGGATGCTCACGCGCCTTGAACAGATCGCCGAGGAGGGCGACAGCGCCGGCGGCGTCCTCGAGACCGCCGTCATCGGTATGCCCGCAGGCGTGGGGGAGCCGTGGTTCGACACCGTCGAGGGACTGCTCTCCCATGCGCTGTTCTCCATCCCCGCCGTCAAGGGCGTGCAGTTCGGGGAGGGCTTCGATATGGCCGACGACCTGGGCAGCCGCTTCAACGACCCCTTCCGGCTCGACGGGGAGCGCATCGTCACCGCCACCAACCACAACGGCGGCATCAACGGCGGCATCACCAACGGTATGCCCCTGCTCATCCGGCTTGCGGTCAAGCCCACGCCGTCGATCTATAAAACGCAGGATACCGTGGATCTGCAAACGCATGAGGAGGCGCAGCTGTCCATCCACGGACGGCATGACCCGGCGATCATCCACAGGGCAAGGGTCGTGGCGGACAGCGTGACCGCACTCGTGCTGTACGACCTGCTTGCGGGGCGCTACGGGACGGATCATTTCTGCAAAGGAGAAGCATAATCATGGAATACTGGGATATTTATGATAGCAATAAGCAGCGCACGGGGCGCACGATGGAGCGCAATGACTTTACGATGGCACCGGGGGATTACCACCTGACGGTGCTGGGCGTGATCCGGCGGCCGGACGGGAAATTCCTCATCACACAGCGCGCGCTCGACAAGCACTGGGCGCCGGGCTGGTGGGAGGTCTCCGGCGGCGGCGTCATGGCCGGGGAGGGATCCTTCGATGCAGTCGTGCGGGAGGTGCGCGAAGAAACGGGACTCGATGTCTCGCAGGCACCGGGCGGGTACCGGTTCACCTACCGCCGGGAGAGTCCGGGGGACAATTATTTTGTGGACGTGTACCGGTTCGAGCTGGATTTCGATGAGGAGAACGTCACCCCGCAGCTGGCCGAGATGCAGGGCTTTGCCCTTGCCGACCGCGCCGGGATCGAGGCGCTTGCCCGCCAGGGGATCTTCCTGCATTATGACAGCATCAAGGCGGTTTTTGAGGACGGGGAAGAGGACAGCAGAAAAATTTGAAAAAACACTTGACAAAACCCTTTTGATGTGCTATAATATTAGAGTCGTCAATAGGGGTATAGCTCAGTTGGTAGAGCAGCGGTCTCCAAAACCGCGTGCCGAGGGTTCAAATCCTTCTGCCCCTGCCAAAAATCGCTCCAAGCGTAAGCTTGGAGCGATTTTTTTGCTTTATAAGAAGGACGGGGGAAACTGGATTCCGATACTAATTTCTGATCAAGCGTTTGAACGAGAATTGGTATGAAATTTGAAAGGTACTGGTGGGGGGCAGGGGGCCGCCCCTCCGCCCAGTCCTCTTCAAGTCCGAGCCTCTACTCCCCCACAAGATCGATCCTCCCCGTGCTCACCTCCGCGCCGGCAACGCGGACGGCGATGGGCTCCCCCAGGTGCAGGGTGCGGCCGGTGAGGGTATCCCGGAGGAACCACCCCTCCTCGATCTCGTACTCGCCCTCGGGCATGTCCCGGATATGCCAGAGCCCCTCGGCCATGTTCGGGAGCGTCACATAGATCCCGTGGTCCGTCACGCCCGAAATGATCCCGGTGTAGTCCTCCCCGATGTGCGCACGCATGAACTCCGCCGCATAGCACGCATCCGCCTCGCGCTCGAGCTGCATGGCCCGCACCTCCGTCTCCGAGGAGCGCAGGGCCGCACTCTGTGTGAACGCTGCATAGCGCTTTTGCAGCCAGGCACTGTCCGCACCGTCCAGCCGGTCCGAGAGGATACGGTGTACCGCCAGATCCGGATAGCGCCGGATGGGGGACGTGAAATGCGCATAATCCCGCAGCGCCAGCCCGTAATGCCCCAGCGGCTCCTCACTGTAGCGGGCCTTCGCCATCGCCCGCAGCGTCAGCGCGTTGATGACCGGATGCGCCGGCGTCTCCCGCGTTTCCTCCAGCAGCCGCCGGATGTCCCCCGGCGCGGGCCGCTCCGGGATGTCCGGGAGGGAGAGCTTACCGAGCACCTCCCGCAGCCCTGCGATGCGCTCCGGAGAGGGCGTCTCGTGAACACGGTAGACGAGCGGGAATTTCTGCTCGCGGGCAAAGCGTGCCGCCGCTTCGTTCGCAAGGAGCATGCAGCTCTCGATGATGCATTCACTGCGTCCGCGCTCGACAGGCGAGAGCCCCACGCACACGCCGTTTTCATCGAGGAGCACCGCGGCCTCCGTGCTCTCCAGGGACGGCGCTCCCCGGCGCGCCCGGAGCGCTTCGAGCTTTGTACAAAGTGCATCGAGCGTGAAGAGCTGCTCGCGGACGGGAGCGTATTTCTCCTCAAGCGCCGCATCCGCACGGCCCGAGAGGACCGCATTGCACTCGTCATACACGCCCCGCACACACGAGCGGATGACGGCCTTGTGAAATTCCCACCGGCACAGCCCGCCGTCCGCGGACAGCTCCATCCGGCACGACAGCGTAAGCCGGTCCGCGTCCGGATGCAAAGAACAGATCCCGTTCGAGAGCGCACGCGGGAGCATGGGGATAACCCGGTCCCCGTAGTAGATGCTCGTCCCGCGCAGGAGCGCTTCGCTGTCAAGGGCCGTACCGGGGCGGACATAGTGGGAAACGTCCGCAATGTGGACCCAGAGGGTGTAGTGCCCGTCCGGATGCTGCTGCACACAGACGGCGTCGTCGAGGTCCTTGGCATGGGCGCCGTCGATGGTGAAGATGCGCTCCCCGCGCAGATCGAGCCGGCCCTCCAGATCAAACTGTGTGATCCCGGTCTCCTCGCATTTGCGGGCAAGCGCTTCGGCCTCGCCGGGGAATTCCTCACGGATCCCCAGCCCCTCGAGCCGTGCCGCCATGCACACGGCAGCCGACTGCGCGGAGCCGAAGCTCATAAGCACCCGGACCCGGTGCTCCCGGTGGCGCTCCCCGCGCTCGGTGAGCTCGCACAGGACCTTGTCCCCGGGACGGTAGGGTACACTTTCGCGGTAGTCGATGTGCATCAGGTCCGCGGACATGCCGTCGGGACGCAGGTACAGGCCGTCCGGCGTGGGGACGATCTCCCCGGTGATGCGCACGTCCGCTGCGGGCTCGAGGATGCGCAGGACCTGCGCCTCGGGCTCCCCGGTGCGCGAGGGGATGGGAGCGGCAAGGACGAGGTCCCCGGGAACGCTCCCGAGGAGGTATTTGCCGGGGACGAAATGCTCGGTCCCCTGCTCGTCGCGCACAAAGCCGAAGGAGCCCGGCACGCGCACGGTCCGGGCCCTGAAGGCATTCGTGCCGGCCAGGACCCAGGCGCTGCGCCGCCGGACGATCACGCCCTCGCGGGAGAGCTGCTCGAGTGCGGCTTCATAGGACGCGGGGGAACGTCTTGCATGGCATTTGCCGTACAGCTCCGTCCGGGACATGCGTCCGGAATGCGTCATTTTGAGGAAGGTCTTGATCTTACGGCAGAATTCCGCCGTTTCCTTGGGGTCGGCGGGGGCATTGCCCCGGGGATGGTGTTTTTTATGCTTTGATTTGCTTGACATGCTATTCTCCTTCATGGTAGAAATTAGAGGTGAGAAACTTAAACTTGATAGTTCCTGAATGGGGGCTCCGCCCCCGGCTGGTTTCTCTTTATCTGTAAATTTTACTTTACCCCCGCCAGAGGGGCGCTCGTCCGCCCCTCTGGACTCCGTGCAGCAGAGGGCTGCGCCCTCTGCACTCCTGCAAAGCAGGGGGCACGCCCCCTGCACCCCCTGTGGAGACTTGCGGGGTACCCTGTCTGGCGGCTAACCGCCGCCAGGTTGTGATGCGCGTTCAGTGCGTGAGGTGCGTTCTTGGGAAAGTGCGCTTCGGGTGTGAGTTTTCCTCTGTCTTTTCCCCGGAACTCCCGCGCATGCGCACCTTGTTCGCCTGGCACTGCGGTAACAAGTTCAGTATGCATTTCTCCGGAGAACGCGCCAAGGTCTTATTGAGGTACGAAATTTGGTCGAATGGGAACCTTGCACCGAAGGACTCGCTATCCCTTACCGCTTAAAAGCAGGTGCAGGGCTGCAAGCCCTGCTGCCCGGGGAGTCCAGAGGGGCGGCGGCAAGGCCGCCCCTCTGGTCGGGGGTGCAGGGGTCC
>JAFTZY010000003.1 GCA_017460955.1 Oscillospiraceae bacterium
ATATTTTTTATAAGGAGGTTTTCGCTATGAAAACAAGAAAGATGAAGGGCTTCACACTGGTAGAGCTGATCGTAGTAATCGCCATCATCGGTGTACTGGCAGCCATCCTCGTACCGTCCATGCTGGGCTACGTTAAGAAGTCCAAGGTCGCTGCTGCTAACAGCAATGCTAAGAGCTTCTACAACGCTGCTGCAACTGCACTGACTGACATGGATGCGAATGGTTATACCGTTTCTGGTGGTCAGCATCAGTATCCTGCTGCTGGCGCTACTGGCGACACGACCATGGACGGCCTGATCCACAAGTATTTCAACAGCATCAATGGTATCGTTTCTAAGCCTGGTGCTTGGGCTTGGTATGAGCTCGATACTAACGGCACTGCTATTGAAGCTACTGCAATCTGCGACGGTAAGTATGTAGGTACTAATCCGAGAGCTACGTCTGACAGCAATTCTGCTGGCATGACTTATAGCAATGCTCTGTCCTATGCACAGACCTGAGTTAAACCGAACGCTTAACTTGAACAACAAAAGGCTCCCCTCCGTGTCTCAGAGGGGAGCTTTTTGCATTCTTGACACGGGGCGCCAAACATGATATACTTATTATAAAGGATCCCATAACGCTGGCTTTATGGGATGCGAAACTGAAAGCCAAGCTCCTCGCGCAGGAGCTTTCGCCATCCATCATAAGGAGTTACCCATGAAATGGAAAGAGACTCTGTTCTCGAAACAGTGCGGCAAGGCTGAGCTGCTCGCGCTGCTGCTCTACGCGGCGGGGACGTTCTGTATCATGCTCTTCCACGAGCCGTGGCTCGATGAAGCCCAGGCCTGGCAGATCGCCCGGTGCGCGTCCTTCCGGGAGATCCTCATCGAGATCCCCCACTATGAGGGACATCCGCCGCTGTGGCATCTGCTGCTGACGATCCCAGCCAAGCTCGGGCTGCCCTACGAGATGTCCAACCATGTGATGAACCTGCTGCTGACCGTGCCTGCCATCGCGGTACTGCTCTACCGCTCCCCCTTCCCGAAGATCATCCGCTGCCTGCTGCCGTTCACCTTCCCGCTGTTCTACCAGCTCGGGGTCATCAACCGGCCGTACAGCCTGATGATGCTGGCGATCTTCCTGAGCGCCTCGCAGTACCGGGAACGCAATACCCATCCCATGCGGTTCATACTCGCGCTGTGCCTGCTGTGCCTGACCTCGGCGTATGGCGTTCTGATGGCGGGCGGCATCTGCCTTGCGTGGACGGTCGAGATCTTCCGCAGCTACTGTGCCTCCCGCAAATGGCGGGACATCCCCCGGGATGCGCGGTTCTGGTGCCTTATGGGGATCCTCCTTCTGGCACTCGGGCTTCTGTGGATGTGCCTCCCGGCGGAGGATATTTACACCAGCACGCAGAACCATACCTATAAGGAACGCCTGGTGCTGATCGAATATGCTGTGATGATGCCATTTGACGGGCTCTTCGGCATGATCATCAGCGAGGGGCTTGGCCTGATGACCGGACCCGGTATCCTGCTGACGCTCTTCGGCGGCATTCTGGCCTGGACGGTCATGCTCCTCCTGGCCCATGCCAACAAAAAGCTCCTGCTCCTGCTGGGGAGCTACGGGAGCTTCTGCCTGTTCTTTGCGCTGGTGTACGGCTTCGTGCATCATGTGGCGATCAGCGTCCTCGGTCAGCTCTGCTTTTTCTGGATGCTGCTCGATGACGGGACCTTCGTGACCCCTACGCTCTTCAAGCGAATCTCAAATGCTGTCGGGACGCCGATGGTGCGCAGGCTTGCGGTTTTTACCGCGTGCCTTGCCTGCTGCATGCCGCTGTACTGCGCAGCAGTCTCGTCCTATCTGGAGATCCGGCACCCCTACGGTCCGCGGGAGCTGGCGGATTTTCTCCACGAGAACCACCTCGAGGAGCGCCGGATCATGAACGGCTGCCCGATCGTGTATGTGAAGGAGGACGGGACGCAGGAGGATGTGCCGGATGCGATGGAGACCCTGAGCCGGACGAACACGCTCTGGGATGAGACGCTGCCGGCAAAGATGCCGGAGGTGGACTACATGCGGCCGGACTGCCAGTACTCGACCACGGCCATCCAGCCGTATTTCGACGAAAACCCCATTGTCAACTACAATGTGGGAGCGCCGGGGAAGAATTATCTCCTGTGGCGGGACGAGCAGGAACACTGGGAGGAGGTCCTGGCGCAGTGGCATGACGAGGGCCTGCCGGAGGTGTGCATCGGCCTGGTACCGCTGCAATACATCTTCTCCGAGGAGGAGCTCGACGGCGTGGAGTACTACTGGGTCGGCACCGTGCATTACGGCAATATCTGGCGTCTCGACTGGGACCGCACGCCGCTGATGATTTACCTGCGCTCGGACCTGATGGAGGAGTACCCGCAGTTTAAGCAGCTGCATTATGCGTACAATGATGATTATTGATGCAAAAAGAGCCTTCCGCATTCTCTGCGGAAGGCTCTTTGTATAGGTTATACGGCTCACTGACCGTTGAGATAACGGTAGAATTCCGACTTGCTCTGGCACTTTTCGAGTGCAGCATTCTCGGAAACGAGTCCGCGCTTGACGTATCTTGCCAGCTCCTGGTCGAGACACATCATGCCGTGCTGCTTACCGGACTGGATGGCGGAGAGCAGCAGATGTACCTTGTCGTCACGGATCATGGCGGCGCAGGCGTCGGTCACGTTCAGGATCTCCATGCAGGCCACACGTCCCTTGCCGTCGAGGGTCGGGAGCAGGGTCTGGGAGATAACGCCCACGAGGTTGTTGGCAAGCTGGGTACGGATCTGGCCCTGCTGGTGCTCCGGATATACGTCGATGATACGGTTGATGGTATCGGCAGCGGAGGTCGTATGCAGGGTGGAGAGCACGAGATGTCCGGTCTCGGCGGCGGTTACGGCAGCCGTGATGGTCTCGAAGTCACGCATCTCACCTACGAGGATGACATCGGGGTCCTCACGAAGTGCGGCACGCAGTGCGGAAGCGAAGTCCGGCACATCGTCGCCCACCTCTCTCTGGTTGACCATGCAGAGCTTGTGGGTATGTACATACTCGATCGGGTCCTCAACGGTGATGACATGCGCACTTCTGTGTACATTGATGTAGTCGATCATGCCGGCGAGGGTGGTGGACTTACCGGAACCGGTAGGACCGGTCACCAGCACCAGGCCACGGGGACGCATTGCGAAATCTGCCAGAACGGGCGGCAGGTGCAGGTCGTCCAGGGTCGGGATGTCGTTACGGAGCAGACGGATGGCGATGGCCGTCTTGCCGCGCTGGAAATACACATTGACACGGTGACGGTAGCCGGCAGTCGTCTGGAACGAGAAGTCGGTGTCCCTGTGCTGACGGACGCTTGCCATCTGCACGTCATTTGTCATCTGGTTGACGATGTTCGGGATCTCCTCCTCGTCCATCTCCGGATACTTGGTCATCTTACGCAGCGCACCGTGCAGACGGACGATGGGGTTGATGCCGTTGGTGAAATGCAGGTCCGAACAGCCGATCGCACGGGCTTCGTTCAGAATGCGGTTAATTTCAATAGCCATGGTCAATTCCTCCAAACATACATAAATTCACGCGAGCCCCTCCGGACATGCGCCCGGAGGGATCCGATATATCTCAATTATACGGCGTAGGTTACACGAACCAGCTCATCCATCGAGGTCATGCCCTTCTGTACCAGCTCGGATACGTTGTCACGCAGGAGCTTGGTGCCGTTCTCACGGGCCTTCTCCTCGATCTCCTCCTTGCTGCCGTTGCGGGCAACGATGGTCGAGATACCGGCGGTGCAGTGGATGATCTCATGGATCGCGGTACGGCCTCTGTAGCCGGTGTTGTTGCACTCAGGGCAGCCGCCTGCTTCGTATACGGGCAGGGGTGTCATGATGTCATCGAGCTTCATCAGCTTGTTTTCCTCAGGCGTGGACACTCTCTGGCGCTTGCACTTCGGGCAGAGCACCTTAACGAGTCGCTGTGCGATAACGCCGATGAGCGAGGTCGCAACCATGTAGGGAGCAACGCCCATATCCACCAGACGAACGATGGTGGAGGCAGCGTCGTTGGTATGCAGGGTGGAGAGCACCAAGTGGCCCGTGATAGCGGCACGGATACCGATATCGGCGGTCTCCGAGTCACGCATCTCACCGATCATGACGATATCCGGGTCCTGACGAAGGATGGAACGCAGGGCTGCGGCGAAGGTCATACCGGCCTTGGCATTTACCTGGACCTGGTTGATACCGTCGATGGCCTTCTCGACAGGGTCCTCAACGGTGATAACGTTTACATGGGGCTTTGCCAGCTCACCAAGCGCGGCATACAGTGTGGTGGTCTTACCGGAACCGGTAGGTCCTGTTACCAGGATAACGCCGTGCGGGCACTTGATCATGGACTCAAAGAGCTCGTAGTTGTAGTCGGACATACCAAGCTCGGTGATCTTACGCAGGGCGATATTACCGGTGGACAGGATACGGATAACGATCTTCTCGCCGTTGACCGTCGGCAGGGACGAAACACGGACGTCAAGCGTGGTGCCGTCAACGACCTGTGTGAAACGTCCGTCCTGCGGGATACGCTTCTCGGCGATGTTCATGCCGGAGATCAGCTTCAGACGAGTGGTCAGTGCATTGTGTACCACATTCGAGACATTCATCAGCTCTACCAGGTCGCCGTTGACACGGATACGGATCCTGGTGTAGGTCTTGAACGGCTCGATATGAATATCGGTCGCCTCCGCACGGTAGGAGTTCTCGACGATGGTGGTGGCGAGCTTTACGATCGGGGCGCTCTCGACTCTGTCCTTGGACTCCTCGTCCTCGACCTCAGTCGAACCGAACTGCGTCACGCTCTCGAGCACGCTGTCCACGTTCTCCATGGAGTACAGATTACCGATGGCCTTGTTGATCGCGGACTTCGTAGCAAGGACCGGGTTGGTATCCATACCGGTCTGCATCTTGATGTCCTCAAGTACGGTAAAGTTGATCGGGTCGTCGGTTGCCACTGTCAGACGGCGGCCCTGCACACCGATGGCGATGACCGTATACTTCTTGGCCATGCTCTCGGGAATCTTACGAACAGCATCCTCGTCGATCTCGGTGTTGCTCAGATCCACATAGGGTACGCGCAGCTTGGCAGCGAGCGCCTTGGCGAGGTTGACCTCGGAGATGAAGCCCATCTCCACAACCAGGTCACCGAAGCGCTTCGAGCCGGTGTTGGCCGGATCCTTCTGCGCAGAGAGTACCTGGTTGAGCTGATCGGCCGAGATCAGCTTCTGCTCCACGAGGTAATCACCAATACGAATGTTTCTCATACAATAACCTCCATACTTTATAATTTTCTACTTGTCAAATCACACTGATTGTGCTATAATATATATATTATCGATAAGGAGGGCATCATCATGCTTCACAATGAGTTCTTAGACCTCAAATTCTACATCATGTTTTTCCCCATCGTTTTTTTCTATGGAATCTGTATCGGCAGCTTTCTGAATGTCGTGATCTTCCGTCTGCCCAAGAATGAATCACTCATCAAGCGGGCATCCCACTGCATGACCTGCGGTGCCAAGATCAAGATCATTGACATCATCCCGATCGTCAGCTGGGTATTCATCCTGCACGGGCGCTGCCGCAGCTGCGGTGAGAAGATCTCAAGCCGCTACCCGATCGTGGAGGCCCTGAACGGCATTGTGTATGTCATCACGTTTGCCGTCATGGATTTCAGCCTGGAAACGATCATGTACTGTTTCTTCTTCTCCACGCTCATCGCCATTGCCTTCATGGACTGGGATACGATGGAGATCGACACCAGACTGCTGATCTTTCTTGCCTGCATGTCCATCCCCAGCCTGATCCTTTCGGCCCTGCCGGAGGAGCAGATCGTGCGCCTGCCGGAGTTCATGCGGACAAGCTCCGTGAACATCTGGTCGCATCTGATCGGACTTGTCTGTGTCAGCGTTCCGTTCTTCCTCATCGGCGAGATCAGCAAGCCGATCGTCGAGCGGATCTTCGGGGAACGCTTCCGCGCCATTGAGCTGGGCGATACCCTGCTGATGGCGGCCGGCGGTCTGATGCTGGGCTGGAAGGCGACCTTAGCGGCGACATTCTTTGGCGTGCTGGTCGGTGCAGCCGTAGGCTTCATCTACAAGCGGATCAAGGGCGAATCGAAGATCCCGTTCGGACCGTTCCTGGCGATCGGGCTGTTCCTCGGAGCGCTGTTCGGCAACCAGCTCTTCGACTGGTATGTCACGCTTCTGACCTATGATCCCACTCTGGAAATGCAGTGATGCTCTTTAAAAATGCGGCAGCCGGAAGCAATCCTTCCGACTGCCGCTTTTTTGTTAAGTTGTGGGCTGAATGATATCCACACCGCCGTAGGTATACACGATGTAGAGGAAATCCGGCTCAAGGTAGGTGCTCGTGTCGCCGCCGTCACGGATCTCAAACCGGTGTACGGTCGTGAAATCGCCGGTGTTGTACAGCGTGCGGACCTCGCCTTCGATCTCGGTGGTGGCCTCAACCGGGGGCGTCACGGACGTATCCCAGTTGTGCTTGTAGTAACGGATGTCCGCATTTCTGGCCGTGTCGCTGTTCATATTGCTCAGCGCAAGGCTCTTGTTGAAGACATAGCCGCTGTAGTTTTCCGGGGTCTCGCCGGCTGCAACCGCATCATTGTAGTCCTGTACGGCACTGTTCTCAAATGCGGTGATGCTGAAACCGAAGTTCTGCTGGCCAACGACCTGGTAATTCGGATCGGAATAGTTGCCGTAGTAGGCGTCATCACGCACGATGCTCAGCGTGGGCTGGTCGTAGTTGACGATACCCAGGGAGACAACGAAGGAGTAATCATCGAAGAAGGCCTCGTTGATCATGGGCGTGCCGGAGCCGGTGAGGGCATCGACGGTGGTGTCAACGCCGATCACGGAGTCGCCGGCCTGGTAGCCGAGCTCCCACTTGTTGATGCGGCCGCCGTTCTGGTTGTCGATGCGCAGAACGTGTACGGTACCGCCGGCATAGTTCATCGTGCCCGTGCTGTCGGCCTGGTACACCATGCCGTTGTAGCAGGAATCGATGAAGTTGAAGATGTCATTATCCGTCGGGGTCTGGTTGACATAGACCTGAAGGCACTCTGCGTAACGCAGCTCCCCGTCAAGGTAGTTGCCGATGTTCGTTGTCGCGCTGGAAATGCCCTCCGTCTTGACGGATTTGTTCATGATCTTGCTGACAGGGTCCATCAGCTGGAGCGCGCCGAACATGATCAGGCTGAATACCGCGATCACGACAACAAGCTCTACGAGGGTAAAACCCTTTACATTCTTTCTCATCTTGCTGTACCTCCTTATGTGGTCGGTTCCTCGGTCTCGACCTCAGTCGGCGGTACATAGATGCCGTCACCTGAGAACTTGTTCAGGTCGATCTGTACGAATTCAAGATCCCCGGCTGCGGCTGCGGCCGGATCCCCCGTCATCGTCTTGGCGGTGGTATAGCTCTTGGAGGTCACGCTGACCGTTTTACCGGCCACCGTGACGGAGATACGCAGATTGTCATTTTCCAGGTCCGAAACATTGCCGTTGGTGTTCTGCATCTCAGCGATGGGTGCCTGTGCGGCAGTCTTCCGGTTGACCTGATTGGCATTGCGGTTGAGGGAGACGACCACTTCGGCCAGTCTTGCCATCATCAACGCCATCAGCGAAAAAATGAACAGTGCGATCACGATCTCGACAAGCGTCATACCTTTGAGGGATCTGCGTTTCTTCTGCTTGTTCTGTTTCACTGCATTCCCCTCCTTTTTAATAGTTCTCGTAGTACAGAACGCTCCAGCACTTCATCATGGCGTCCTCGTTCAGGCCGGGAGCACCGCCGCCGCTTGCGTGGCCGACATAGAGAAGTACCCAGTTGTTCTGCGAGTAGAACTCCTTGACGATACAGCAGCCGATGCAGCCCAGATCCTTGGTATTGGCATCTGCCTGTACATCAAAGCCGTTGTAGTAGATCTTCGGAACGCGGCCGTCTGCCTTACCGCCGCTCGAGATGTTGTAGGTCAGGTACGGCGCCTTGACATTGGCTGCGATCCAGCAGGAGTTCTGGAAGGTGAGGGTGTGCTCATTCGCATCATCGTAGATGTTCAGGTTGACTGTATCTACGAGGGGATAGATCGGAGCTGCGGTGGTGGGATCGGTCGGGTCACTCAGATTCGAGTGATCGACGAGCTTGAAGCCGTCCTCCGTTGCGATCTGGAAGGTCTGCCCGTTGTCGAACAGGGTCTGGATGGTAGCGGTGGTCACGGTACCGAGCTTGTTGTTACCGGTGAAGCTGACATCGCCTGCAAGGACGATGTTGACAACGCCGCCGTAGCCCGATGTCGTATCATCGACGATCCACTGACAGTTGTTGGCGCAGGTCATCCCGGTCACCTTGACCCAGATGGTGCCGCCGGTGGGCGCTCTGAAATGGAGCGTCTTTCCGTCCATGCTGCCGCTGACCGTGCAGTTGCCGCTGATCTCGTAGCCGTCGGCAACACTGCGGTAGTAGCCCGGTACATCGGCCTGGCCAAGCGTGATCGTATGGCTGCTCATCTCTGTACCGTAGGCCGTCATTGCGGTATTAACGGTGTTCTCGATCTGATAGGGGTCGCTCTCGGAGGCGTTGAGCACCTCGGATACCGTGTTGAGTACCTTGGTGTCGGTGTTGGTGCCGATCAGTGCATCCTTCTCGTATTCCGGAGGATATACGCTGGCCGAAACCGGCAGATGCGTTACTGCATCCACAACGTTCGTAGCCTCGGACGCATCGACCTCGGCATTGTCGCTGGTGCGGATATACACGGTATATGTCGGGATGGGGCCGGGGAAGGTCTGACCGTTGTAGGCACCGCCGTCATAGTAGTACTCGAGGTCACCATCTGCATTGGTACGCTGCGACAGACGCTCATCCGGACCTGCCTCCTGTACAATATAGCTCGAATAGGTGCTGGTCGTCCAGCCGGCACGCAGCCAGCCCTTGAAGCCGCCGGGCAGGTCCCTTGCGTACTCTGCCTCGCGCTCCTCGGTCGTGTAGCCGGTCTTGAGCTCTCTAACGGTATTGGCATTGAGCGGCACTGCAGCAGCAAAGTTGGTATTGTCGCAGTAAGCCGTTCCATCGACTGTCAGGGTACCGGCCACGTTCAGCGAACCGGCAACCTTCAGATCACCCTTGATGTGCAGATTGCCGTTGACTTCCATGTTGCCGTCAACACCGCAATCGCCGTTGATGACGCTCTCACCGGAATTGTTGATGAGGTTGCCCTTGGTGTAGAAGTCGCCGCCGGTCCAGGTGTCCACTGTGCCGTTCTTACCCTTGATCTGGGTCGCGGTCCACTTGTAGAGCGTGGACTTGACGTTGCTGGTCTTACCAAAGTAGCTCGTGCCCGTCGGGTCAAAGCAGTAAATGTTTGCGCAGATACCCTTGCCGTTGTTACCGGTCATTGTCAATTCGCCGCAATATACGTTCAGCGGGATGCCCGTATTACCCACGGTGATGTTGTCGAGCTTGATGTCGAATGTCCCATCCACATAGATGTACGGGATCTGGGTATAATACTGGGTGTTCAGACGTACCGGCGTATTCAGGCCGTCGAGTCTGTAGTGGTTGGAATTGCCGTTGTGGTAGCCCTCTGCCTGCTTGACATAGAGCTCCTTGTTCAGCGTCAGGTCGCCCCATACAGCAAAGCCGGTGCCGGGTGCCTTGATGACCAGGGTCATCGGGCCGTTGTTGACGGTGAAGTTACCGTTGATCTGTGCGTTGGTCTCGAAGGATTCACCGTTGGTAACGCTGAATTCCTGCCGGGTCGTCGGAATATAGTTCGGGTCACGGTACTCGTCAGCAAAGCCGAGGTAGGTGCCGCCGAATGCGGACGAGTGGTTATCCATGCTCGCACCGCCGGTGGACATAAATGCCGTCTGGTTGCCCTCCGGGGGCGGATCGGTGATGTTGGCATCCTTCATCAGGTAAACGCTGACGGTGGAGCGGGCATCACCCTGGACTGCCGTTGCCGAAAGACGCAGCACGTCCTTGGCAACCATCTGGCAGTAGGTGTCGGATGTCGAATCGTAATCGTAAATGTACTTCTTGCCTGCGTATTCGATCTTTGCAGATTCGATACGGCCGAGGGAAGCGTCATCGAACTCAATGTTTCCGACGTTCAGCTCCATACCGTCGCGGAGAAGGTAGGCTGCCTGTGCGATCGTCGAATCATTCTGCATGGATGCCATGATCGCATGGACACCGGCCTTGGCAGTTGCCTGCGTCTGTGCCGTGCTGAAATTCTTCTTCGCTCTGTTGTTGGCCGTCGCTGCAAGCGCCAGGGTGCCCAGCAGAAATACGATGAGCACCATCATAACGCTGATGACGGTATACAGAACGGTTCCTTTGAGCTTCCTCGGGACTCTTCTACTCTTCATCATTCTTACCACCTTTCTGATGAAGCATCCTGTTGCAGGGTCTTACTCTCCGAGATCGGGTTCGTCGATTTCCTTAGCGTTGTAGAACTTCACAACCAGTGTCATTGCAGAGGTGCCGTCCTCATCGTTCGAGCCGACGACGGTTCTGGTCTCGTTGCCCTCTTCGTCAACGGAAACAATGACTTCTTCGTCTTCCTTGAACTGATAGTTCGCAATATCGCACTCGGATACAAGGATCGCATTCTTGTCGGAATGAATGGCATCGAGGAAGGTCATCAGGCTCTCCTTGGTGCCCTCCACAGTCATGGTCACTGTGGTCACCTGCATGCTGGCTACGTTCTTCTCGGTCAGGTAGTTGCTGTCACGCAGGATCTCGTCGTTGACTTCCTTCGCATAGTTGCCGTTGACGTCACCGGTCTCGAGCAGCGAGTAGGTCAGCACGTTGGGTGTGTAGTAGTAGTACTCCACATCCTCGGAGCCGATGGCGGACAGGTCGATCGAGCTGACTTCCAGTTCACTGTCATCGAGCGCGGGCTGGATGTACTGATCCATGTAGTAGCTGATCTTGTCGGTGTCATAGGTCTCGTTGGCATCGCCGTATGCTGCATCCACGAACATGGATGCGGTGGACTTTGCCTCGTTGTACATGGTGGTGATGGTATCCTGGAGTACCGGGATCTGGTTGATCTTGGCCTCAAGGCCCTCCCACTCTGCCTGGGTGGTGACCAGCGTTGCCGTGTCATTGATCAGGGCATTGTAGCGCGGACGGATCAGCGCGAAGAAACCGCCGACCAGAATAATGATGATCGTAATGATCAGGATGATCATTTTATCTCTGTAGCTCATGTCTTTCATTGTTATCGACCTCCCTTACTCTGCTGCTTCCGCAGGCTGATCGGATGCTACGGCTTCCTCGGATGCAGCTGCTGCCTGCTGTTCTGCGATGGCAGCTGCGATATCCGGCAGCTGATTGCTGTCAAGCATTACCTCAAGATCGAAGGATACATAACGGGTACCTTCCCCGCGCTCATCCTCCACAGCGGTCACATCATAGCCGTTGTAGGTGATCGAGATAAACTTGTCGCTCTCGTGCTCATAGAGGTACTGCACCAGAGCAGCCGGGTACTTCTGGGAGAATTCATCCGTTGTTTCAGCAACGATCGGGAAGGTCAGGACACCCTCGGTGTACGTCATGGTATCCACTCTGCCGCCCTCTTCTACACCGTCCATATCCTCGGCCACTGCCACGAGGGCGTTGTCCACTGCCTCGAACGCATCGCGC
This sequence comes from Oscillospiraceae bacterium, assembly GCA_017460955.1. Classification (GTDB taxonomy): domain Bacteria; phylum Bacillota; class Clostridia; order Oscillospirales; family Ruminococcaceae; genus UBA3855. The sequence continues at coordinate 11,736 of JAFTZY010000003.1, forward strand.
AGCAGGATGGGCTTGGAATTGTAGGCATCGGCTGCCGTCTGGATCTCATTGGCATACAGCGTCACATTGTCCTTGACAACGAGCAGGTTCTCGTACTGTGCGATCTTGGCTGCCGTTTCCGGAGACTCGATCTTGTTGCGGTACTCCTGGGTCTGTGCCTTGACAATGCCGTCCGCGATCAGCAGGCCTGCAAATACGCCGATCACTGCCAGTGCGCTCAGGCCGATACCAAGCACAGCCGGGAGCACGAAGCTCTTGCCTGCCTTGGACTTGGCAGCAGCGCCGGCGTTGTCGGTCTCGAGCAGGTTGATGTGCTCGGTGACGCGGTTACGCTTGAACATGGCACCGATCGCATTGGCGTATACGGCGAACTCGAGGTTCTGATAGCCGTGGATCTGCGGCGGTACATTGAGCTGGCTGACGTTGAGGTCATTGGAGGCGAGCTCGTCGATCAGGCGGTTGTACAGGTTCGGGGAAGCATTCAGGTCACCGTAGAATACCACGTTCTCGATATTCTCCGAGCCGCGGCTTCTTGCGAACTGGAGCATACGGAAGATGTTCTCGTTGACAGCCTCGAATACATAGTCATCGGGGTTATCGTAGTCCTCGGGATCGATGGATGCGAAACGGGAGAACGACAGCTGGCTGTTCTCATACAGGTTCAAGCTGATGAAGTTGGCGTCGATCTGTACGGCAAGCAGCGGCATCTTGGTCTTGGTCTTGACATCGGCCAGCAGGACCTTGGTGATGGCGTTACAGCCGATCATCACGGTCTTGAGGGTGATACCGAGCATATGGAAGATGCGCTTGTAGCATTCTACAACGTCATACGGGCAGGCAGTGACGAGGATGCGCTGGAGGCGCTCGCCGCCCTCTGTCTGTGCCTCGGGCTCACCTACGATAACGTAGGCGACCGAGTAGGAATCATCCACGTTGATCTGCACCTGCAGCTCCTGGCGGATGCTCTTCATGAACTCACTTTCCTTCGGGTTCGGCGGGATCATGAGCTCCTTGAAGACGGTCTGGTTCGAGGAGATCGCTACGATCGCCTCCTTGTCGGGCATGTTCTTGGACTTGAGCACCTGGTTGATCATAACAGCAACGCGGTTGATGTCATTGACGTGGCCGTTGACGATCACTGCTTCGTCGAGCTCGATCTCCGCAGCGGCGCTGATCTTGATCTTGCCGTTGCTCTCAGTACCCTTGATGATCCGGATATTTCTATCAGTAATATCGAATGAAAGCATTTACTTTTCCACCTCTCTGTTTAAGCTTAGTCGTTTGCGATACCTTCCATGGAACCATACAGTGCCGGAAGTACGGATGCTACGACCAGACCGACTGCGATACCCATGATGATGATCATCAGAGGCTCGAGCATGCCGACGAGTCGTGCTACTGCGGAATCCGCTTCTTCATCGTAGTACTCGGCTGTCTTACCAAGGATGGTATCCAGCGCACCGGCCTCCTCACCGACGTAGATGATCGAACAGAACATCGAGTCGAAGATCTCCGTTCTCGTGATGGATGCGGACAGTGTTTCACCCTGCTTTACCTCATCGATGACGTTTTCAAAGCATTCATCGATGTAGCGGTTGCCCAGGATGGAGGAGGAACGCTTGAGGCACTCAACCATCGGGATACCGCTCGAATACAGCGAGGACAAGGTACGTGCAAAACGTGCTGTATAGATCTTCACAACAAGCGGTCCGAAGCCCGGCCCCTTGATAATGAACTTATCCCATTTCAGTCTTGTGCCCGGCAGCTTGAAGAAGTACAATCCTGCGAACACCAGACCAACAATGACGATGATGTATACATACCAGTAAGCCGTCAGCGAGTGGCTGAAGCCCATCATGACTCTTGTCAGCGCCGGCATGTCATCCGGGCTCTCAAAGAGGCCTGCGAACGTCGGCATGATGAACGTGAACATACCGATAACGATCGCAATACAGAGCACCATCAGCACGATCGGGTACGTCATGGCACCCTTGATCGTATTGTTGAGCTTGTTTTCCTTGGCGTAGTGGTCCGACATTCTCTGCATGATGACATCCAGAGAACCGGAGGACTCACCGGCCGAGACCATCGAGATCAGGAACTCGGGGAACACACCGCGGTACATTTCCATGGACGAGGAGAAGGATTCACCCTTCTGTACGTTCTCGTACACGCTCTGCCAGATCTGCTTGGCCTGCTCGTTCGGCTGCTCCTTGCTCAGGATGTCCAGCGCCTTGACCAGGGTCAGACCGGAGGTCAGCATTGCTGCAAGCTGACGGCAGTTAAATGCCAGATCCTTGGTCTTGAACTTCTTCAGGGTTTGCTTCTTGCCGATTTCTTTTTCCTCATAGCTCAGGATCCTCAGGCCTTTCTCTCTCGCCTTTGCCTGAAATTCCCGCTCATCCTCTGCGTTGATCGTGCCCTTCTGCTGCTTGCCGGCGGCACTCTCCGCAATGTAGGAAAAACTCTTCATTCGACCACCTCCAATGGTTTTTGCAATTCAAGAGTGAGTATATTTCAGCATAATACTCCAGTATCTTAATTATACCATCCCCCCCGCAAAATTGCAACCGTATTTTTACATAAATCACAGGTTTTTTTTTAGAAATTTTCACTAAACGACCGTCGATTTTATACCGATAGTAATATTCCCGTAAAAAATACCAGCAATTCATAAAATGTCGATTATATAAGTAAAAAAATTTAACAATGGATAACGGCCGGGACGGATCGTGGAATTTGTACGGTTTTACCAAATTTAAGAAGGGCTTTCCACAGGGATTGTATTCTTTTACATCAGTTCTCCACCGTCGCGGGAGACGGTCTATCATCCTTCATGATTTGTTCATAAACTGCCGTTTCCGGACCCCTGCGCAGGCAACGCCTATTATAAAGGTATCTATTCGGCCGGGGCCTCTTCCGGCAGCTCCTTCGCCTGCGGTGCCTCTCCCGTATACTGCCGCAGCACGGAGGAGGCCACGGTGTTGATGATGAGGAGGATCTCCTTGGGCTCACGGTCCCGGTACTGCATATAGGCCCGGTAGGCGCCGTGGATGAGGTAGGTCAGCACGACGTTGTACTCCAGGTCCTCCCGGTACTCGGGGTGGAGCTCAAAAATGTACGTTTTCAGGCGTTTTTCCAGCATCTCCGCCAGGATCCCCGCACGGCTCCCCGAAAAGAGGATCCCCAGCAGGCTCTCATGGGACACCAGCAGGGTGTAGAGCTCCTCGTTGAAGCGCTGCATGTTGGTGAGCAGCTCCGTCGGGTCGGACAGGCCGGAGAAGATGTCGTCGATCACCTCATACTCGAGCTGCTCGGACAGCTCGTAGATGTCATGATAGTGCAGGTAGAATGTCGCCTTGTGGATCTGTGCCTGCTCGGCCAGCTCCCGCACGGTGATCTTTTCAATGGGCTTCTTGGTGCGCAGTGCCAGAAAGGCATTGACCAGACTGCGCCTCGTTCTCTGCTGACGTAGATCCATTGTGACCTCCTTTGTGAGTCAATATGCGATTTTTGTCGTTTATGCGACACATATCGAAAAATGCAGATTGAATTGGTCGGAACTGCCATTGTATAATTACATTATACCAGCTTTTTCGCCGGGATGCAAGCATTTTTCACTTTTTTACACATGGAGGCAGCAAATTTTATGGATATCTACGGCTTTTACACAGGGAAAGTATTCGATGCCCACAAATATCTCGGTGCGCACAGGGAGGCGCAGGGCTACACCTTCCGCGTTTATGCGCCCCATGCAGGGCGTGTGACGCTGGTCGGGGATTTCAACGACTGGCAGGACTGGGAGATGTACTGTAGCTTCAACGAGCATTTCCGGGAGGTCAATGTCCCGCAGGCGCGGGAGGGGCAGCGCTATCTCTACCGCATCTGGCATCCGGACGGCAGCTACACCGAGCACTGCGACCCCTACGGCTTCTCGATGGACCAGCGTCCTGCCTTCTGCTCGGTCATCCGGGATCTGGGGACCTATCGTTTCCACGACACGGCCTGGATGCACAAGCGCACGGACTGCAAGGATGCCCCCTTGCACATCTACGAGCTGCACTGCGGCTCCTGGCGGCAGGTCAAGGACGACCCCGAGGCTGAATCGGGGGCCTGGCCGACCTACACGCAGCTTGCGCGCGAGCTCATCCCCTATGTCAAGCAGATGGGCTACAACTACATCGAGCTCATGCCCATTGCCGAGCACCCGGCGGATGAGAGCTGGGGATACCAGAACACCGGATTTTTCGCGCCGACCTCCCGGTACGGCACCCCGGACCAGCTCAAGGAGATGATCGACCTGTGCCATCAGAACGGCATCGGTGTGCTGCTCGACTTCGTGCCGGTGCATTTCGCGGTGGACAGCTACGGTCTGGCGAGATTCGATGGCACCCCCCTCTACGAATCCGGCATCAGCGAATGGGGCAGCTATTATTTCCTGCACTCCCGCGGTGAGGTGCGTTCCTTCCTGCAATCGAGCGCCTGCTACTGGCTTGAGGAATTCCACTTCGACGGCCTGCGCATGGATGCCATCAGCCGCATGATCTACTGGCACGGCAAGCCCGAATGCGGCGTGAACAACTCCGCGCTCGACTTCATCCGCACGATGAACGCCGGGCTCAAGGAGCGCTTCCCCGGCTGCATGCTCTGCGCCGAGGATTCCACGGATTTCCCCCATGTCACCACCCCCATCTGGAGCGGCGGCCTGGGCTTTGACTACAAGTGGGACATGGGCTACATGAACGACACGCTCAGCTATTTCCAGACCGATCCCCTGTACCGGTACAACGATTACCACAAGCTGACCTTCTCGATGATGTACTACCATTCCGAGTACTACATCCTCCCCTTCTCGCATGACGAGAACGTCCACGGCAAGGCGACCGTGCTCCAGAAAATGCACGGGCAGTACGAGGAGAAATTCCCGCAGGCAAGGGCTTTTTACATGTACAACATCGTGCATCCGGGCAAGCTCCTTGACTTCATGGGCGGTGAGCTCGGGCAGCTGCGGGAGTGGGATGAGTCCCGTGAGCAGGACTGGTTCCTGCTGCGCTACCCCATCCACGATGCCTTCCACCGCTACATCCGGGAGCTCAATGCGCTCTACCTGCACCACAGTGCGCTCTTTGAGCGGGACTATGCCGAGGGCGGCTTCCAGTGGCGGGACAGCGACCAGAATTATCCGTGCTGCTACGCCATGCAGCGCTATTCCTCGAAGGAATCCGTAGTGGGCGTGTTCAATTTCGCCGGTGCGCCGCAGGATCACTACGTCCTGCACTGCGATGCCAGGCGCCTGACGGTGCTCATGGACGCGAGCGCCGACATCTACAACGGCACCCGCCCGGATACGGCGGGGACGGTCTATGAGAGCGACAACGGCGAATTCGTCATCCCGCTCGAGCCCTTCGGCGCTTTGCTTTTGCAGGTGGAATAGTGCAGGACCTGCCGTACTTCCTTATACCGATCCCCAAAACTCCGATAGACAATGATGACGGCTGAAATGCTGCCATGCTGCGTCGAACGTCCTCGCCGGGCGACAGCCCGTCTTGCGGTGTTCTCCTTGCCTGACAGCATTTCATCTCGTCATTTTGTCTATTTCCGTTTCGGGGATTGGTATTACGGGGAGAAAAATTTGAAAATAGTCTTGCAAAATCCCCGCAAGTATTATATAATAGAAGAGGACGTTATGCCACGATAGGAGAAATGGCTATGCATACGAAGGAGATCATCCGGGCACTCGAAAGCGGTGCCCTTGACAGTGCGCTCCAGGCGCTCTATCCTGCTGACAGCATTCCCGCACAGCGGACACGCTATGCGGGCGTCGTGCAGGAGCTTGCGGCGCAGTTCGGGGAGGAGGGGGACATCCTGCTCTTCTCCGCGCCGGGACGCACGGAGCTCGGCGGCAACCACACCGACCACCAGGGCGGTCACGTCCTGGCAGGGAGCGTGGACCTGGACATCATCGCGGCCGTGCGCAAAACCGACAGCGGTGTGATCCGCCTGAAGTCCAGCGGGTTCCCCCTCGATACGGTATCCCTGGACACCCTCACGCCCGTGCCGGAGGAGACCGGCACCTCCGCTGCGCTCCTGCGCGGGATCGCAGCGCGTTTTACGGAGCTCGGCTATCCCGTGACGGGCTTTGATGCCTGCACGGTATCGAATGTCCTGCGCGGCTCGGGGCTGTCCTCCTCGGCTGCCTTTGAGGTCCTTGCCGGACGGATCTGCTCGGAGCTCTTTGCAGGCGGTGCAGTCGATGCCGTACAGATCGCACAGATCGGGCAGTATGCCGAGAATGTCTTTTTCGGCAAGCCCTGCGGCCTGATGGACCAGATGGCATGCTCGGTGGGCGGCGTGATCGCCATTGATTTTGGCGGGGACGACCCCGTCCTCACCCGTGCCGATGCCGACCCCGAAAGAGAGGGGTACGCGCTGTGCATCCTCGACTCGGGTGCGGACCATGCGGATCTGACGGATGCGTATGCCGCGATCCCGGCAGAGATGTGTACTGTGGCAAATGCACTCGGTGCGGAACGGCTGTCCGGCGCGGACAAAGCGGCCTTCTTCCGCTCCCTGCCCGAGCTGCGGAAACGCTGCGGTGACAGGGCCGTGCTGCGTGCGATGCATTATTTCCGGGACGATGCGCGGGTGATGCGGCAGATCCGGGATCTGCAAAACGGCGATTTCGCGGCGTTTTTGCAGGAGGTCACTGCCTCCGGGCATTCCTCGGCACAGCTTTTGCAGAACGTTTCCACCTATACCGACCCCTCCGCACAGGCCGTGGCGCTGACCATTGCGCTGTGTGAGGAGCTGCTCGCAGGCAGGGGCGCGGTCCGGGTCCACGGCGGCGGCTTTGCCGGGACCGTGCAGGCGTATGTACCGCTTGCAGAGCTTTCGGCGTTCAAGCGGGAAACGGAAGCCGTCCTTGGCGAGGGGCGCTGCCATGTACTGCACATCCGCAGTGCGGGCGCTGTGATGCTGACACCAATCAACGAATAAGGAGAGAGAAGCGATATGGGAAAGATTCTGGTCACCGGCGGTGCGGGCTTCATCGGGAGCCACACCTGTGTGGAATTTCTGGAAGCGGGGTATGAGATCTGTGCGCTCGACAATCTGAGCAATTCCAAGGAGGAGAGCCTGCGCCGCATCGAGCGGATCACGGGGAAGGCCGTCCCCTTCTACAAGGCCGACATGCGGGATGAAGCGGCTGTCAGAGCCATTTTCGAGGCGGAGGAGATCGAGGCCGTCGTGCATTTTGCAGGACTCAAGGCCGTGGGCGAATCCGTCCAGAAGCCGCTGGAATACTACGAGAACAACCTGAACGGCACCTTCGTGCTGCTCAAGGTCATGCGGGAATACGGCTGCAAGCGTATCGTGTTCTCCTCCTCGGCAACGGTGTACGGCATGAACAATCCCGTACCGTATGTGGAGGACATGCCCACCTCGGCGACGAACCCCTACGGCTACACAAAGGTGATGATCGAGCAGGTGCTGCATGATCTGTGCGTGGCGGATCCGGAATTCCGGGTGGTGGCCCTGCGCTACTTCAACCCCAGCGGTGCGCACAAGAGCGGCCTGATCGGTGAGGATCCAAACGGCATCCCGAACAATCTGCTGCCCTACATCGGACAGGTGGCAGTCGGAAAGCTCGAGCAGCTCTCCGTATTCGGCGATGATTACGACACGCCCGACGGCACGGGTGTGCGCGACTACATCCATGTGGTGGATCTGGCCAAGGGGCATGTCTGCGCTTTGCGCTATGCAGCCGATCACACGGGCTTTATGCCGATCAATCTGGGCACCGGCCACGGTGTGAGCGTGCTGGAGATGGTACACGCCTATGAGAAGGCCTGCGGCCACAGCATCAACTACCGCATCGCCCCGCGCCGTGCGGGGGACATTGCCTCGTCCTACGCCAATGCAGAGCGTGCCAAGGCACTTCTGGGCTGGGAGGCACACGAGACCCTTGAGACCATGTGCGAGGACAGCTGGCGCTTCATGCAGCAAAATCCCAACGGCCTGTAATGATCTGCGGGAAAAACAAGCCGAAAGGATGAGTCCATGAAAGAATTTCTGATCGTTTTCGCAGCCATTGTCGTGATCCTGCTGCTGATCGTGATCATCGGCGGCAACCGGCCCTTTTTCCGCAGGGTGTTCCGCTTCTTTGTGGAGGAGATCGACGAGGACAATCCGCCGCCGCCCATTCCCACGCCGGCCGATTATCTGGCAAGGCTGCGCCATACGGAGGCGCCGCCGCGTCCCAGACGCCGGCACTCCGATCCCAAGCGCAATCCGGGACAGACCTACACGGAAATGGCGATCCTCATGCAGAAGATCGACGAACGCCGCCGTGTGGTCGATTCCACCGGACATTCCAAGCTGTATGATGAGTACTTCGAGCTGGTCTTTGAGACCCGCCGCGGGGAGATGATCCATCTCAAGGCCTCCCGGGCCGCCTTCAAGGAGATCCCCTTCAACCAGCAGGGCTCCCTGTCCTTCCGGAACGGCACGCTCATCAAATTCAAGTACATCGGCGGTGTGATCTCCGATGAATACTCCCCGGCACAAAGATAACAGGTGCCGCCCGCTGCGGAGAGCCGGCAGACGCAAAGGGCTTTGCGGAATTCAAGAGAAAATATCCGGGTAAAACGGTTGACTTTTCAGGGGAAAGTGATATCATAAAAAAACACCAAAGAAACGGCGGACGATGACGTGCAAAAAATCGGAGACATTGACATGACAAAATATCAGGGTGCAGCTGCGCATCCGATCCTCACAAGCGAAGTGATCCTCACAGATAATCGAATGAAGCACATCATAGAGAGGCGCGGGCAGTCGTTTTACGATACATTTCGTTCCCGTTTTGCCGAGGTCCTGTCTGATCCGGATTACATTTTCAAGGATCAGAAAGCAAGCACCGCTATGGCAGCCAAAGCATTCCATCACGAGGGCCGGGTCGTTAATATTGTTGTACGTCTTTGTGTAGAGGGCGATGATCCGGGGTATAAGAACTCAATCATCACCGTCATTGGTGAAAACGAAAAGAGATTTGCACAGCGTCTGAGAAATCATGAACCGATTTACAAAAAGCTTGACAAAGATGTATAAATCTGCTATAATAGAAGTAGGATAAGGAGAGGTTATTTGAGGTGGTAGATTTCGTAGCGACCACACGCCGATGGCACGACAGGAAGCAATTCCGAGAGATGCAGGAGAGTGCTACGCCTGCCAAATAACCAATTCTATCTGAAGCCGCTTTGAGCAATCAAGGCGGCTTCGTCGTGCCCTTCGGTTGGCTGTAACTGCCCGGGTGTTCAGGACCGTAAGCCCGTAAAACATCGTAAGGAGGAACCACTGTATGAAACGTGAACGCCGGGGCTATACCGGCTTGTGTGAAAACATTGTGAAACTTCATGCCGGGCACTTGCAGTTTTCTGCAAAATGTGGTATACTAAAGATCGGAGCCCTGTCGCTCCATGCAAATCTCAGAGAAAGAAGTGTTATGAAGCAATGACAAAGATCACGATATTCTCCGGCTTCCTCGGTGCCGGCAAGACCACACTCATCAAGAAGCTCATCGCCGACGGCTATCAGGGCGAAAAGCTCGTGCTCATCGAGAACGAGTTCGGCCAGATCGGCATTGACGGCGGCTTTTTGCAGGACGCAGGCGTGGAGATCACCGAGATGAACTCCGGCTGCATCTGCTGCTCCCTCGTGGGCGATTTCGGCAAGGCCCTGCGTCAGGTCATTGACCAGTACCAGCCCGACCGCATCCTCATCGAGCCCTCCGGCGTCGGCAAGCTCTCCGATGTCATCCGCGCCGTGCAGGATCTGGGCATGGAGGATGCCGTCCTGGACGGCTTCACCACCGTTGTCGATGCCAAGAAGTGCAAGCTCTACCAGAAGAACTTCGGCGAATTCTTCGACAACCAGATCACCTATGCCTCCTGCATCATCCTCAGCCACACCCAGGGCCTGAGCCAGGAGAAGCTTGACGACTGCGTGGCAAGGCTGCGTGAGAAGAACCCCGCCGCTCCCATCGTCACCACCGACTGGGATGCCCTCACCGGTGCGCAGATCACCGAGGCCATGACACAGAAGAACACCCTGGATGACGAGCTCCAGGCACTCCTGGCAGAGGCTGCCGAGCATGACCATCATCATCACCACCATGACCATGATGAGGACGAGCATCATCATCACGATCACGATGAGGAGGAGCACCATCATCACCATCATCATGACCATGATGAGGAGGAGCATCATCACCATCACGAGCATGATGAGGACGAGCACCACCATCATCATGACCATGATGAGGAGGAGCATCATCATCAT
>JAFTZY010000042.1 GCA_017460955.1 Oscillospiraceae bacterium
AGATGGCGTTGAGCGTTTGCAGCGCACCGTACAGCTCCTCCTGCTGCTGCGGGCTGAGACTGCCGATGAGCCGGTGATAATAGGCGCAGTCCTGCTCGAGGAACTGACCCGTGTAGTCCCGGCCGCTCTGTGTCAGCTGCAGCCGGATGATGCGCCGGTCGCACGGATCGGTCATGCGCTCGACAAAGCCGCAGCCTGCCAGACGCTCCACCGTCCTTGTCATCTGCTGCTTGGAGCAGTGCATGGCACCGGCAAGCTCCGACATCGTCATGGATTCCCCGTGCTGCCGCAGGGTCTGGATGCAGTAGTACATCCCCAGACTGACACCGTCGTCGAGCAGGCTCTTGAAAGGCTTGGCGATCCAGTAATGCCAGCGGGGCATCGTATCGAGCAGGAGCTCCTGCAGGGTATTCGTCTCCAATCGTTCCACCTCCTCACGGATCGGCGATTTGTCAAAGCAGATTGACTGTCACTATCAGTTTACTATTTTTTTGCGTGTTTGTCAAGACAAATGTCATGTTTTGTATGGTATGACAGTTTTTCACAGGATTTGTCCGGATTTCTTGGGCAGGCGCGTGAGCATCTGCCAGATGCACAGGGTCAGTGCCTCGGTCACGGGGAAGGAGAGCCACAGCCCCGGCACCTGCCAGAGCATTGCCATGCAAAACGAGAGCGGCAGCATCAGCACAAAGCCCCGCAGGCCCGAAATGAGCGTGCTCTTCCCCGGCTGCTCGGCTGCCGCGAGCTGCACAGCACCCGCGATGTTGAGCCCTGCAAAGCCCGCCCCCAGGAAGTACAGATGCAGCCCCTGCACGGCAAGTCCCTGCAGGGCCGGATCCCCCTCGCGGTTGAAAGCGCCGGCAACGGCACCGGCACAGGGGAAGAGGAGGAGCTCCAAGAGCGCAAAGACAAGGAGGATGGATACTGCCATGTACCTGCGCAGCCGCACGGTATCCTGCATTTGTCCCTGTCCGAAGCTGCGGCTGAGCAGGGGCTGCGTGCCTTGCGCGATGCCGGAAAAAACGGCGATGACCACGAGAGAGAGATTGGCAATGATGCCGTAGGCTGCCACGCCCGTATTGCCGGCAAAATGCAGCATGAGCAGATTGAAGGTCACGATGACCGCACCGCTTGCCACCTCCGAGATGAGGGAGGAGGCACCGACGGCCATGATGTGCAGCGCCTGCATGTCCGGAACACGCACATGCACGGGGGAAAACGAGTTTTTCCCGCGCAGGAAATAGGGGAGGAGCACCGTGAGACTGATCCCCGGTGCAATGCAGGTGGCAAGGACGGCACCGAACATGCCCATCCGGAACACATACAAAAAGAGCAGGTCAAGCACGATGTTCGAGAGGCTCCCCGCGATCATCGCGCCCATGGCAAGCTGGGGCGCTCCGTCATTGCGCACAAAGCTTTGCAGCACAGAATTGTACAAAAAGAGCGGCGCACACAGCAAAAGCGTGCGCAGGTAGGTGTGCGTCATGGCGTAGGTGTCCGCATCGGCACCGAGCAGCCGGGTGAGCGGTGCGGACAGGAAGGCACCGGTCAGCATGAGCAGTCCCGAAAAGAGGGCCGCAAGCAGGATCGTATGTGTAAAGACCGCATCCCCCTGCTGTGTGTCGCCGGTGCTCTTTCTTAGCATGAAGCGTGCGCCGCCGCCCATGGCAAGCATCAGGGCGGTGCCGCTGATGACGTTGAACACGGGAATGGCCAGATTGAGCGATGTCAGACCGTCCGGACCGAGCTTTTGTGCGATGAAGCAGGTGTCGGCAAGGATGTAGCAGGACAGCGCGAGCATCCCGAGCACGTTGAGGGCGGTATACCGGAGAAACTCCCGGAAAAGACCTGGTTTTGGCATGATGGACCTCCATAGAAAATGCGCCAGGATCCACTCCTTCAAAGGCCTAACGGAGGGGATCTTGGCGCGATGTTCACCGCCCGGCGGCGGTGCTGATGCGATTGTATACCTTACGGCTGGAGGATCGGATACTCTGCCAGCACGCGGATGCCCTTGGCGGACAGTGCCTTGACGGCATCCTCCACCTCGGTCACGTTCATCTCACGGGCGACGGTAAAGACGCTCTCGTGATCGTCCATTGTCAGGATCTCACTGACGCCCTCTCCGAATACCTCGGTGAGTGCCTCGGCATTTGCAGCACTCGTGCGGAAATACCGCTCGGCAGAAAACTGCGAGAAATCCTCGATGAAGTCCGCACTGCCGACATTCTCCCAGGTCTGTGCAGGGATGGTGTCACTGAGCTGTACCTCCTCGATCATATCACCGAGCACGGCACTGGCCGTCGGGAACTTGCCCGCACCGCGGCCGTAGAACATGGCCTTGCTGATGCCGTCGCCGCGCACCATCACGGCGTTGTATACGCCGTTGACATCGGACAGGAGGTTGTCGTCCGCCACGGCCATGGGCATGACAGTCGGGAGGATCTTGCCGTTCTCAAGGCGCTGTACGCGGGCAATGAGCTTGATGGCATACCCGAGCTGCATGCACAGCTTGACGTCCTTGAGCTCCACCTCACGGATGCCCTTGGTGTGGACGGACTCCGGGTACACATGCTTTCCGAAGGCCAGGGAGGAGAGGATGCAGATCTTGCGGCAGGCATCGTGGCCCTCCACATCCGCCGTCGGGTCCTTCTCGGCATAGCCCTTTTCCTGGGCGAGTGCCAGAGCGGAGGCAAAATCCATATCGGCTGTGATCATCTTGCCGAGGATGAAATTGGTCGTACCGTTGAGGATGCCGGCAATGGCCGAGAAATCATTGGCTGCCAGGCACTTGTGCAGCGGACGGATGATCGGGATGGCGCCGCCCACGCTTGCCTCAAAGAAGAAATTGCAGTGATGGTCCTTGGCCGTCTGCAAAAGAATATCACCCTTGGCAGCGACCAGCTCCTTGTTGGAGGTGGCAACGCTCTTGCCGGCCTCCAGGCATGCCTTGACGAACGTGAAGGCCGGCTCGATGCCGCCCATGCACTCGGCCACGACCGTGACCTCGGGATCTGCCAAAATGGTGTCGATGCTTTTGACGACCTTGCTGCCGTAGGGACGGTCCGGGAAATCCCGGAGGTCGAGAATGTACGCCATTTCAAGCTTTCGCCCGCTGCGCTTTTCGATCAGGGCCTTGTTCTTCTCAAACAGCTCCACCACGCCGGAGCCGACCACGCCGCAGCCAAGTACCGCAAATTTATCCATGTTGTTCGTTCCTCCTGTAATTTACTCGCCCGACAGGATCTTGACGGACACCACGCCTTCCACAGCGCTGATGCGGGATGCCAGCTCATGGGGGGACTGCACCTCACCGCCGAGCCGTACCGAAAAGGTCACGGCTGCCACGCCGTCAATGGGGATGTTCTGGTTAACTGTCAGGATGTTGGCATCGAGCGCATAGAGCGCCGACAGGACACTTGACAGCACGCCTGCCTCGTCACGCAGCACGGCATGCAGATTGATGATGCGCTGCGTCAGCTTGTCCTCATAGGAGAACACACAGTCCTTATACTTATAATAAGCACTGCGGGAGATCCCCACGCGCTTGCACGCAGCCGCGGAGCTTTTCTCCTGCCGGCCGGCCAGCAGCTTCTTGACCTCCAGTACCTTTCCTATGACATCCGGCAGCACGGACGCATCGACAACGATGAGCTGTGTGCGATGTTCCATGACAGCACCTCCTGAATCCATATTCTGCGAGGAATTCGTCGGGCAAAAATCGTCCGTGTACAAAAAACACTTGTACTCACAATCTATACTATACCATGTTTTCCTGTGTTTGTCAAGCTGTGTTTCACAATTTTCAAAAAATATTGTTAACCTAAATAAGAATAAGGGTTGACAAATGGGACGAACTGTGCTATAATGAAAAAAACAAAATGCAGGAGGCTTCACATGACAAACACACAGACCGGCGGCACAAGCCGCACCCATCTTCTCCGTATCGTCCTGATCGCCATGATGACCGCACTGACAGCGGTGTGCTCATGGATCTCGATCCCGATGGTCGTCCCCTTCACGCTCCAGACCTTCGCCGTCTTTGCGGCGATCGAGCTGCTCGGCGGCAGGGATGCCTGCGCATCCATCCTGTGCTACATTGCACTGGGGGCCGTGGGCGTGCCCGTATTCGCCAAATTCGGAGCGGGCCTTGGTGTCCTGCTCGGACCGACGGGCGGGTACATCATCGGATTCCTCTTCACCGCCCTTATCTGCTGGCTCTTTGAATCGCTCTGGGGCCGCAAGCTCCCCGTGCGCATCGCGGGGCTCGTCCTGGGACTGCTGGTATGCTACGCCTTCGGTACGATCTGGTTCATGATCGTCTGCTCGAATGCCGGAAAGCCCTATACTCTCGGCGCAGCACTGATGCTGTGCGTCGTGCCCTTCCTCTTCTGGGACGGCATTAAAATGGCGCTGGCGATCCTCGTGGGAGGCCGCCTGCGCGCCGCACTGCCGTTTTTGGAGAAGAATTAAAGCCTTGTAAGGAGCTCCTCCGGGGAGGACACCAGGACATCCGCTCCCTCCCGGAGCAGGGTGTCCCTGTCCCGGAATCCCCAGAGGACAAAGATCCCGTCAAGGCCGGCGTTCTGCGCCGTTTTCACATCCACCTCGGAATCCCCGATATAGACCGCCCGCTCCCGGGGCGTGTGCAGACTGTCGAGCACAGCGAGCACCGCATCCGGAGCGGGCTTTCTGCGTATGCCCTCACGTTCCCCGGCCACGGCATCGAACAGTCCCGGAAAATACTGCGCACACAGGGACTGCACGGCAAAGTCCGCCTTGTTGGACACCACAGCCGTCTGCATCCCGGCCTCCCGGAGCGCACGAACGAGCGCTTCGATCCCGTCATAGGGCTTTGTGTGATCGGCGCAGTGGTCCCGGTAATGGGCCGTGAAGGATGCGTACACCGCATCGATGAGCACTGCATCGCTCCCCTCGGGGACCGCTCGTTCGATGAGCCGGCGGATGCCGTTGCCGACAAAACGCCGTGTCTCATCGAGCGTGCGCTCGGGCAGGGAAGCGCTTTGCAGTGCAAAGCTGAGACTGCGCTTTAGGTCCTCGAGCGTGTCAAGGATGGTCCCGTCAAGGTCAAAGATGGCAAGATCGTATTTCATAGTGGATGCTCCTCCTTGCAGCAGGGTGGTTTTTTGTCCGAATTGCCCATAAATCCGGCGAAAAGCTGGTGATTTTTACTGATTTTCTGAAAAAACGACACCTTTTATAGAGAAAATATTGACTTTCCGTCATATTTATATTATAATACAAGTAAGAGAAAATGTCAACGGGGGGACGTTATGGATCAGAAGCTTGCTCGCGTGATCGAGCGTCAGCTTGTGACGCTCGGAGAGAACGGACGTATGGAGCTGACCAAGCAGTATTGTCAGCACGGTACCTGTTCGGTCTATGTACACTGCCTGCATGTGGCCTATGTCAGCTGTCTGCTCTGCCGGCGGCTGGGGATCCGCGTGCGCTGGCGCGAGCTGATCCGCGGTGCGCTCCTGCATGATTATTTTCTGTATGACTGGCACGATAAGGCCAGCCGGCACCGGCTGCACGGGTTCTATCATCCCGGTGTGGCCCTGCGCAATGCAAGGGAGGATTTCCGGCTGACCAGGACGGAGGAGGACATCATCCTGCACCATATGTTCCCGCTGACGGTGATCCCGCCGCACACCCGCGAGGGCTGGATCGTCTCGTGTGCGGATAAGATCTGTACGGTGCTGGAGGTCCTGAGAAAGGAGTGTGTGGTCCATGAGGCTTATGATACATGATCCGATGGAGCTGAGTCTGCAATATCTGTTTTTGAGCTTTGCGCTGTACAGCGTCTGCGGCTGGGTCTATGAGTCCACGATCTGCTCCCTGTGGGAATACGGCAGATTCGTCAACCGCGGCTCCCTGCTCGGACCCTACTGTCCGGTGTACGGCGGGGGATGCATCCTGAGTGTGATCCTGCATCACTTCATCCCGCATCCGGCAGCACTGTTCCTCGTATCGGCATGCGGCTGCATCGCGGTGGAATACCTGGCCGGCAGCATCCTTGAGAACATCTTCCACAAAAAGCTGTGGGATTATACGGGCATGGCCTTCCAGTACAAGGGCAGGATCTGCCTGCTGGGCTTTCTGTTCTTCGGCATCAGTGCCACGGTGATCGGCTCGGTGATCCAGCCGATGGTCAACGGCGTGCTTGATATGATCCATCCGAATGTCCGGGTGACGGCCTTCTGGACGATCGCCGTCCTGATGATCGGGGATACCGTGCTCTCGAGCATCGCCTATCTGCATGTGAGCCGCCGGCTCTACCGGTTCTGCATCCGCTGGCATGCGGCGGTCAACCGGGAGATGCGCAGCTTTTCCGATACGCTCGAGCGCCGCTGTCCTGACCGGATCCTCAGCTCCCTGTCCGGGATGCAGACGACGATCCTGGACAAGAACCACGACCTGTGCCGCATTGAGCAGCAGCGCCGTGAGGAGGTAAATGAACTGATCGACCGCTTCCGTAAGTCGTAAATCTGTAAAAAAGCACCCCATCCGGGGTGCTTTTTTGTGTTAGCTCTCCACTGCATGACCGCGGGCCTTGATGACCTCCACGATGCTGTCCACCTGTGCCTGGCATGCCTCCTGCGTGGGGGCCTCTGCCATAACGCGGATGAGGGGCTCCGTGCCGGATTCCCGGACAAGGATGCGTCCGGTATCGCCGAGTGCAGCCTCTGCGGCTGCCACCGCCTTCTGGACCTCTTCATCGGAGCGGGCAGTGACCTTATCCTTCACGTGCACATTGACCAGCACCTGCGGATAGATGGTCACGGGTGCGGCTAGCTCGCTCATCTTGGCCTTTCTTGCCATCATGACCTCCATCATCTTCAGGCTCGTGAGCAGACCGTCACCGGTGGTGGCGTATTTGGAGAAGATGATGTGACCGGACTCCTCGCCGCCCAGACGGCAGCCGTTCCGGGACATGTATTCATAGACATACTTGTCGCCCACAGCGGTCTTGACATAGTCGATGCCGATCGCATCGAAGGCCTTGTACAGTCCGAAATTGGACATGACGGTCGTGACGACCGTGTTGTTGACGAGCTTGTCGCGCTCCTTCATGTAGCGCCCGTAGATGTACAGGATGTGGTCACCGCTCAGGACATTGCCCTTCTCGTCCACGCACAGGCAGCGGTCGGCATCGCCGTCATAGGCAAAGCCCACATCCAGACCGTTTTCAAGGACGAAATGCCGCAGGGATTCGATATGCGTCGAGCCGCAGCCGGTGTTGATGTTCGTGCCGTTCGGGGCGGCATGGATGACATAGGTCGATGCACCGAGGGCATCGAATACGGATTTGGCAATGTTCCAGGAGGCACCGTTGGCGCAGTCCAGACCGACCTTGACGCCCCGGAAGGAATACATGCCCAGGGAGATCAGGTAGCCGATGTAGCGGTTGCGGCCGGACACATAGTCCACCGTGCAGCCGATCTTGTCGCCCGTTGCGAAGGGGAGCTCCGGCCAGGCCCGGTCAAAGACCTCGAGCTCGCCGTCGAGATAATCCTCCACCAGCGCGATGGTGTCCTCATCCATCTTCTCACCGGCGCTGTTGAGGAGCTTGATGCCGTTGTCGTAGTAGGGGTTGTGGCTCGCGGAGATCATGATGCCGCAGTCGAACTGGTCCACCCGTGTCACATAGG
>JAFTZY010000043.1 GCA_017460955.1 Oscillospiraceae bacterium
AGATCAACAATGCCCTGGGGCAGGTGCTCCTGCCAAGCACATGGGCAAGAAGCGCATCATTGCCGAGACCGGCGCCGGTCAGCACGGCGTGGCCACCGCGACCATCTGTGCGTATTTCGATATGGAATGTGAGGTCTACATGGGCCGGGAGGACATGGACCGCCAGGCGCTCAATGTCTACCGCATGGAGCTGCTCGGTGCGAAGGTCACGGGCGTGGATTCGGGCACGGCGACCCTCAAGGATGCCATCAACGAGGCCATGCGTGACTGGGCGACCAATATTGACACCACCTTCTACTGCATCGGCTCGGTGATGGGACCGCACCCGTACCCGACCATGGTGCGCGATTTCCAGAAGATCATCGGCGAGGAGGCCAAGCGCCAGATCCTCGAGGCCGAGGGACGCCTCCCCGACTGCGTGGTCGCCTGTGTCGGCGGCGGCTCGAACGCCATGGGCATCTTCTATGACTTCATCCCGGACACCGGTGTGCGGCTCGTCGGCGCAGAGGCAGCCGGCCGGGGCATCGACACCTCCGAGCATGCCGCCACGCTCTCGAAGGGCGATACGGGCATCTTCCACGGCATGAAGTCCGTGTTCCTCCAGAACGAGGAGGGGCAGATCGCACCGGTCTTTTCCATCTCCGCAGGGCTGGACTATCCCGGCATCGGCCCGGAGCATGCCTACCTCCATGCCACCGGACGCGCCGACTATCTGGCCGTCACCGATGAGGAGGCCGTGCAGGCATTCGAGTACCTCTCCAGGACCGAGGGCATCATCCCGGCCGTGGAATCCGCCCATGCCGTTGCTGCCGCACGCAGGATCGCCGCGGATATGACACAGGACCAGATCATGATCATCAACCTCTCCGGCAGAGGGGACAAGGACGTACAGCAGATCGCCAGATACAGAGGAGTGAATATCAATGCGTAACAGGATCGATCAGAAATTTGAGGACAACAAGGCAAGGGGCCGCAAGACGCTCATCGGCTATCTCGTGGCCGGTGACGGCGGGATCGGAACCACCGAGGAGGCCGTGCTCGCCATGGAAGCGGGGGGCGTGGACATTGTGGAGATCGGCGTGCCGTTTTCCGACCCCATCGCCGAGGGCAAGGTGATCCAGGAGGGGAGCCTGCGGGCGCTGCGCGACCATCACACCACGCTCCGGGATGTCTTTGCACTTGCCGCACGCCTGCGCAGCCGGACACAGATGCCGCTGCTCCTGATGCTGTATGCGAACACCATCTTCCGCTCGGGCAAGGAGGAATTCTTCCGCAAATGCCGGGAAACGGGGATCGACGGCGTGATCGTGCCGGATCTGCCGTTTGAGGAGCATGACGAGTTCCAGGCCGCTGCCGATGCAAACGGCCTGTACCAGATCAGTCTGGTCACCCCCGCCTCGAAGGGCCGCATCGCCAGGATCGCAGGGGCCGCACAGGGCTTTCTGTACTGCGTGTCGTCCAACGGCGTCACGGGCATGCGCGACCACTTTGATACGGACTTCACCGCCTTCTTCGATGAGGTGCGCGCCTCCGCCAAGATCCCGTGCTGCGTGGGCTTTGGCATCCGCAACGGTGAGGCGGCCGGGCGCATGGGCGCGTACTGTGACGGCGTGATCGTGGGCTCTGCATTCGTCAATGCCATCGGCGGGGACCCCGAGGGCGCCGCAAAGCGCGTGCAGGCCCTCTCCGAGGAGCTGCGTGCGGGGCTCGACGCATGATGAAAAAGCGTCAAACCCACGTCTTACAGCCGTTTTGAGGCGTTTTCTTCCGCTATATTGTACAGATTTCACGTCCGATATCTCCGAAATTCTGTAGAAACGCCAATTTTTCCGAAACTTCTTGACAAATCGCGCACAATCGTATATAATACAAGTATATTAAAACTTATGGAGGATGTACTACTATGAAAAAAGCAGAATTGATCCAGGCTGTAGCTGATAAGACCGGTAAGTCCAAGAAGGATGCCGGCGTTTATGTTGACGCTGTTTTCGAGAGCATCAAGGAAGCTCTGGAGGCAGGCGACAAGGTTACCCTGACCGGTTTTGGCGTATTCGAGGTTCGCGAGCGTGCTGCCAAGCAGTGCAGAAACCCCCGCACCAAGAAGATGCAGGATGTACCGGCTTGCAAGGCACCGGCCTTCAAGGCAGGCAAGAACCTGAAGGAAGCTGTCAACAAGTAATTACGGCATGGAAAAGCCGCTCCCGGATGCCGGGGGCGGTTTTTTGTTATCCTCCTGCCTCCTCCCGCAGGCGCTGCCGGATGCCCCGGAGGATGGTATTCCGGGCAGCGGCGGCGTCCTCCGGGGAGAGCGCTTCTGTATTGCCGAGGGGGTAGGGGATCCCCAGCTCCTCGTATTTGGACTTGCCCATGGTGTGATAGGGCAGGCAGTCGAGCGCCTTGAGGGTACGCAGTCCGCCCAGGAACCGCCCCAGACGCAGGAGCGCCTCCTCATCATCCGTCCAGCCGGGGACGATCACATGCCGGATCCACAGCGCCGTCCCTTCCTCGCTCAGGCGCCGTGCAAAGGCAAGGATCCGCGCATTGGACTGCCCCGTGAGTGCTTTGTGGCGCTCGTCGTCGATGTGCTTGATGTCGAGCATCACAAGATCCGTTACGGCAAGGAGGGGCGCTGCCTGCTCCGGATGCCCCGGGTCATAGCAGATCCCGGAGGTGTCAAGGCAGGTGTGGATGCCCCGCTGCTTTGCCTTCGTGAAGAGCTCGGTGAGGAAGGCAAGCTGCGCCATCGGCTCACCGCCCGTGGCCGTGATGCCGCCGTTTCGGTAGAATTCGCGCTTGCGCTCAAACAGCGTAAGAAGCGTGTCCGCGGTCATCTCCGTGCCGCCGGAAGCTGCCCAGGTATCGGGATTGTGGCAGTACAGGCAGCGCATGGGACAGCCCTGGAAGAACACCACAAAGCGGATGCCGGGGCCGTCCACCGTGCCGAAGGATTCCGTGGAATGGATGCGCCCGGTCAGTGCCATCGTTTATCCCCCCTTGCAGAAAGCCGCCCGAAAGGGCGGCTTTGCTTTCAGATCTTTTCATGGAATGTACGCGAGATCACGTCATCCTGCTGCTCCTTGGTGAGCTTGATGAAATTGACCGCATACCCGGATACCCGCACGGTGAGCTGCGGATACTTCTCCGGATGGGCCTGTGCATCGAGCAGGGTCTCACGGGTAAAGACATTCACATTCAGATGATGTCCGCCCTTGGCGACATAGCCGTCGAGCAGCTCCACGAGATTGTCCACCTGCTGTTCATTCTGTACTTCATTTGCCATAGTATGACCACCTTTCCTCAAAGTTCTTCTTCCTCTTCTTCAAAATTCGGGACCATGCACGGCCCCTGCCGCCCCGAGCATTCCGTACTGCTGACGGTCTGCACGCGCATCTCCTCGCCGACATCCAGGTTGATATGCTGGCTGCCCGAGGCCGCAAGGGAATCGAGGAGATCCACGAGTGCGTCAATGTCCTCCTGCGGCGGGAGGGGATCAGTCCTCCTCTTCATGCAGTGCCTCCTGTGCCATGCGCTCTAAGTCAAGGTCGCCCACAAAGACCTGCGTGCTCTTGCCCAGGGCATCCGGGACGATCGAGAAGGTATTGGAGATGCCGTCCTGTGCGTGGCGGAAGGGCAGCTTGGAGACGGAGGAGAGGGATGCGACCGCACCGTGGGTGTCCCGTCCGTGCATCGGATTGGCACCGGGCGCAAGCGGCACGCCCTGTTTTCTGCCGTCGGGGGTGTTGCCGGTCTTTTTGCCGTAGACCACGTTCGAGGTGATCGTCAGGATGGACATGGTCGGCACGCCGTCACGGTAGGTGTGGTGCTTGCGGATCTTGTCCATGAAGGTGCGCACGATGCTGACAGCGATCTCATCGACTCTGTCGTCATCGTTGCCGTACTTCGGGAAATCGCCCTCGACCTCGTAATCCACAACAACATTCTTGGCCACATCCACGACCTCACCGGCACGGTTCTTGATCTCCACATCCTTGCGGACACAGCGTACCTTGGCGTACTTGATGGCCGACAGGGAATCAGCCACCACGGACAGGCCGGCGATGCCGGTCGCAAAATAGCGCTTGACGTCGCGGTCATGCAGCGCCATCTGCAAACGCTCGTAGCTGTACTTGTCATGCATGTAATGGATCACGTTCAGGGTGTTGACATAGAGCCCTGCGAGCCATTCCATCATGTCGTCATATTTCTGCATCACATCGTCATAGTCCAGGTATTCGCCCTCGACCGGACGGTATTTCGGCCCCACCTGGAGCCCCAGACGCTCGTCCACACCGCCGTTGATGGCGTACAGCAGGCACTTGGCAAGATTGGCTCTTGCCCCGAAGAACTGCATCTCCTTGCCCACGCGCATCGAGGAGACGCAGCAGGCAATGGCGTAGTCGTCGCCGTGTGTGACGCGCATCAGGTCATCGTTCTCATACTGGATGGAGGAGGACTTGATGGACATCTTTGCACAGAAGCGCTTGAAATTCCGCGGGAGCTTCGTGGACCACAGCACGGTCATGTTCGGCTCGGGCGCGGTGCCTAAATTGTTCAGCGTATTCAGGTAGCGGAAGGAATTCTTCGTGACCATGTGCTGGCCGTCCACGGACACGCCGCCGATGGACTCGGTCACCCAGGTCGGGTCGCCGGAGAACAGGGCATTGTATTCCGGGGTCCTGGCAAAGCGCACCAGACGCAGCTTCATGATGAAGTGGTCGATGAGCTCCTGTGCCGCCTCCTCGGTAAGGATGCCGCGCTCAAGATCGCGCTGGATGTAGATATCCAGGAAGGTCGAGGTGCGCCCCAGGGACATAGCAGCGCCGTTTTGCTCCTTGACAGCGGCTAAATACCCGAAGTACAGCCACTGTACGGCTTCCCTGGCGTTTTTGGCAGGGCGGGAGATGTCAAAGCCGTAGATCGCACCGAGCGCCTTGAGGTCGCGCAGGGCACCGATCTGCTCGGAGAGCTCCTCGCGCAGCCGGATGTTCTTGGAGGTCATGCGGACAAAATGCGTGGATTTCTGGTGCTCCTTGTCCTCAATGAGCATATCCACACCGTACAGGGCGATCCTTCTGTAGTCGCCGATGATGCGTCCCCTGCCGTAGGCATCGGGGAGCCCGGTGAGGATGGCGGCATGACGTGCCAGCTTCATCTCCGGGGTGTAGGCATCGAAAACGCCCTGGTTGTGGGTCTTGCGGTACTTGGTGAAGATCTCCACGACCTGGGGATCCACCTCGTAGCCGTACTCCTTGCACGCCTGCTGCGCCATGCGGATGCCGCCGAAGGGCTGGAGTGAGCGCTTGAAGGGCTTGTCCGTCTGGAGGCCTACGATCTGCTCGAGGTCCTTGTCCAGGTAGCCGGGGCCGTGGGAGGTGATGGTCGAGATGACCTTCGTGTCCATGTCGAGCACGCCGCCTGCCTCACGCTCCTGACGCGACAGCTCCATCACCTGCTCCCAGAGCTTCGCGGTCGCCTGCGTGGGACCGGTCAGAAAGCTTTCGTCTCCGTCATAGGGCGTGTAGTTGCGGTGGATGAAGTCACGGACGTTAACGGAGGTATTGCTCCATCTGCCGGGCGTAAACCCCTCCCATTCCGGTGCAAAGTTCTTGAACATAATGACATCTTCCTTTCCATGCATACGGTGTTGCCTTGGGTCCACTTCTATCATACTACTTTTTTAAAAGTTTGTCAAGCTTTTGTCAATCTTTTTTTTCGGCCCAATTGAAGATCACTGTCAGAGCTTGTGTTCATGGGGGTGAATGCTATGGATACGGGCTCTTAATTGAACCGATAGATCTTCCGTGCCAGGCGGTAGCTGGTGCCGAGGATCTGGCGTCTGCGGATGATGGGCATATCCGAGAGCCCGCAGAGCGTGCGGTAGTGCAGCTGCTTGTAGAGACGCTCGTCCTTAGCGCGGATATCCCGCCAGAGCTGCCGGCGCTTCTCCTCGTTTTCCGGGTCGCGGCTGAGCACGAGGAACACCGAGGTGACGATGATCATCATGGACAGGTAGTGCAGCATGTAGCCGCGCAGGCGTTTGGGACATGACAGCTGCATGGGATCGGATGCCTCGAGCATGTGGTAGGTGATGCGTACCTGCTGATCGACCTGCCGGATAAAGACGGACTCGTTGACGGACTGGTCGCAGCGTCCGATGAGGTAGCGGTAAAAATCGACATTTTTATAATAGAGCGTGCGCACGAGGGGCAGCGGCTCATAGACAAAGATATTGTCCACATAGAAGCAGTGCTCGGGCAGGGAGATGCCGCTGTCGCGCAGAAGCGCCGTGCGGTAGATGACCGAGTGCATGAGGATGTTCTGGTCCGGCCGGAAGCGGCCGAGCTCGTCCCAGGTAAAGATCCGGTCCTCGGGCATCTTGCCGGTGTAGCGGATGGTGTGCTGCCGTCCGGCCTCGACCTGCTCGTAGGTGTAGTTGGAGATGAGCATGTCCACGGGTGCCTCCATCCGGGCAAAGGAGCGCAGCACTGCCAGGATCTCCCGGTAGGCGCCGGCATCGACCCAGTCGTCCGAATCGACGACCTTGAAATAGAGCCCCTGCGCCGCGGCAAGTCCGGTATTGACAGCGCCGCCGTGGCCCTTGTTCTCCTGATGGATGGCACGGATGATCCCGGGATGCGCCGCCTCCAAGCGGTCTGCGATCGCCGCGGTATCGTCCTTGACCGAGCCGTCATCCACGATGAGGATCTCGACCTCATCGCCGCCGGGAAGGAGCGTTTCGATGCAGTGCTCCATATAGGCTGCGGAATTGTAGCACGGAACGGCAAAGCTTAGCAGTTTCAAACAATAATTCCCCCGTTCATGGAAGTGGGTCCGTACAGGACCTATCCTTAGTATACAGGAAAAGACTTAAAAAATCAAGGGAATTGCAGAAAAATTTGATGAAGATTCCATTAAGGCCGGGACACCAAGGGGGGAGCGATGCTGCAAACGCCAAAAGATTTTGTGATTTGCGATAATTCCAGGGGCGGGCGCATATACTCTACCGAACCCCGGCCGATGCCGGGAGAACCGCTGCCGCCGTCATGCAGCGCTATGGGAGTGAGGTTATGCAGAATCCATCCAGTGAAAGAGCCGTCGAGCTCGGCACCTACATCATCGAGCACGGCGCGACCGTCCGCTCGGCCGCCGGTGCCTTCGGGATCTCCAAGAGTACGGTACACAAGGACGTCAGTGAGCGGCTGCCGCACATCCGGCCGGAGCTTGCCGCGCAGGTACATGAGGTGCTCGAGCGCAACAAACGCGAGCGCCATATCCGGGGCGGGCAGGCCACCAAGCGCAAATATGCCCTGCTTGCCCGGCACAGGCACCGCGGTCAGCCCTGACATACCCCCGCATGCAGCTCGAGCACACCGGCATTGGCCGTCACAAGGAGACTGTCCCCGCTTTGCAGCTCCCCGCTCAGCCACATCCTTGACAGGGGATTCTCCACCTGCTGCGTCAGGAAGCTGCGGATGGGTCTGGCGCCGTAGCGTCCGGCCTCCGGGCAGGCGGCTGCAGCGGCTGCGGCTGCCTCATCAAATTGCAGCTGCACCCCGCGCACGGCTGCACGCGATGCGATCTTTGTAAGCTGCATCGCGGCGATCCTTTGAAGACTCTCCGGTGACAGGGGCGAGAACACCAGCACCTCGTCCATGCGGCCGATGAGCTCCGGCGGCAGTACCCGGCGCAGGGGCGCAAGTGCCTCCTGCCGGGTGGGCGGGTTTTGTACAAAGCCCGCACTGCCCTGCTCGTGCATCCCCAGATTCGAGGTCATGAACACAAGTGCATTGCGCAGGCTGATGCGCCGGCCGCAGGCATCCGTCAGATGCCCGTCCTCGAGCATCTGCAAAAGCAGGTGCAGCACCTCCGGATGCGCCTTTTCGATCTCGTCAAAGAGCACCACGCTGCACGGGATCCGCCGCAGATGGGAGCAGAAGGCCGTCTCCTCCTCAAAGCCCCGGTAGCCGGGAGGCGCACCGAGCAGCCGGGAGGCGGCATGGGGCTCCTGGTACTCGGACATGTCCACCCGCAGAAGCTGCGTGACGCCGCCGTAGAGCGCCCTGCACAGCGCCGTCACAAGAGCGGTCTTGCCCACGCCCGTCGGACCGATGAGGAGGAAGGAGCCTGACGGACGCTGCGCATCCCGGAAGCCGCTGGCATGGCGGCACACGGCATCGCACAGCGTATCGACCTGCGTCTCGTGGCCGATGATCTGTGCGCGGACCTCCCCGTGCAGACGGAGCAGCCGCTCACGCTCCTCCTGCGTGATGCGCTCAAGGGGGATGCCCGTGCGCCGGGAGGCGACGGCGGCAACGTCCTGTACACACACGGCGGGCTTCTTTGAGCCGGACCGGAGCAGGGCGGCATGGGCGCAGGCCTCGTCGAGCAGGTCAATGGCCTTGTCGGGGAAGTATTTGTCCCCGATATACTGGTCCGCGAGCGTCACGCATGCCTGCAGCACCGCCTCATCGAGCTTCACATGATGGTACCCGGCATAGCACTCGGACAGCCCCCGAAGGGTGTGCAGCGTCTCCTCCGCGGAGGGCTCCTCGATCGGCACGCACTGGAAGCGCCTGGACAGGGCACCGTCGCGGTCGATGGTGCGGGCATACTCCTTGGGCGTGGTGGCGCCGATGAGGCGCAGCTCTCCGCGGGCAAGGCAGGGCTTTAAGAGATTGGCCGCATCGATGGCACCCTCGGCGGAGCCGGCACCCACGAGCGTGTGGAGCTCGTCGAGGAAGAGGATGATGTGTCCGCCGCGGATGACCTCCTCGACACAGGCGCGGATGCGCTCCTCGAAGTCGCCCCGGTACTTGGTACCGGCCAGGAGCGCCGTTAAGTCGAGCGAGAAGATGTGCAGCCCCCGCAGGCTCTTCGGGACCTCACCGCGGGCAAAGCGTTCGGCCACGCCCTGGATGACGGCGGTCTTGCCGACACCGGGCTCCCCGACCAGGCAGGGGTTGTTCTTCTGGCGTCTGGCGAGGATCTCGAGCACCCGGTCGATCTCCTGCGTGCGGCCGATGAGGGGCGTGTCCCCGCCCGTGAGGAGCTTGCCGTAGCGGAAGAGCTGCGGATACTCCCGCTCCGTGGGCGGTGCGGGGGACGGGCGCAGGCTCCTTGAACGGCAGGTCTCTTCAAGGGCGGTCAGGTCGATGTCGAGCGCTTCGAGGATCTGTACGGCCGCGATGCTGTCCTCCTGGAGCATGGCCTGCAGCAAAAAGCGTGTGCCCGGCTCCTCGCATCCGCGCCGCATACCGAGCTCCTGCGCACGTCGGAAGAGGCGGCGCAGCGCAGGGGTCATGCTGTGGTAGCCGGGCGTGGTCGGACAGCCCAGACCGATCGTGCGGATGATATGGTCGCGCACGGCCTTCTCCCGGACGCCTGCCTTGTACAGGAGCCGGTAGGCCGTGCAGTCGGGCTCCGTACACAGGGAAAGCAGGTAATGCTCGGTGCCGACGTAGGTGTGTCCGAACTCTCCGGCCAGCCGCATGGCCGTGTCAAGCGCCTGCATGGCATGCCCGGAGAGCTGACGGGTATCGCTTCGTTTCTTCAAGATCGTACTGCCTCCTATCCATTATCACTCAAGTAGAGTATACCACAGGATCCGTGCGATATGTGTCGAACGGTGACGGATACCGCACGGATACTTCTATGATAGCACATCTGGATGGACAGAAAGTGTCCGGGTGACCGGTATGCACACATTTTCCGGGAAGTCATATGATGTACTATGGCCGCCGGAACACGGCCGGTCAAATACGATATGCAAGGAGAAATGTACTATGAATAACGGATGCTTTGACGGTGGCTGCTGCTGGATCATCCTGCTCATCCTCATCATCTTCTGCTGCTGCGGCAACAACAGCAACAACTGCGGCTGCAACAACGGCTGCGGCTGCGGCTGCTGAGCCCGCCCTCACGCAAAAAGCCCCCGGTGTGTGCTTGCACCGGGGGCTTTTGAGCGGGTAGACAGGGAGGCAGACGTCTGCACGGGCGCATTTATCGGGAGGCGCCTGTGTCCCCCTTGGTTTCCGTCTGCGACTGCCCGCACTGGTAGCAGAACAGCGCATCCGGGCCGACCAGGGGCTTGCCGCAGAAGCGGCAGAAGCGGCGCACATCCTCCGAAGGCGTTTCCGGCTTTTGCAGGAAGGGCGCACTGCGAAGGGCCTGTGTGCTCTCATCGGAGGGTGCGGCAGGAAGGGGAGCCTTCCGGCGAAGCCCTAAGAGCATCCCCGCGCCGAACACGGCGATGCAGAACAGCACGCCGATGCCGCCGGTCATGAGCAGCTCCGGCCGCAGGTGCGCAAAGCTCTCCGTGAATGCCTCCAGATGCAGCCTGGAGAGCGACACACCGCCCGCTGCACCGATGAGGAGCGTGACAACGCAGGGGATGCACAGGGTCACCGCAAAGACCTTGCAGGCACCCGCGGCCGAGCCCTTCCAGCGCACATGGATGGTGATGAGCCAGACGAATACGGCCAGGAGCAGCACCGAGAGCAGGAGGATCGGCCAGAGCTTTGCCTGCGCACGGGCGCTGATGCCGCTCACGCCCACATAGAGCGAATGCTCGAGCACACGGTTGGTGTCGTCAAGGGGCTGTGCGAGCTCCTGCCGGAGCTTCTCCTTGTCGGGCTCGAGAAACTGCAGTCCCGTTTCCTCCCGGATCAGGCCCTCGTTCTCCTCGATGAGCCCGACCACGCTGTCCGCCGTGAGCTCCGGGAAATCCGCTTCCCCGCGCAGATAATCGTTGTACTGTGCCACCAGGTCCCCGGCATAGTCCGTGAAGGTGCCGTCCCGGAGGACACGCTCGACATTGTCCACCGTCACCCGGTCATCCTGTACATAGTGGTCGAGGATGTACTGCGCCGCGCTCTTGCGCTGGCCGTTGCCCTCCTCGATCTCAAGCCG
The DNA here is from genome assembly GCA_017460955.1 of Oscillospiraceae bacterium. GTDB lineage: Bacteria > Bacillota > Clostridia > Oscillospirales > Ruminococcaceae > UBA3855. The sequence continues at coordinate 10,909 of JAFTZY010000043.1, forward strand.
GTCGAGCGAGACCGAGCGCACTGCCTGCGGGATGCTGCCGCGCTTTACATAGAAGTGCGCGGTCAGCGTGGCAATGAGCTGGGTACCAAGGCAGAGCGTGAGCACCACGCACAGGATGCTCAGCAGCACCGCCCTGGCCGGGTGCGTTTTGTTCTGTTCCATCAAAGATCCCCATCCTTTCTATCTGTAAAAAATGTCATTTCTGTTTCTTCATCGTCAGGGAAATGCGGCGGCGCTTTGCATCCACCTCCAGCACGGTCACCTCCACGACCTGTCCGACCTTGACCACCTCGAGCGGGTGCTTGACATAACGGTCGCACAGCTGGGAGATGTGGACAAGTCCGTCCTCATGGACACCGATGTCCACAAAGCAGCCGAAATCCACAATGTTGCGCACGGTGCCCATGAGCTGCATGCCGGGTTTTAAGTCCGACAGCTCCATGACATCCCCCGAGCGCATAAGGGGCGGCGGGAGCAGGTCACGCGGGTCGCGTCCGGGCTTTTGCAGCTCCTCTGCCATGTCCGAGAGGGTGTAGCTGCCGATGCCGAGCTCCCGGGCAAGGCTGTCCGTACCGCGCTTCTTCACAAGCCGGGACAGCTCCCCGAGCCGCCCTGCCGCCGCGTCCTCGAGCGAGAACCCGAAGGCCTCGAGCAGCCTCCTTGCCGCATCGTAGCTCTCCGGATGCACCGCCGTGTTGTCAAGCGGCTGCTTTGCCCCCGGTATGCGCAGGAAGCCCGCGCACTGCTCATATGCCTTCGGGCCGAGACCCTTGACTTTGAGCAGCTCCCGGCGCGTCCGGAACGCTCCGTTCTCCTCCCGGTAGGCGACGATGTTCTTTGCCACCGATGCGCTGATCCCGGCGATGTGGGACAGAAGCGGCGCGGAGGCTGTGTTCAGGTCCACGCCCACGGCATTGACGCACTCCTCCACGACACCGTCGAGCGCCGTCTGGAGCTCCTTTTGCGGCATGTCGTGCTGGTACTGGCCCACACCGATGGCCTTCGGGTCGATCTTGACGAGCTCCGCAAGCGGATCCTGCAGGCGCCTTGCAATGGAGACCGCACTGCGCAGGGAGACGTCGTACTGCGGGAATTCCGCCGCCGCAAGCTCGGAGGCCGAGTATACCGAGGCCCCCGCTTCGGACACGACCATGTACGAGACCCTGTGCGGCAGGGAGGGGAGCAGCTCTGCCACAAAGCTCTCCGACTCCCGCGAGGCCGTGCCGTTGCCGATGGAAACGGCGGTGATGCCGTATTTCCCGACAAGCTGTGTGACCTTCGCGGCCGCCTCCCGCGTTCTGGACTGGGGCGGGGTGGGGTAGATCACCGCGGTGTCAAGGACCTTGCCGGTGCCGTCCACGACCGCCAGCTTGCAGCCCGTGCGGTACGCGGGATCAAGTCCGAGCGTGACGGTATCCCGCAGGGGCGGCTGCATGAGGAGCTGTCCGAGGTTCGAGGCAAAGACCTTGATGGCGCTCTCACAGGCGCGGTCGTACATGGAAGCACGCACCTCCCGGATGATGGAGGGGATGATGAGGCGGGAGGCACTGTCACATGCCGCCTCCCGCACGAGCTGCCCTGCGGGAGAATCGTTCTTCACATACCGGCGCACGCAGATCTGCTCGGCAAGTCCGCCCTGTACGGTGAGGGTGACCTTGAGAAAGCCCTCCTTCTCGCCGCGGTGGACGGCAAGGATCTGGTGCCCCTGCATACGGGCCACGGGCCGCTCGTATTCGTAGTAATCCCGGTAGACGCTGTCCTTGTCCGCATCGGCGGCACTGCTGACGAGCGTGGCAAAGCGGGCATAGAGGTCGCGCATGTCCGTGCGCACCTGCGCATCATCGGAGATCTCCTCGGCGATGATGTCCATCGCGCCCCGGAGCGCGGCCGCAGCATCCGGCACCTCCCCGGCGGGATCGGCAAATGCGGCCGCCTCCC
>JAFTZY010000012.1 GCA_017460955.1 Oscillospiraceae bacterium
CAATGACATTGGCGACCGCATCCACACTCACGGCCATGCCCACGGCCGGGGCATCATAGCCGAATTCCGACAAAAGCTTATCATAGCGTCCGCCGGAGAGGACCTCCTCGCCGTAGCCCTCCAGATAGCCCTTGATGACAAGGCCCGTATAATAATCCGCCTTATTGACAAGGCCCAGGTCCACGATCACACGGTCGCTGTGTCCCAGCGCACAGATCGTGCGGTACAGCTCACGCATGCTGCCGAGGATCTCCGTGATGCGCTCATCCTGGAAGATCTCCTGTGCTCTGTCAAAGACCTCCTCACCGCCGAACAGTGTCGGCAGCTTGCGCAGTGCGCGGGTGATGCGGTTATCGCCAAGGCGGTCGAGCACGTCATTGAGTGCCGGATAGTTCTTCGACTCGATGAGCTCCCGGATCTCCTCCTTGCGTGCGGGCGGCGCACTCAGCCGGTGCATCAGCTCCCGGAAGATCCGTACATCCCCGAGCTCGAGGGAATAGTTCACATTCAGATGTGCATCCGGAAGTCCTGCGCCCACACTCGAGAGGACCTCGAGTGCCGCGGAAATGACCTCCACGTCCGCCATGCGGCTGCCCACGCCGATAAGCTCGATGCCCGTCTGGTTGACCTCCGTGCTGCGGCCCTTCAGGGAGGGCGCGAAATGATAGACCGGCTGCGTATAATACAGCCGCAGCGGCAGCGGCGCATCCTTCAAACGGGTCGCCACCACTCTGGCGATCGGGATGGTCGAATCCGGCCGCAGTGTCATCAGACGGCCCTTGTTGTCCGTCAGCTTGCACATCTCCTCCGGTGCAAAGCAGCCGGAACTGACGTCGAAAACGTCGAAGAATTCCAGTCCCGGTGTGATGAGCCGGGAATACCCCATGCTCCGGAACAGCGAGCGCGTCTGGTTCTCGACGCTGCGTTTCAGGGAGCACTCGTCAAACAGATAGTCCCTTGTCCCCTCCGGGGTGATCAGATCATATCGTCGCATAATGTACCTCATTTCATACGCTTTAGCGTGTTACTATAGTATCTTGTTACTATAGTAACATATTACTGCGATTTTGTCAAGAGCAGCCGGACACGGCACGGGAATTTCTGCCGATCCGTAGAATTCTTTTCACAGATGTGGAATATTCTCACGCAATCGTAGAAACGCCGGCTGCCGCTCTCTTAGAAGAACGACATCTGTGTGGATTTTGGCAGATCACCGAAGGCACCGAGATTCTCGAGCATTTCGATGATGGTTTTCGAGGCGCCGCTCTCGGTCTGGAATTCCTCGATGGACATGAAGTCCCCCTTCTGGGCGGCCTCATATACGCCCATGGCAGCACCCTCGCCCACGCCGCTGAGTGCGGCGAAGGGAATGCGCAGCTTGCCGTCCTCGATCAGGTATTTATAGGCATGGGAACGGCGCAGGTCAATGGGAAGAAATTCATAGCCGCGCGCCATCATCTCATTGACGATCATCAGGATGTCGAGCAGGTCGGTTTCCTTCTTGGTGCGGTCATTGCCCTTGGTACGCAGCTCCACGATCTTGCCGCGCACGGCGTCGATGCCCTCCACGGCGAGCGGCACGTCGAAATCGTCCCCGCGCACGGTGAAGTAGGTCGCGTAGTATTCAAGGGGTCTATAGAGCTTGAACCAGCCGAGCTTCATAGCGGCAATGATATAGGCGGCGGCGTGCGCCTTCGGAAACATGTACTTGATCTTCAGGCAGCTCTCGATGTACCAGTCCTGTACGCCGTGATCCCGGAGCATCTGGATGCGCTCGGGGGTGAAATTCTGCGGTGCCTTGCCCTTTCGGGTGAACTCCATGATCTGGAAGGCCTCCTTGGGCTCGACGCCCTTGTGCAGGAGGGTGGTCATGATGCTGTCACGGGTCCCGATGACGTCCGAGATCGTGCAGGTCTTGGAGTCGATCAGGTCCTTGGCATTGCCCAGCCATACGTCCGTACCGTGGGACAGTCCGGAGATCTGGAGGAAGTCGCTGAATTTGGTGGGCTTGGCATCGAGGAGCATCTGGATGGTGAAGCCCGTGCCCATCTCCGGTATGCCAAGGCTTCCCGTCGGGCAGAAGATGTCGTCCTCGTTGACGCCGAGCACGGTGCAGTCGGTACACATGCGGATGACATCGGGGTCGTAGCCGGGGATGTCCTTGATGAGCAGGCCCGTCATGTCCTCGAGATGCTTGTAGAGCGTGGGGACCACATGGCCGAGCTCATCGAGCTTCAGGATGGTATCATGGATGGAATGGAAGTCGAAGTGGGTGGTGATGACATCCGAATCGGCCGAATCCGCCGGGTGCTGCACGGGCGTGAAGTCATAGACCTCGTAGTCCGAAGGAACAACGACCATGCCGCCCGGATGCTGTCCGGTCGTGCGCTTGATGCCGGTGCAGCCGATGGACAGGCGGTTCTCCTCGGCGGAATTGAGGGCAGTCCCCTGCTCCTCGAGGTATTTCTTGACAAAGCCGTATGCCGTTTTGTCGGCGATGGTGCCGATGGTACCGGCCTTGAACACATTGTCACGGCCGAAGAGCTCCTCCGTGTAGCGGTGGGCGCTCGACTGGTATTCGCCGGAGAAGTTCAGGTCGATATCGGGGGCCTTGTCGCCGTCAAAGCCCAGGAAGGTCTCGAAGGGGATGTCGTGACCGTCATGCAAAAGCTCCGTGCCGCATTCCGGGCAATTCTTGGCGGGCAGGTCAAAGCCCGAGCCGTAGGAGCCGTCGGTGATGAACTCACTGTACTTGCATTTGGGGCAGATATAGTGGGGCACGAGCGGATTGACCTCCGAAATGCCCGCCATGGAGGCAACAAAGGAGGAGCCGACAGAGCCTCGGGAGCCGACATGGTAGCCGTGCTCCTCGGAATTATAGACAAGCTTCTGGGCGATCATGTACAGCACGGAGAAGCCGTGCTTGATGATGGACGACAGCTCGCGCTCCAGGCGCTTTTCCACGATATCCGGGAGCGGGTCGCCGTAGATCTCGCGGGCGCGTTCGTTGGTGATGCGCACTAAGTCCTCCTCGGCACCGGCGATGTTCGGGGTAAACGTCCCCTTCGGGATCGGGAACACATGCTCACAGGCATCGGCGATGCGATTGGGGTTGGTCACGACGATCTCCTCGGCCTTCTCTGCGCCGAGATAGGAGAATTCCTCGAGCATCTCATCGGTCGTGCGCAGATAGAGCGGGGGCTGGTTGTCGGCATCGGAGAAGCCCTGCCCGGAGGTCAGGATCTTGCGGTAGATGCCGTCCTTCTTGTCAAGGAAATGCACGTCGCATGTTGCCACGACCGGGATCCCCAGCTTTTCGCCCAGGGCGATGATCTTACGGTTGTAATTGCGGAGCTGCTCCTCGTCCTCCGCGATCCCCTTGCGGATCATGAAGGCGTTGTTGGCGATCGGCTGGATCTCCAGATAATCATAGAAACGAGCAAGCTCCTCGAGCTCCTTGTCGGATTTTCCGTCCACCACAGCGGTGAACAGCTCCCCCGCTTCGCATGCGGAGCCGAAGATCAGGCCGTCCCGGTTCTGCTCGAGCACGGATTTCGGAAGGAGCGGGTGGCGGTAATAATAATCGAGATGCCCGTAGGATACGAGACGGTAGAGGTTTTTCAGGCCCACCTGGTTGCGCACCAGGATGATCTGGTGATAGGAGGGCAGCTTCTTGACGTCGATGAGGTCCGTCTTGGTGTTGAGATCGCCCAGCGTTGCCGCGCCGCGCTCCTTGACAAGTCGCTCCACGAGCGTGATGTAGACCTTGGCAAGGATGGCTGCATCCTCGTTGGCACGGTGATGCCCGAAGCTGCCGAGCTTGAGGTGCTTGACCACGACGTCAAGCTTGTGTCTGGCAAGCTGGGGCAGCATGGACTGGCACAGGATGAGGGTGTCGATCCAGCTATAGGGGAAGTCGATGTGATGGCGCTCCAGGACCTTGTTGATGAAGGAGGTGTCGAAGGTCGCGTTGTGTGCGGCCAGCACGGGACGGTCCCCGCAGAACTCCATGAACATCCGCAGGGCCTCGGCCTCCTTGGGGGCATCGGCGACCATGTCGTCGGAGATGCGCGTGAGCTCCGTGATCTTCTGGGGGATGGGGCGCTCGGGGTTGACGAAGGTGTCAAAGCTGTCCACGATCTGCAGACCGCGCAGCTTGACCGCGCCGATCTCCGTCAGGCGGTCCTTCTCATAGCTCAGACCCGTGGTCTCCACGTCGAAGATGATGATCTCGTCCTGGAAACTGCGGTTGTCGTTTCCCTTGAGGATCTTCTGGCGGTGCAGGTCGTTGACCACATAGGCCTCGCATCCATAGATGACCTTGAAATCCGGATCCTTCAGGCTCTTCTCCGCATTCATCGCATCCGGGAAGGCCTGCACCACGCCGTGGTCGGTGATGGCAATGGCGCGGTGTCCCCATGCATGCGCACGCTTGACCAAGTCCCCGGCGGGCGTGACGGCATCCATGGCGGACATATTGGTATGGCAGTGAAGCTCCACGCGCTTCTTTTCTGCGGTATCCTGCCGGAGCTTCCGTGGCCGCTTGACGATGGCGTCCGGACGCAGGATGGGCTCATGGGCATAGGTGTCATCCTCGATCTTGCCGGCGACCAGGATGCTGCCGCCCTTCTTGAGCTCCCCGAGCGGCAGGGCATCGAGCTCCTTGGCGGGCCCGAAGAGCTTGACTGTGACGGAGCCGGAGAAATCGGTGATCTGGTAGGTCTGGATCCGGCGCTCCCCGCGGATGTCCCGGGATTCGGATGCAAAGATGTCGCCGTAGACCACAACACGCTTGCCGCGTGTCTGCAGAGCCTCCGGGATGGTGATCGCTTCATCCCGGATGAGACGGCCCTTGATGAGGACATCCTCGCCCTTGACGGACTCCATCTGTACGGCGTCCGCCGAGACGGACTGCGGCGTATCGGGGATCGGCGGGGGCGCATAGGCAAAGGGATCGGGCGGGGGCGGCGGAGTGAGCTCCGGGGGGGCCTCCTCGAACACGCGCTCCATATCGCTGTCGGTGAGGGTGTCGGGACCGTGGAAGGTCACGGTGAAGTCCCGGTCGAAATGCGTCTTGATGAAATCGGAGAACACCCTGTCAAACTGGAATTTGGACAGGATGGGATAGCCGCCGTTGCGCAGCTCGATGTGCAGGGAATCCTCCTTCCAGGTCACGTCGGCACGGTTGAGAAAGCCGTTGATGATGGGAAGCTCCCGTTTGAGCATCTCCACCACCTCCGGATAGGACTCCGGTGAGAAGAGCGCCGGCGCATACAGACAGTGCAGCCGCAGCGTCGGCACACGCAGTGCGGTCCCGACACTGCGCTCAAAATGCAGGATGTCCTTCATCGGGACAATGCTCGGGAAGCGCACCTGAAAGGTGATGTGACTGAGCACATCCTTGTCATAGAGAATGTTCTCGATCACACCCTGCTGCACGGAGGGCGGGATATCCTGGGTATATTCCTTCAGAAATTCCAGAAGCGTCACATTTGCCATAGTTTCACCTGTGTATCAGAGTTTTTGGAGTTCTTCGAGCAGTGCCGGAACGATCTCGGATTCCGGTACCCGGCGCAGGATCTCCCCATGCCGGAACAGCAGTCCGATGCCGTCGCCGCCGGCAACGCCGATGTCGGCTTCCCTGGCCTCGCCCGGGCCGTTGACAATGCATCCCATAACCGCGATCTTGACATCCTTTTCCACATCCTGCACGGCCTCCTCGACCTGCTTTGCCAGGGAGACAAGATCGATCTTCGTTCTGCCGCAGGTCGGGCAGGAAACGATCTGCACGCCGCCGCGTTTGCCGATGCTTTTGAGGATGTCCTTGGCTGCCGCGATCTCGCGGACGGGGGCATCCGTGAGGGAGACACGGATGGTCTCGCCGATGCCGTCATGCAGAAGGCTGCCGATGCCGATGGCGGATTTGATGAGACCCATGCGCTCGGTCCCCGCCTCCGTGACACCCAGGTGCAGCGGATAGGGGCATTTTTCCGCAGCAAGCCGGTAGCTGTCGATCATGCGGTTCACATCCGAGGATTTGATGGAGATCACGATGTCCGTGAAATCAAACTGCTCGAGCATGGCGGCATGATGCAGGGCGCTTTCCACGAGGGCTTCCGGTGTGGGGGAGCCGTATTTGGCAAGCAGCTCCTTCTCGAGGGAACCGGAGTTGACGCCGATGCGGATCGGGATCCCCTTCTCACGACAGACCACAGCGACCTGACGCACCCGGTCCATGCTGCCGATGTTGCCGGGGTTGATGCGGATCTTGTCCACACCGGCGGCGGCAGCCTCGAGGGCGATGCGGTAATCGAAATGGATGTCGGCGACCAGCGGGATATGGATCTTCTCCTTGATGGCGGGGATCAGCCGGACGGCCTCAAGATCGGGAACGGCCGTGCGGATGATCTCACAGCCGGCCGCCTCGAGCGCCACGGCCTGTGCGACATTGCCCTCCACATCCTCAGCCTGCACGTTCAGCATGGACTGGATATAGATGTGCTTGCCGTCGAGCGTACATGCGCCGACCTTGACGGGTCTGATGGTTCTCATTTTGCATTCCTCCCATGGTTTGAAAGTGTCACATATTGGGCGACGAGAAAGAAGTTTTCCAGATCTGCTGCGTCAAGCCCCCGGTACACGAACAGATCGTCGTACACACGCGCCGATGCTGCGGGATCCTCGGACTCGACCTGGAAAAAGCCCGTGGTCAGGTCCATGCCGATGAGGATCTCCCCGAGCCGGTAGGTGCGGATGTCGGGGACGCCGCCCTCCGGGAGCTTTTCCCTGTCATGGCCGTTCTCCAGGACGTTCTCCCGGATCACAGCCTCCATCTCCGGAGACGGCACCGGAACACAGGGGTAGTGCGCCCGCAGGTAGGCATCGACCTGCACGCCGCTGCGGCGGTTCGGGACAAGTGCGCCCCTGCTCTCCTCGAAGATACGCTTCCATTCCCGGATCTCCTGCGCGGTGGGCTCATGTGTCAGCATCGCTTTGTCCCCCCCTATTTCTTGATGAGTCCCAGGATGTCCTGGAAGGTCACGGCCACCATCAGCAGCAGGAGCAGTGCCATGCCGACGAAATGCACCATGCCCTCATGCTCGGGATTAACGGGCTTGCGGCGCACGGCCTCCACGAGCAGGAACACCAGCCGTCCGCCGTCCAGGGCGGGCAGCGGCAGCAGATTGAAGATGCCGACATTGATCGTGATGAACGAGGCGAGCGAGAGCACCGAGGTCAGGTGCTGCCGGAAGGTCTCGCCGTAGGAGGCCGCCTCCCCGATGGTGCTGATGATGCCCACGGGGCCGGACAGGTCCTGAAAGCTGTATTTTCCGGTCAGAAGGTCCTTGAGCGAGGTGCCGATGAGCCGTCCGGTCGAGACGGTATCGAGAAAGGAATAGCGCAAAACGCTCCCGATGCTGAGCTTTTCGGCATAGACACGGAAATCCAGCCTGCCCTGTGTGGCGGTGTTGTAAAAGCGCACGTTCTCAAGCGTAACACGCTCCCCGTTCCGGCGCACGACCACGGTCATGGATTCGGACGGGTTCGTTTGCAGCTTATAGGACAGGTCCGTATCCGTGAGGATGCGCATCCCGTCGATGGATAAAATGGTGTCCTCCGCCATCAGGCCGCAGCTCTGGCTGGTGGAATACGACTTCCCCGTTTCCGCATCATAGGGGAAATCGGAGACGGTCGTGGTGATGATGTCCCCGTAGAGCACGGTGGTGATGATGATGAGAAGGAAGCCGAGTATGAGGTTCATCACAGCACCGGCTACCACCACAGCGATCCTGCGCAGGACGGACTTGTTGCCAAAAGCCCTCGGGTCGTCGCTCTCGGTGTCCTCCCCTTCCATGGCGCAAAAGCCGCCCACGGGAAAGAGCCGCAGGGAGTACTCCGTCTCACGCCCCTGCTTTTTGAGGATGACCGGCCCCATGCCGATGGCGAATTTGTTGACACGGATGCCGCAGAGCTTGGCAACGGCAAAATGTCCGAACTCATGGATGGCGATGATGACACCGAACACCAGCAGTGAAATCAGAATTGTGATCATATCTCCTACACCTCATCCTTGGTATCGCTGTTTATCTGTCTGCGATCCTCTGTCTGACGAATGCTCTGGCAGCACTGTCCGCTGCAAGCACGGCCTCATAGCTGTCCGCAGGTCCCCCGGGAACATGCTCCATCGCAGCCCGCACGAGCGCCCCGACCTCCAGAAAGCCGATCTCATCGCGCAGGAAATGCGCAACGGCCTCCTCATTGGCACCGTTGACGATGGCGGGACGCACGCCGCCCTCCCGGATGGCATCGATCGCCGCTGTCAGGCAGTCGAAGGTCTCGTAATCGGGCTTTTCAAAGGTCAGTGTCCCGTAATCCGTCAGGGACAGGGGCTTTGTGGGGCATTCCACGCGCTGCGGGTACAAAAGCGCATACTGGATAGGGATCTTCATATCCGGCACGCCCATCTGTCCGATGACGGCGTAATCCTCGAATTCCACGGCGGAATGCAGCACGCTCTGCCGGTGGACAACGATCTCGATCTGGGAAGGGTCGAGATCGAACAGCCACTTGGCTTCGATGAACTCAAGTCCCTTGTTCATCAGGGTCGCCGAGTCAATGGTGATCTTGTTGCCCATGTCCCAGTTCGGGTGTCTGAGGGCATCCGCTGCCCGCTTTCCGGCAAGCGCCTCACGGGTCAGGCCGAAAAAGGGGCCGCCCGAGGCGGTCAGGAGGATCCTGCGGATCCGGTTGCCGGCATTGCCCTGGAGGCACTGGAAGATCGCCGAATGCTCGCTGTCCACGGGGTAGATGTTCACATGCCGCTCGGCTGCCGCCTTCATGACAAGGCTGCCGCCCGCCACGAGCGTTTCCTTATTGGCAAGGGCGATGTCCGTGCCGGCTTCGATGGCGGTCAGCGTGGGCAGGAGCCCGACCATCCCCACGACGCTGTTGAGAAGGATATCCGCGCAGCGTGAGCCCGCGATCCGGCACAGGCCCTCCATGCCGGTGAGGATCTCGATGTTCTCACCTGCAAGGAGACTGCGCAGGGTATCCGCTTTGTCCTCCCGGAAGATGCAGACTGTCTGCGGGTGGTACTGCTTTGCCTGCTGTGCAAGCAGCTCCGCGTGACTGTGGGCAGCCAGCGCTGTCACCTGCATCCCGTGCTTTTCTACGACCTCAAGTGCTTGGGTGCCGATGGAACCGGTCGAACCCAGGATCGCCACTTTTTTCATAGCTTTGCCTTCCTTCCTACGATGACAATAAACCCATCGTGATTGACGGGTTTACTGCTGCCTCATGAAAATATCGGGAACATCCGCACGCACAGGCTGAATGCCGGCAGTACGAACAGGACACTGTCGAAGCGGTCCATCAGGCCGCCGTGGCCCGGCATGATCGTACCGAAATCCTTCACGCCCTTCTGCCGCTTGAGCACGGAGGCGCACAGATCCCCGACCACGCCTGCCAGGGCACAGATCACGCCCAGGAGGGCTGCCCGGAGCGCACACCAGAGATCGAACGGGATCTCCCTGTGGAACCATGCGGACTGGATGAGCACATAGCCCAGGCAGATCAGCACGGTCACGACTGCATTACAGACCACGCCGCCGATGAGGCCCTCCACGGTCTTTTTCGGACTGATGTGGGGGCACAGCTTGTGCTTGCCGAGGGTGATGCCGGTGAAGTACGCACCGGAATCGGCGATCCACGCACCGCACAGGCCGAGCACGACATACACAAGTCCCTGCGGATAGTAGGCGCCGCTGCTGCCGTGGAGCGTAATGAGCTCTCCGATGGAATGCGGCACAAGGAACATGCACATGATCTCAAAGGATACCTGCTCCACTGTGAAGGTCTGCGAATGCATGAGAAGATCCACAAACACTAAAAGCAGGCACACCCAGAACATATGGTTCACGAGCACATAGAGCATGGGCATGCCGGACAGAGCGCTGTAGAGCTGTTCAGGATAAAAGCTCTGAAACGGCGATGCGATGCCGAATACAAGCACACTGATCTTGGACAGCCAGAAGCCCTGCGCTCCCACGGCGCGGATGAGCTCATACAACAGCAGGCAGTTGATGGCGGCCAGCGCCAGCGGGAACAGAAACGTCTCATGCAGGAACAGGACCACCAGCGCCACGGCGATGCCGATGGCGGAGGAAATCAGCCGCACCCGCATTATGCGCCTCCGAACCGTCTGCCGCGGCCTGCAAAATCGATCAGCGCCTTATCGAGATCCTCGGTCGAGAAGTCCGGCCAGAGGACATTGGTGAAATAGTACTCCGCATAGGCGCACTGCCAGATGAGGAAATTGGACAGCCGCAGCTCCCCGCTCGGCCGGATCACAAGATCCACATCCGGGAATTCCGCCGTATACAGATGCTGTGCCACAGTATCCTCGGTGATGTCCTCCGGGGAGAGCTCGCCCCTGGCGGCAAGCTCGGCGATCTCACGGGCGGCGTGTGTGATCTCATGGCGTCCGCCGTAATTGCAGCAGAACAGGATCGTCAGCTCATCGCAGTCCTTCGTGTCGTCCATGAGCTTCTGCATCCGGGTGCTGATATAGTCCGGGAATGCCGAAATATCGCCGATGGCCACATAGCGGATCCCCTCATCGAGATGGGACTGTACTTCATCAAGATATTCGGTCATGAGCTTTAAAATGCCTTGGATCTCCTGCTCGGAGCGCTTCCAGTTCTCGGTGGAGAACACATAGAACGACAGATACGGGATCCCGATCTCCTTGCAGTACTTCATGATGCGCTTGAAGGCCTTACCGCCCTCCACATGTCCGTAGCCCCTCGGGAGGCCGCGCTTCTTGGCCCAGCGGCCGTTGCCGTCCATAATAAAGCCGATGTGTGTGGGCAGCACCTCGGGAAGTCCGGGCGCATCCACTTTCTTCTTTAACAATGCCATGCCGGCACCTCACTTTTCCCTAAAATCGAACAGAGCATCCGCCCCTGCTGCAATGGGTACAGCAGGGGGATCCGCAGCGGGATCAGATGCTCATGATCTCTTGTTCCTTCTCGGAAACTGCCTTTTCCACCTCGTCACAATACTTGTCGGTCAGCTTCTGGATCTTCTTCTCGGCGTCCTTCTCATCGTCCTCGGTCAGCTCGCCGTTCTTCTTCATGGTCTTGAACTTCTCGATCGCATCACGTCTGACATTGCGCACGCCGACCTTGGCCTCCTCGCCGTACTTTTTGACGGTCTTGCACAGCTCCTTGCGGCGGTCCGCCGTCGGCTGCGGGAAGGCAAGACGGATCACCTTGCCGTCATTGTTCGGGGTAATGCCGATATCGGAGCCCAAAATGGCCTTCTCGATGTCCTTGAGCGTGGAAACATCCCACGGCTGGATCATCAGCACACGGGCCTCGGCAACGGAAATGGCGGCCATCTGCTGGATGGGGGTCGGAACACCGTAGTAATCCACCATCACCTTGTCAAGGATGGCGGGGGTGGCTCTGCCGGCACGGATGGAGGCGAAATTGTTCTCCAGGCTGCTCACGCATTTGCTCATCTTGTCTTCTGCTTTTTTCAGTGCTTCTTTCATGGCTGCTGTGTCCGCCGCTGTTGGGGCGGTACTCCTTTCTGGTTTGTAATTAGTCCTCGGAAATGACGGTGCCGACCTGCTTGCCCATCACGGCATCCAGGATGTTGTCCGGCCGGTTCAGGTCAAACACAAGCATCGGCAGATGGTTGTCCCTGCACATGGTTGCGGCGGTCATGTCCATGACGGCCAGCTCATTGCCCAGCACCTCACTGAAGGTGAGGGTGTCGTAGCGCACGGCGTCCGGATACTTGTGCGGATCCTTGTCGTAGACGCCGTCCACAAGCGTTGCCTTCATGAGGATCTCGGCCTCGATCTCCACGCCGCGCAGTGCAGCGGCAGTATCGGTCGAGAAGAACGGATTGCCCGTGCCGCAGCCGAAGATCACGACTCTCCCCTTCTTCAGGTGCGTGATGGCCTTATTGCGGATATAGGGCTCTGCGACCTGCTGCATGGTGATGGCAGTCTGCACGCGCACCTCCACGCCCAGATGCTCGAGCACATCGGCAATGGCAAGCGCATTGATGGTGGTGGCCAGCATCCCCATATGATCGGCACGGGTGCGGTCCAGGCCACCGCTCATCCTGCCGCGCAGGAAATTGCCGCCGCCGACTACAATGCCGACCTGCACGCCGACATCGACGCACTTCTTGATGCTTTCGCAGATATTGCCGATCACGGCATAATCCAGTCCGAACTTCTTTTCACCGGCAAGCGCTTCGCCGCTGAGCTTGAGCAGGATACGTTTGTACTTGAGTTCCATAGTTCTGACACCTCACAAATAGATACTATAACTATTTTACACTAAAAATCCGGATCTGTAAAGGCTATTTTTGAAAAAAACCGTAAAAATTTTCATAATGCCCTCCCCGCCCCGCATATCCTGTAACAGCGGCCGGATGCACATACGCAGCGGCCCGATCACGAATGGAGGCGATGGCATGCATCTGATCATGTACCACAAACACGGCGGCAGCGGGACCGATGTACTGACCCGTGCGGCGGCAAGGGGAAAGCAGAGAAGGCAGAGCGTGTACTGGGATCTGCTCCTGCTGCTCCTTACGGCGGGGACAGCCCTGTGCATGTCCGCGGATCTGCCATGGCTCCCGCACGGGGATGCCCTTCGCAGCCGCCTGGCAGCGCTTTTCCTGCCGTGCGTCCTGACTGCATCGATCCGCTTTTTTCCGGAGCATCGGCTCTACCGCGGGCTCCTCTCGACCTATGCGCTTTGCTGTGTGCGCGCCATGACACTGCTGGCGGTCATGTATTATACGGCGGACGGACTGCTCGGGACGTCCCTGCCCGCTGTGCATACCGCTTTGCAGCTGTGTGCAGGGGTGTACCTCACTGGAAGCATCCGGCTGCGGGCAGCAAGGCAGAAGAAAAGCAGTCTGCCGGGGATCGTGATCTTTCTCCTGCTTGCAGGCTGCTTTCTGTTGATTCCTGACGGCCCCTTCCTTCAGACCGTGAATACGGGTCAGCCGAGCTCGGCGATGACCTCGACCTCGACAAGTGCCCCCTTGGGAAGATCCTTGACGGCAACACAGCTTCTGGCGGGCTTGCCGGTGATATACTTGCCGTAGATCTCATTGAATGCGCCGAAATCGGCGATGTCTGCCAGGAAGCAGGTGGTCTTGATGACCTTGTCGAAGGAGGACCCGCTTGCGGCGAGCACGTTTTTCAGGTTCTCCATGACCTGGGTGGTCTGGCCCTGGATGTCGGATGCCTCGATGTTACCGCTTGCCGGTACGATGGCGATCTGGCCGGAGGTGTATACCATCCCGCCGGCGACCACTGCCTGGGAATACGGGCCGATAGCGGCCGGTGCGTTTTCTGTGTAGATCTTTTCTGCCATGATCTGATTCCTCCTGTACTGATTTTACTTATTGACGATCTTGAAGCCCGCATCCGTCAGTGCCTGACGGATCTGGCGGATATGCTCGTGGTTGCGTGTTTCCAGGCCGATGCGCAGGATCGTGTCGGTGATGTCACTGTCCTCACTGGCACGCTCATGGTGGATGGAAACGACATTTCCGCCAAGATCTGCTAAAATGGCGGAAACGCCCTTGAGCTGTCCGGGCTTGTCCTCGAGCTGGATGACCAGCATATCCGAGCAGCCGCTCTTGAGCTGGCCGCGCTTGATGACCCTCGAGAGGATCGTTACGTCGATGTTGCCGCCCGATACAAGGCATACCACATTCTTGCCCTTGATGTCCGGGATCTTCCCGAACATGACCGCTGCCACCGATACGGCACCGGCACCCTCGGCGATGAGCTTCTGCTGCTCAATGAGCGTGAGAATGGCGGTGGAGACCTCGTCGTCCGTGACCGTCACCACGTCATCCACATACTTGCGGACAAGCTCGAAGGTGTTGACGCCGGGCTCCTTGACCTTGATGCCGTCGGCCACGGTGCTGACCTTATCGAGGCATACGATCTCGTCCATTTCGAGCGACTGCACCATGGAGGGGGCGCCGCTTGCCTGGACACCATATACCCGGATGTTCGGATTGAGTGTTTTGAGTGCGAATGCCACGCCCGAGATCAGGCCGCCGCCGCCCACGGGAACGACAACGACGTCCACGTCGCGCAGCTGCTTGGAGATCTCCAGGCCGATGGTCCCCTGCCCCGCAATGACGTCCTCGTCATCGAAGGGGTGGATGAAGGTATAGCCCTTCTCATCGCGCAGTTCAAGCGCACGCTGATAGGCATCGTCATAGACGCCCGGCACGAGCTCGACCTGTGCGCCGTAGCTCTTGGTGGCCTCCACCTTGGAAATGGGGGCGCCGTCGGGCAGGCAGATGAGGGACTGGATGCCGTTTTTCGCGGCGGCAAGCGCCACGCCCTGGGCATGGTTGCCGGCAGAGCAGGCAATGACGCCCCGCGCCTTCTCCTCCTCGGAGAGCTGGGAGATCTTATAGTAAGCGCCCCTGACCTTGAAGGAACCCGTGATCTGTAGGTTCTCCGTTTTCAGGTACACATTGGCATCGGGGCAGATCTTCGGGGCATGGATGATGTCCGTCTGCCGGATGACATCCTCCAGCACATAGCTGGCATGGTAGATCTTATCGAGCGTCAGCATTCTGAATTCACTCCTTCTTTGGTTTCGCTGCTACAGGCTACCATCTGCTCCACAAACTGCCGTGCAGCTCTGGCGGACCGTCCGCTGCCGCGCAGGGCAAAGCGTTCGGCTTCGAGGGCCAGCTCCTCCGGATCGGCCTGCAGTCCGTACTGCTGCGCAAGGCCGCTCACGATCTTCAGATACAATTCCTTGTTCGGCTTATCGAACAGCACCCGGATGCCGAAACGCTCCGACAGGGAGATGGTCTCCTGCATGGTGTCGTTGCGGTGGATCTCATCCCCGGCGCGCTGCGAGAAGGTCTCGCGCACGATATGCCGGCGGTTGCTCGTCGCATAAATGACGGTATTATGGGACCGCTCGCTGATGCTGCCCTCGAGCACGGCTTTGAGTGCCGAGAAATTGTCATCGTTCTCCTGGAAGCTCAGGTCATCGATGAAGAGGATGAATCTGAGCGGATTTTCGGAGAGCTCCTCGAGGAGGCGGGGCAGCAGATGCAGCTCGTTCTTGGACAGCTCAATGAGACGCAGCCCCTGCGACGCAAAGGCGTTTGCCACTGCTTTGACAGTCGCGGATTTGCCCGTCCCGGCGCTGCCATAGAGCAGGATGTTCGAGGCACGGTAGCCGTTCAGGAGCGAGCGGGTATTGTCGATCACCTGACGGCGCTGCAGCTCGTAGCCCACCAGATCCTCGAGCGACACGGTATCCGGAGAGGCGGCGGGCTCGAGCACATAGCCCTTGTCGGCCTTGTCAGAAAGTTCCATGTGAAACATTTTGTAGCGTGCGAACATCCCGAAGCCGTACTGCTTGATGCCGGAAAGCCGCTCGAACCAGACCGCTTCGAGATCCGTCGGCTCGGCATGCCACTTGGGCAGATGGAGCCCGTCAAGCTCCACGTCGCTGAGCGCCTCGACCGGTGTCAGGGATGCGGCAGCGGACAGCGCCTCCAGATCAATGCGGGCGGCCTCCTCAAGATAGGGCGGGAGCGCCTCATCCCGGGATGCGAAATAATTGCAGGGCGTGTCCATGGACAGGACAAGGGAGGTCATGTATTCCGACCAGTTGTCCGTCAGTCCCTGGCAGTACAGCGCCTTGCAGAACCGCGCACATGCCGCCGGTGCATGGGCGGTCGGTGCGGCTGCATGTTCCAGAAATTCAACAAAGGCGGTGAATACGGGGTCCTCCTCTGCCGCAGAGAATACCGTAAGGTTGCACAGCCGCCTGAGCAACTGAAGCTGCGTATCCATATCACTTGATGCTGCCGTTCTTGATGGATTCGACCAGACCGCCGTTTTCAATGATCGTCTGGATGAATGCCGGGAACGGCTCGACGGTGTAGTCCGCACCGGTGGTCTCATTATGCAGCACGCCCTTGTCCAGATCCGCGGTGATCGTGTCACCCTCGGAGATGGCGTCGGCAGCCTCGGGGGACTCCACAATGGCAAGACCGATATTGATGGAATTGCGGTAGAAGATGCGGGCAAAGCTCTTGGCGATGACAAGGGAGATGCCGCTTGCCTTGATGGCGATGGGTGCATGCTCACGGGAGGAGCCGCAGCCGAAATTCCAGCCGGCGACCATGATGTCCCCCGCCTTCACACGGCCCGTGAAGGTCTTGTCGAGATCCTCCATGCAGTGGGAGGCGAGCTCCTGGTGGTCGCTGGTGTTCAGATAACGTGCCGGGATGATGACATCCGTATCCACGTTGTCACCGTACTTGATGACGGAGCCTGTCATTTTCATATCAGAGCACCTCCTCGGGAGCGGCGATCCTGCCAAGGACAGCACTGGCGGCTGCCACCTGTGGACTTGCCAGATAGATCTCGGAATCGACATGGCCCATTCTGCCGATGAAATTGCGGTTGGTGGTGGCAACGGCACGCTCGCCCTCGGCAAGGATGCCCATATAGCCGCCCAGGCACGGACCGCAGGTCGGTGTGGACACAACGGCACCGCACTCGATGAAGGTCCGCAGGTACCCTGCCTCCATGGCCTCCAGATAGATCCGCTGTGTGGCGGGGATCACAATGCAGCGCACGTTCTTTGCGACCTTGTGTCCCTGCATGATCTCGGCAGCGGCTGCCAGATCCTCAAGACGGCCGTTGGTACACGAGCCGATGACCACCTGCTGGATCGGGATCTTGTCGATCTCGTCGGTGGTATGTGTATTCTCCGGCAGATGCGGGAAGGAGACGGTGTGACGGATCTCGGACAGATCGATCACATAGGTCTTTTCATACTCGGCATCCGCATCGGCTTCGTAAACCACGGGCTCCCGGTCGGAGTGCGCCCTGACGTATTCCCTTGTGATGTCATCGACGGCAAAGATGCCGTTCTTGGCACCGGCTTCGATCGCCATATTGGCCATGCACAGGCGGTCCGCCATGGACAGGGAGGCAAGTCCCTCACCGACAAATTCCATGGACTTGTAGAGTGCGCCGTCCACGCCGATCATACCGATGATGTGCAGGATGACGTCCTTGCCGGAGATGTACTTACCAAGCTTTCCACGAAGCTCGAATTTCAGTGCGGAGGGCACCTTGAACCATGCCTTGCCGATGGCCATACCGCACGCCATGTCGGTCGAGCCGACACCGGTGGAGAAGGCGCCGAGCGCACCATAGGTGCAGGTGTGGGAGTCGGCACCGATCACGGCATCGCCGGAAACGACGAGGCCTTTTTCCGGGAGCAGGGCATGCTCAATGCCCATTTGCCCGACGTCATAGAAATTGGTGATGTCCTGCGCACCGCAGAAATCCCGGCACATCATACACTGCTGCGCCGCCTTGATGTCCTTGTTGGGAGCGAAGTGATCCATGACCATGGTCACCTTCTCCTTATCGAATACATTTTCCTTCCCCATCTGCCTAAACGCCTTGATGGCGACCGGGGAGGTAATGTCATTGCCAAGCACGAGATCCAGATTCACCAGCACGAGCTGCCCTGCCTCGACCTTGTCGAGACCGGCATGTGCGGCGAGGATCTTCTGTGTCATGGTCATTCCCATTGCATTCAGTCCTTTCGAGTTGATTTAGAAATTCCGGCCGCTCCAGCCCCAGTCCGGTGTCGTCATGTAGCTGACATAGATCCGGCCCGGCTCGAGTGCAAGCTCACCGTGCAGGATCTCGGTGATGTCCGATGTCAGGCGGTCCAGTGCATTGCCGGAGGCACTGCCGTAGAGACTGACCTGTGCAATGGCGGCCGGAGCGTCATTCCCCTGGAAATACAGGGTCGCTGCATCGTCGATCCCGACCATGAGCCACTGCTCGGATTTGCCCGGGATGTCCGTGATGGCTTTTCCGAGCTTTGCCTTGATGGCATCCGCCTTGTCGGCGGATACCGTTGTGTTGGTGTGGATATGAATGAACGGCATGATGGATGCCTCCTTACCTCTTAATAATTGATGATCGCGCCCTTGTCCGCGGAGGAGACCATCTTGGCATAACGCTTGAGATAGCCCGTCACGTCGGTCTTTTCCTTGATCTCCATGGTCTCGCGGCGCTTGGCGATCTCCTCCTCGGAGACCTTGAGCTCGATCTTATATTCCGGAATGTTGATGGAGATGATGTCCCCGTCCTGTACATATGCGATCAGGCCGCCGCGCACAGCCTCCGGAGAGACATGCCCGATGGCGGCACCGCGGGTCGCACCGGAGAAGCGCCCGTCCGTGATGAGGGCGACCTCCTTGTCGAGCCCCATACCGGCAATGGCGGAGGTCGGCGAGAGCATCTCGCGCATGCCCGGACCACCGGAGGGACCCTCGTAGCGGATCACAACGACGTCACCTGCCTGGATCTTTCCGGCATAGATCGCAGCGATGGATTCCTCCTCGCTGTCGAATACCTTGGCAGGACCCTCATGCACGAGCATTTCCGGTGCCACGGCACTTCTCTTGACCGCGCAGCCGTCGGGTGCCAGATTGCCGCGCAGCACGGCGATACCGCCGGTCTCGCTGTAGGGGTTCTCCACGGGACGGATGACCTCGGGATCGCGGTTGACGCAGCCCTCGAGGTTCTCGCCGAGGGTCTTTCCAGTCACGGTCATGCAATCGAGATTCAGCAGATCCTTCTTGGCAAGCTCGCTTAGAACGGCATATACGCCGCCCGCCTCGTCAAGCTGCTCCATATAGGTGTGGCCGGCCGGGGCAAGGTGGCAGAGATTCGGTGTTCTCGCGGAGATCTCGTTTGCCATGTCAAGGTTGATCTTCACGCCGCATTCGTTGGCGATCGCCGGCAGATGCAGCATGGAATTGGTCGAGCAGCCCAGTGCCATATCGGCGGTCAGGGCATTCTGGAAGGCCTTCTCGGTCATGATGTCACGGGGACGGATGTTCTTGCGGTAGAGCTCCATGACCTGCATGCCGGCGTGCTTGGCAAGCTCGATGCGCCTGGAATACACGGCCGGGATGGTTCCGTTGCCGCGCAGTCCCATGCCGAGCACCTCGGTCAGGCAGTTGTGGGAATTGGCGGTGTACATGCCCGAGCAGGAGCCGCAGGTCGGACAGGCGTTGAGCTCAAAATCATCAAGCTTGTCCTGGCCGATCTTCCCTGCCTTGAAGGAGCCGACGGCCTCGAACATGGAGGACAAGCTCGTGCGCTTGCCGTCCACATGACCGGCAAGCATGGGTCCGCCGGACACGAAGATGGTCGGGACGTTCACACGCGCTGCTGCCATCAGAAGGCCGGGGACGTTCTTGTCACAGTTGGGGACCATGACCAGAGCGTCGAACGCATGGGCCAGTGCCATGGCCTCGGTGGAATCGGCGATCAGGTCACGGGTCACGAGCGAATACTTCATGCCCCTGTGCCCCATGGCAATGCCGTCACAGACAGCAATAGCCGGGAATACGATGGGGGTGCCGCCTGCCATGGCAACGCCGAGCTTGACGGCCTCCACGATCTTATCAAGGTTCATGTGCCCCGGCACGATCTCGTTGTAGGAGCTGACGATACCCACGAGCGGACGCTCCATCTCCTCCTTGGTCAGGCCGAGTGCATGGAGCAGTGATCGCTGCGGCGCACAGTGCGCGCCGGCAGTTTTTGCATCAAAATACATAGCAAAACCTCATTTACAAGTAAATTTCTTGACAAAGCGCGGCCGAAGACACGACCGGCCGTCCTCAAAGACAGCACCCGATCCTCTGTGCATCGGCAGCATAAAGGGCTGCTTGTCCCCTGCCGCTGCACAGAAGTCCGCTCACTGTCGGATCTCCGTATAGGAAGCGGCTGCCGCATCGAGCAAAGCGACCAGCTTTTGTTCCAGTGCAGTCCCCTCGATGTCACGGGAATAGATCACATTCATGCAGTGATCGCCCCAGCCGCCGGTGCGTTCAAAGCCATACAGCACCATGACCGCGCCGCGGTAGTCCGCCTTGGCACGAAACAGCATGTTCCCGCAGGGAGACGCCGTGCATTCTCTGCCGACAGTGCCGTTTTTGCGGAATTCCCTGATGAATTCCTCCCCCTCGATGCCGATGCTGAAAGTCGGCAGCGAAGTATCGTATTCCCAGTCCTCCTCGTTATGGAAGGGGTCATACTGCGCTGCAAAGTTGATCTCCAGCGCCCCGGGATCGAATTCTATAAAGTCCTCACTGAGGGAAAAGCTTGCCTTATAGGAAACACCGTCCTGCGCCCCGACCCCGCGGAACGTCTGCTCGATCAGCCGGACCGGTTTTGCGGGCGTATTGCCGCTGTCGAGGATCGCCTGCGATACGGCGGGACGGGAGGGCGTAACCGGAGCAGAGCCCCGGGCTGTTGGCTGCGGTGCGGCCGGCTGGGACGATTTCAAACCCATCGCCTCCTCGGCGGCATTCACAGCGGTTTCGGCAAGCTTCTTTCCCAGTGCCTTGCCGATCTGATCGAATAAACCCATACTTCACCTCGTAAAAAGCTGTTTTCCCGCGCAGGATGTCCCCTGCCGGGAAAACAGCATTGCTTGCAGGAAGCAAACGGCCGGACCGATTGCGTATTCCCGAAATCAGTTATTGATGAGCTTCTCGTCCTCGCTGTTCCAGCTGTAGAGCTTGCGGATCTCAGCGCCGACAACCTCGGACGGATGCTCAGCATGGAGCTTTCTCATGGCCTTGAAGTGTACCTGGTTGCCTGCATCGGACATGTCGAGCAGGAACTCCTTGGCGAAGGAGCCGTCCTGGATGTCGGCCAGGACCTTCTTCATGGCCTTCTTGGTATCCTCGGTGATGACCTTGGGACCGGTGATGTAGTCGCCGTACTCAGCCGTGTTGGAGATGGAATATCTCATGCCTGCAAAGCCGGACTGATAGATCAGGTCCACGATGAGCTTCATCTCATGGATGCACTCGAAGTAAGCATTTCTCGGATCATAGCCGGCCTCCACGAGGGTCTCGAAGCCGCACTGCATCAGAGCGCAAACGCCGCCGCACAGCACTGCCTGCTCACCGAACAGGTCGGTCTCGGTCTCGGTGCGGAAGGTGGTCTCGAGGACGCCTGCACGGCTGCCGCCGATGCCGTCAGCATAGGCAAGGCCGATCTCCTGTGCATCGCCCGTAGTATCCTGATGTACAGCGATCAGGCAGGGCGTACCCTTGCCGGCCTGGTATTCGCTGCGAACGGTGTGGCCGGGTGCCTTCGGTGCGATCATGATGACATTCACATCTGCCGGCGGTACGATGCAGCCGAAATGGATGTTGAAGCCGTGTGCGAAGGCCAGGGTCTTGCCAGCAGTCAGGTAGGGCTTGATGTCGGACTCATAGAGTGCCTTCTGCTTCTCATCCGGGATCAGGATCATGATGACGTCGGCTGCCTTGGCTGCCTCTGCGGTCGTCAGGACCTTCAGGCCCTGTGCCTCGGCCTTGGCCCAGCTCTTGCTGCCCTCATAGAGACCTACAACGACATTGACGCCGCTCTCCTTGAGGTTCAGTGCATGGGCATGGCCCTGGGAGCCGTAGCCGATGATGGCAACGGTCTTGCCGTCGAGCTTGTGGATGTCACAGTCCTGCTGATAGAAAATTCTTGCTTCTGCCATGATAAAGAACTCCTTTTTATAAGATATGATGGATTTTGAGCTGTAATTCCGCACGCAGAGGAATCCCGTGCATGATGGGGGAATTGCAGAGCTTCCGGCCGATCGGGCCGGTATCTTAACAGAAGGATCCTTCTGTTAAAAACATAGGTTACTGGTTGCTCTCACTGTTGAGGTAGCTGCAGCCGCGCTCGATGGCCACCACGCCCGTGCGGCACATCTCGAGGATGCCCAGGGGCTCAACGAGCTGGATGAACGCCTCGATCTTCGAGGTCTCACCGGTGATCTCCACGCACAGGGTATTGCGGGAGAAATCGACAATGCGGGAGCGGAAGATATCCACGGCGGAGAGGACCTCCTGCCGGGTCTCCGGACTGTTGCGCAGCTTGATGAGCGCGAGCTCTCTGTAGACGCTGCGGTCCTTCTCCATGATCTTGACCTCACGGACATTATACAGCTTCTTGAGCTGCTTGATGATCTGGCGGGCGATCGCCTGATCACCGGTCAGGGAGATGGTGATGCGGGAGTGGTTGGGCTCCTCCGTTTCGCTGACGGTCAGGCTGTCGATGTTGAAGCCTCTGCGGTTGAACATACTCGATACTCTGGTCAGGATACCGGGCTGGTTATCGACCAGGATCGCAATGACGAAACGATCCATCAATTGTCCCCCCTCTCCGTGATAATGTCCTCGATGGAGCCGCCGGGCGGCAGCATCGGGAGAACGAACTCATCCTCATCGATCGCGCATTCCACGAGCACGGGGCCCTCTGTCGCAAATGCCTTCTCCATGACGGGAGCGAGCTCATCGAGCGTGCGGATCTGGAATCCGGGCATCCCGAAGGCATCGGCCAGCTTCATGAAGTCGGTCCTGCGCGTATGCAGATCGGTATTGGAATAGTGCTGCTCAAAGAACAGCGTCTGCCACTGGCGCACCATGCCGAGCACCTTGTTATTGAGCAGAATGATCTTGACGGGGGCCTGTTCGGCTGTCAGCGTGGCAAGCTCGTTGAGGTTCATGCCGAAGCTGCCGTCGCCGGTGAACAGCACCGTCTGCCGGCCGGTCGCCATCGAAGCGCCGATGGCTGCACCCAGGCCGAAGCCCATGGTGCCAAGACCGCCGCTGGAAATAAAGGTACGGGGATTCCCGAAGGGATAGAACTGTGCCACCCACATCTGGTGCTGGCCCACATCGGTCGCGATGGGGGTATCCGCATCCGTATACTTTGCCACCTCATGGATGACGGCATAGGGCGTCAGACGGTCCTTCGGGACCACTCTCTCAAACTGCTCGGCCTCGGCAGCCTTGAGCTGTGCGATCCTTGCCATCCACTCGGGGTGCGTTTCCTCCCCGATGAGATCGAGCAGCCTTGTCAGTGCATCCTTGACATCGCAGGCGATCCCGAGGTCCACCGTGACATTCTTATCAAGCTCCGCACTGTCGCCGTCAATGTGGATGATGCGGGCTCTGCGGGCATATTTGGAGACATTGCCGGTCGCACGGTCACTGAAGCGCGCACCGACAGTGATGATGAGGTCCGCCTCGTCCTGGCCGACGCTCGATGCATAGTGTCCGTGCATACCCTCCATGCCGAGATACCGGGGATTGTCCACCGGAACTGCGGACAGGCCCATCATCGTGCAGCCGATGGGGGCATCGATCTTGTCCGCAAGTGCGGTGATCTCTGCGGAAATGCCGGCAGAAACGGCACCGCCGCCGAAATAGATGTAGGGACGCTCGCTCTCGGCGATCATTCTGGCCGCAGCAGCCAGCTTGTCACCGGAGGCAAGCTTCTGGGGCTGCTTCTCCACCACGGGACATACCTGGTACGGACATTTTGCCACCTGCACATCCTTGGGTACATCCACCAGGACCGGTCCCGGACGGCCGGACTTGGCAATGACGAAGGCCTCACGGATGGTGTCGGCAAGCTTGTCCACGCTCTTGACCAGGAAATTATGCTTGGTAATGGGCAGCGTCACGCCGGTGATGTCCACCTCCTGGAAGCTGTCCCGGCCGATCAGGCTGTTGGGGACATTGCCGGTGATGGCAACGAGCGGGATGGAATCCAGATAGGCCGTTGCGATGCCGGTCACCAGGTTCGTCGCACCCGGGCCGGAGGTCGCGATCACAACACCCACCTCGCCGCTGGCACGGGCATAGCCGTCCGCAGCATGGGATGCTCCCTGCTCGTGCGCCGTCAGGATGTGGTGGATCCTGTCGCTGCGCATATACAGTGCATCATACAGATTGATGACCTGACCGCCGGGATAGCCAAATACCGTCTTACAGCCCTGCTCGATCAGTGTCTCAACAACAATTTCAGCACCTGATAAAATCATGCTCTCATTCCTTTCCAGACTTGCAGCAGGTACCGTCCGTCCTGCTTGTCTGCGCAGGTCCGCCGCACCCCTTGTGCAAAAGTGTTCTTAGTTTTCATTATAGCACTTTAGCGGGCTTAAATCAAGCGTCATGCAAATTTTTGATATTCTGCACAAGTTTCAACAATGCGATTTGTTTAAAATCTTTGAGTCCGCCGCCCACAGCGGGCAGCGGACTCATAGCTGTCAGATGATATAGAACCAGGCGTCGTCCTGTGGAAGCTCCTGCTTTTCCTCCTTGTGGGATTTGTCATAATTATACCGCAGCTCCGGATTCTGGATGCTTACGCGGGCACCGGCGGGAACGGATTTGGTGATGAAGGTATTGCCGCCGATGACGGCATCCCGTCCGACCACGGTCTCGCCGCCGAGAATGGAGGCGCCGGAATAGATCGTCACATTGTCCTCAATGGTCGGGTGGCGCTTCTTGTTGCGCAGTGCCTGCCCGCCCCGGGTCGAGAGTGCGCCGAGCGTCACGCCCTGGTAGATCTTCACACGGTCGCCGATAATGGTGGTCTCGCCGACAACGATGCCCGTACCGTGGTCGATGAAGAAGTACTTACCGATCGTGGCGCCCGGGTGGATGTCAATGCCCGTGCGGCTGTGCGCAAGCTCCGTCATGCACCGGGGGATCATAGGAACGCCGAGCACGAACAGCTCATGGGCGATGCGGTTGACAAGGATGGCATAGAGTCCGGGGTAGGAATAGATCACCTCGGTCTTGCTGTAGGCGGCAGGGTCCCCCTCATAGGCCGCCTGCACATCGGTCTCGATGTACTCCCGGATCTTCGGGATCTTTTCCAGAAAGGCAAAGGTCAGGGCTTCTGCATGGTCGTTGATCGTCTCCTCATCGGCCCGCTCATAGGCGGCGTCATAGCGCAGCACCACGGCGATCTGCTTGGTGAGCCGGTAGATCACATCCTCAAGGAGCATGGAAATGTTGTTGCGCACAGTGTAGACCTTGAAGCTTTTATTGCGGAAATAGCCCGGAAAGATGATCTTTTGCAGGCTTTTGAGAATGTCCTGAAGCACCTCGTTGTCCGGCAGATCAAAGGTCCTCACCTCATCGATGGTACGGCCGCTGCGGTAATCCTCAAGCAGGTCCTCCATCACACTGTTGATACGTTCCTCGAGCTTATGCATAATCGGTTCCCCCTTGGATTCATACTAAAAAACTATGTTTATAGTATAGCATATCCGGCGGCGTCTGTCAACTGCCGATCGAATTTGGGCTTGACAAATCCAAAAAACTATGCTAAAATGATAGAGCAATGCCGCCATGGTGAAATTGGCAGACACAAGGGACTTAAAATCCCTCGGTAGTGATACCGTACCGGTTCAAGTCCGGTTGGCGGCACTCTATAGAGCATGGGCTGACCGGAATGCCGGTCAGCTCTTTTTTTATCCTGCCGGGCGGAACAGAACATAAAAAGGACACATCCGGGGGGTATCCTATTGTCAGGAGGTAAGGCAGATGACATACAGAACATTGCTCGTAGAGGACGATGCACAGATCCGGGAGATCATTGAGGACTATTTCAGAGCCCAGAGCGGCGGGATGGAGATCGTCAGTGCCGGGGACGGTCACGAGGGCGCCCTCCTTGCGGCACACGGCGGGTTTGACCTCATTCTCCTTGACATTATGCTCCCCGGACGGGACGGCTTTTCTCTCTGTAAGGAGATCCGCAGTCAGTCGGATGTGCCGATCCTGTTCCTGACTGCCCGCAGCCGGGAGGAGGACCTGCTGCACGGCTATGCACTCGGGTGCGACGACTACATCGTCAAGCCCTTTTCGCCGGCGGCGCTCTATGCCAAGTCACTGGCGCTGCTCCGGCGTTCCAAGGGCCTGATGGCGGAGCAGGCACTCGTCTGCGGAGGGATCCGTCTGGAGCTTCGTTCCCTGCAGGTCACTGCCGACGGCCGGCCGGTCACCCTGGCACCCAAGGAGCTGGCGATGCTGCAATTCCTGATGGAGCACAAAAACTGGGTCGTGACCCGGGATATGCTTCTCGACCGCATCTGGGGCATGGACTTCTTCGGAAGCGACCGGGTCGTGGATACGCACATCAAAAAGCTCCGCCGTGCGCTCGGGAGCGCCGGGACACAGATCAGAACTGTGGTGTCCAGGGGCTACAAGCTGACCGATACTCCGGAAAAGGAGGATCAGCCATGAAACAGAAAACAGGAAAACCAAGGTATATCCGGCATCTTATCAGAGCCCTCATCCCGTGCATGGCAGCGGCATTGCTCATCGGGATCGTCGGAACAGCGGGGCTGTACGGCATCCGTTACAAAACGGTCACGACGGCGGACGCCATACTGTTCAGCGATACGGAACGTGCGCTTTCCGACGCAGGCCTCTCACAGATGACACCGGTGGAGATCTCCGAGCTCCTTGCACACAATGCCCGCACAGCTGAGAACGATCCCGTTGACAGGGCGTTCCTGCTCGAGCATACCTCCACCGGGGAGCGGTATGATTCCGCCGCAGGGCTGTATGCCGATTGTCAGATCAAAAGCGGTCAGTTCATGACGGAGGAAGCCGGCTCCCCAGAGAGGGCCAATCTGTGCTTTGTCTGTGCGGACGATGCATTTCAAGCGATCAGCGAAAGACTGGAAGCTCTCCGGTACGAGAACCGGCGTTCCAAAGACAGGTTCAGGGTCAACGTGAAGGAGATCTATGTCCGTGAGGGCAGCAGTACATTTCAGCCCGGTATCGTTGAGCTGATCCGTATTACGTTTAAGACCGGACGGACCGAAACGGTGGATACGCTCGACCTCACCCCGGCCGATCGCAGCGGACTCACGCGCCTGACCGTGAACAGCGATCACCTTTCCGTCAGTTGGATGGGAAGCCCGTCGTACAGTCAGGGGCTGGCGAGTGTCCGTGCGCTCGGGGAAAATGCTTTTAACAGCCGCAATCCTTTATTTAAGCGCGGGGAACCGCTGGAGGTCATGGTGGGCTTCCTCTCCCCCGAGGGGAAGAGGAGTGACAAACCGGTTTTGGGTGACAGCTGGATCCTGCGCGAGGTGACGTATTATCATTTCTGGCAGGATTCGATCGGGATCCTGACGGAATGCTACGCGATCCTGCTATGTATGACCGTCCTCACAGCCGCCGTTATTGCGGTTTTCACCACCATGCACAGCCGGAGGGTCTGGGAAATGGAGCAGTACCGCCGTTCGCTCACGAACACCCTTGCCCATGACCTGCGCACACCGCTGACAGCGATCACCGGCTATACGGAGAATCTGCAAAGCGGCGTCCATCCCGAAAAACAGGCGCACTACATGGATGCCATACAGAAAAACGCAGCGTATATGGACAGGATCATCTCCGATGTACTGGAGCTGTCCGTGCTCGAACGCACACAGAAAGCGCATACTGAGCCGGTCGATCTGATGCAGCTGTTCCGTGAAGCATTTGCACAGTACGAGCCGCAGCTCCAGGACAGGAGCATTACGCTGCACACCGAGGGACAGTGCAGCGTCCGGGGGGATCGGCGCATGATAACGCAGGCTGCCGCAAATCTTGTCTCCAATGCCGTGCGGTATACCCCGGATGGCGGAGAGATCCGCGTTTCCGGCAGCAAGGCGCATTTGCAGATCACGAACACCTGTCACGACATAGACGATGCGGCATCGCTTGCAGAGCCGTTTGCCAGGGGGGACCTTGCCAGAAGCGACCGCAGCGGCAGCGGTCTGGGCCTGACGATCGTGCGGCAGATCATGGAGCTGCACGGCTTCCGTCTCCGGATCCGGTCGCAGGAGCATACGTTTGACGTGATGCTCGTGATGAAGTGACACGATAAAACGTAAAGCGCCATGGCCGCGGGGACCATGGCGCTGTTTGTTACCGCATCTGGAGCGGGCGCTGGAAATGTACGGGCATGCCGTTTTTCATCAGGATATCGACCTCCCCCTGGATGAGCGGCAGGAAATACGAGATCGCGGCATCCGTGACCTGGTTGCGCTCCGGTGTGATCCATTCCTTCGGGAACATCTTCTCGAGGTTGGCCACATTCGCAGCATCCGTCATCTCAATGGACACGGCATAGGGCATATCGCTGACACGGTGGAAGTACATCATCTTCCCGGTCTGACCGTCGAGTGCCGCACGCAGGGCATGGCGTCCGATACGCTCCGCTTCGTCGATATCCGTCTTGGAGCAGATATGGGACGAGCAGCGCTGCATGACGTTCAGCTCGATGGAACGCACCTTGCAGCCGATCCGGTCGGCCACGAGACGTTCCAGATACTTTCCCACGCCCGACAGGTATTTATGGCCGAACACGTCCGTGGCGCCGGACTGATAGCCCTCCGCGCCCTCCTCCGGCAGGGTCACGCCCTCGGAGACGGCGACGACAACGGCCTTGTGCTTGGCCATTTCCTTGCGGACGTCCTCGATGAAGGCCTCGGGTGAGAACTCACATTCGGGCAGATAGATCAGGTGGGGCGCTTCCTCGCCGTTGGCACGCAGCAGGCATGTCGAGGCTGCCAGGAAGCCGCTGTGACGGCCCATGACCTCGATGATGGTCACGGACGGGATGCTGTAGACGCTGCTGTCGCGGATGATCTCCTGTGCGGTGGCGGCCACATATTTAGCCGCAGAGCCGAAGCCCGGGGTATGGTCCGTGACCGGCAGATCGTTGTCGATGGTCTTGGGAACGCCCACGACCCGCACATCCGAGCCGATGTGGGAAAGATACCGGGACAGCTTGACCACGGTATCCATCGAATCGTTGCCGCCGATATAGATGAAGATCCCAATGCGGTGGGTCTCGAGGGTCTTCACGATCTTCTCATAGACCGCCGGATCGTCCTCAAAGGCCGGCAGCTTATAGCGGCAGGAGCCGAGCATGGTGGACGGCGTCTGGCGCAGGAGCTCCATATCCTCATTGGTGCGGATGATGGATTTGAGATTGATGAGCTCGTCCTCGATCATCCCCTCGATGCCGTTGATGGAGCCGAAGATCGCATCGATCTCCCCCGTCAGCAGGCCCTGCTTGAACACGCCCACAAGACTTGCGTTGATGGCGCAGGTCGGTCCGCCCGACTGTGCAACTGCAATATTCATACATATACCTCCCAGATCATTCGGACCTGACGCTGTCATGACAGATCCGTAAATGTACACACCGCCGCCGTGCAGATGGCAGCCATGCATACATCTTGAATGTTTGGCACAGCATCCCGGGAAGAGATGTCATGCCGCCGATTCAACCCCTCCCCTATAGTATAACAGATTTGTCCGCATTTTGCAAGGGGTTGCGGGAAAATTCCTGGAAGATCCCGAAAATTTCTACGCTGTCTGCAAAGACCGGACACGCTTCGGGAGCGTGGCAAGTGCATAGACAGCGGCACCGATGAGCAGTGCATCGGCGGCACACCAGGCCACGGGACTTGCAAGGCTCACACCCGTAAAGCCGAGGGTCGTGACCATGCACAGGGCTGCAAAAACTCTTGCGGCAAGCTCTAAGATGCCCGCGCTCATGGGCAGCACGCCGTAGCCCATCCCCTGCAGGGAATTGCGCAGGACAAAGAGAACACCGAGCACGGGATAGAACAGCCCGCTGATGTGCAGATAGCGCACGGTATAGGCCATGATGTCACGAAACTGCGCTTCGCCGGCATCCACAAAGAGGCACACAAAATACTGTCCCAGGAAGAATACCGCCACATAGGCAAGCGCGGCATAGACCACGCCCGTTGCAAGGCTTTTGCGCAGGCCCTCCCGGATGCGGTCCATACGGGCGGCACCAAGGTTCTGGCCGCAGAAGGTGGCCATGGTGATGCCCAGGGATTCGAGGGGGCTTGTCACGAGGCACTGGATCTTGACGGCGGCCGTCACGCTGGCAATGACTGTGGGTCCGAAGTGATTGACGGAGCTTTGCAGGATGATCGAGCCGATGGCGGTGATGGAGAACTGAAAGGCCATGGGCAGACTGACCGCACAGAGCTTTGCACAGTACGCAGGGCGCAGGCGCAGCTCATCGCGTGTAAAGGTGAGCACATCAAAATGCCGGAACATGTAGTACAGGCAGCAGATGCCGGACACACCCTGCGAGATCACCGTGGCAAGGCCCGCGCCCATGACGCCAAGATGCATGTAGCGGATCATCACGAAGTCGAGCACGATGTTGAGCACGGAGGAGAGCGCCAGGAACATCAGCGGCGTGCGGCTGTCCCCCATGGCACGCAGAAAGCCCGCAAGGAGGTTGTAGAGCACGGTGGCGGCGATGCCGGCAAAGATGACCGTCAGGTACCGGGAGGCATCCTCGAGGATGGCATCGGGCGTCTGCATGAGGCGCAGGATGGTGCGGCAGAGGACGACGGTCACGGCCGTCAGCACGGCGGTGACGATGCCGGCGATGCACACGGCGTTGCTCATATAACGGCGCATCTCGTCCATTTTTCCGGCGCCGTACATCTGTGCGACCGGGATGGAGAGCCCCGTACACAGGCCCGTTGCAAACCCGATCACCAGAAAGCAGACCGAGCCCGTGACGCCGATGGCGGCCAGTGCGTTCGGATTGATGCAGCGGCCGACGATCGCGGTATCAGCCAGATTGTAGAACTGCTGGAGAATGTTGCCGCATACCATCGGCAGGCAGAAGCTGAGGATGAGCGGCAGGCATCTGCCCCGTGTTATATCCCTTGTCATAACTGTCAGGACCTTTCTTTCATATGGATCTAACGGATAGTATAGCACAGCCGCGCCCATTTTGCAATACCGGAAAAATCACGGTTTTCCTCTCCTTAGCCCCTTCAAATCCGTTGAAAATCACAAGGCAGCCGCCCGGACGCACTGCCGGACGGCTGTCTTGCACATGTATGGAGTAGAAAACGGTCAGGACTGCTCGGACAGGTACAGGCTTGCACGGCTCTGGATCATATCGGCCGCCGCCTTGGCTGTCTGGTCACCGGAGAAGAACATCCCTGCCTCCTCCTGGACGATGTCATAGATCGTCTGGTTGTAATAGGTCGTCTCGTTGATGCCCTGGATATAGGCCTTGAGGTCATCGGCATAGGACGCGGGCATGAGCGGCACGGTGACTTCCTCCTCGCCGCTGCGCCAGATGTGCAGTTCTGTCTCGGGGACCTCGTTGCCCTCGTCGTCCCAGGTCGTGCCGGGTTCGGCTGCCTTTGCTGCCATCGTATCATAGGCCTTGATGCTCACGGGCAGAGTCCAGTCCATATTTTCCTGGAAGTCCTCGGCAAGCATGCTGGAGATGAATTCCCAGCACTGGTCCGGATACTTCGTACCGGAGGCGACGGAGACCATGAATTCACAGTTGAAGCGGCCGCCGTTGCTGTTTTCCTTGAAGGTGGGATAGCCGACTCTGGTGACATCGGCAGTGTCAAAATAGGTCATGATATCCTGGTAATCCTGCTTGATGTCGCTGATATAGGTATTTTTGAAGAGCACCTTGTCATTGATGTACTGGTAGTACTCCTCCTGCATGTAGGCATCCCAGTCGGCATCATCCATGTCCTCGTAATTGCGGCCCTCCTCCGGGTAGGTATTGCACAGCTCGAGCAGGCGGATGAATTCTTCGGAGTTAAAGTGGCACTCGCCCGTGATCGGATCGACAAAGCTTGCCAGATTGTACAGGCACAGGTTGCCCAGCGCATTGTCCTTGGTCATCTCGGCAAAGGTCTCCATGCCGGCGGGTGCGTTCTCAATGGTCTGCATGAAGGTATTCAGATCCATGCCGGTCTTACCGTCCACATGCTCGGTCTTGGCGTTCAGGGTCAGGACACTGTAGGAAAAGCCCATGCGGGTGAGCTTGCCGTTGTACTCGATGGCATCGAAGAAGTTGGTGAAGTAGTCGTCCATGTTCAGTTCCTTGTCCACATACGGGCGCTGGTCCATGAACAGGCCCTTGTTGGCATAGGACTCAAACGGCAGACTTTCCACACAGATGAGGTCTGCCACCTTGCCGGCGGTCATATCCTCCTCGAACTTCTTGACACCCAGCTCATAGTCCTCATCGGTGTTGTACTTGCTGTAGTCCATGGTGATGATGCGGTAATCGTCGTGCGTGCGGTTGAACTGGCTGATACCCCGTGTGAGGGTATCGGAGCGGTAGCAGGTGGCAAGGCTGAGCAGCTGCACGCCGTCAAGCTCCTCCTCGGTGCGCTTGCGCAGCGTCCACAGCTCGTTGGCATCATAGCCGGGGGTGTAGCAGCTGATGGTGAAGCGTCCGTCCTCGAGCGGCATGATGGTGTTGATATAGTCTCCGGTGAAGTCGGAATTGAGCCAGTTGATGACCTCCTCGCAGACACCGGAATCGAATTTCACGCCGTAGAGTGAGCTGCCGTCATTGAGGAAGAAGTCATACTCCCCCTTGCCGACATAGGCATTGTTGAACCATCTCGGACCGCCCTCGATCTCGACCGTCTCGGACTTGCCGCTTGCCGGATCGAGCTTCATGTAGGCGGTGTTCCAATCCGCATCATGGACGATCATCCGGATCTGACCGGCATCGTCCACACGGAAGCGCTCGACCTGCTCGACCGTGGCGGGCATTTCGAACCGCTTCTTTTCGTTCCAGTCATTGTCGTAGATGACAAAGCTCTGCTCGCCGGTCTCATAATCCCAGGACGTTGTCAGGTAGTTCCCGTCCTTGTCGAGCACAAGGTCGCTGAAATAGGTCTCCTCCGTGAACTTGTCGGACAGATCCAGCGTATCGATCAGGTTCATGTCCTGGTCGTAGATCTCCATCACGTAGCCCAGGTTCTGATAGGAGTCCTCCCAGGAATAATCATCGATGTCCACATCCGGCTCCTCATCTATGGGCAGATCGGATGCGGCATCCTCATCGGTGTCCGCTGCAAGGTCCTCATTGGTCACTTCATCGGATGCATCTGCATCCTCCTCGGGAACGGACTCCTCATCCCCTGCCTGGTCATCGTCATTGTACACGACCGGGGTATCCTCGTTGACCGCCACGGCATACCCATCGCCCTCTTCATAGTAGACCTCGTTGTCCGTGTCGTTCCAGATATAGCCTGTTTGCAGGAAGCAGGGGTTCCCGTCGGCGTTTACAAAGAAGGCCGTCACATAGGACTCCGCACCCTCGGGCAGGGACTTGGGGAACGCAAACTCAATATCCCGGGTGGTGCCGCTTGCGGTATCATACAGTGCATAGCACTGCGTGCCGGACTTCTGATCGTAGCCGCCCAGCAGGATATTATCTCCGATGGGATAGATGGCATAGAACGTTTCAATGCCCTGTATGTCAAGCTGTTCGGATGCATAGGAATTGTCGAGGGACACCTCGAGCGTGGCACCCTTGCCGGGCTTGACCTTGGACGTGCCGCCGCCTCCGCCGCCGTTCCTGCCGGCACAGCCAGTGAGACCGGTACACAGCATGGCTGCCGTCATGGCAGCTGCAAGCATTTTCATGGATCGTTTCATCCTCATCATTCCTCCGTTTTTCTGTAGTATTGCAGTGTATTACTTCGTGTAGTACACCCAAAGTATAGCACAGCCGTTTTGGAAAGTCAAGGCTCTTAACCGGATTTTAATGATTTTTCATATTTTGTAATCCTCACGGCTGCTCCGGGATCGTGCGGTATCTGCGTTTGCGTGCGCGGTGCCGCTGTGCTAAAAAGCGTCCGAGGGCGCGGTAGCCCTTCCAGAGCATCATCAGTCCGAACAGACACGGCCAGACAAGCAGCACGCACTGCCACAGCAGCAGCAAGGCCTCGTCATAATCCCGGATGCGGGCGGCATTCTCCCAGTGCGGGTAGGTCACTCCGTCCGAGGCGGTCATGAGCGCACGGAGATGGCACAGTGTATGATAGCGCTGCGCGATCCCGTAGCGTCCGGTGTTCTGCACGATGACCATCCCGTCATGGGCCTCGCCGATAACGTTCGTGAGCTTCCCCCTGGCAAAGCCGTGAACGGGATTTGGCAGCACGGCTTCGTAGCAGTCCGCTCTTGCCTCCATCCCCTGCTCCTGCTGCATCGCCTCATAGAGTGTGAAGGACAGGTAGCAGCGCGGTGCCTCTCCGTAGGCCGCCTTCGAGGCACTGTCAGGATCGGGCTCGGTCACGCCTGAAACGATGCACGGGTGTCCCATGACCGTCACGGTCATGCCTTCTACCTCCCATGAGCCGAACAGCTGCCAGGCGAGTGTCGTGTCGATGAGGATGCGATCCTGCATCAGGTCCTCCTGCGAGAAATAGCCGCCCGCTACAAGGCGCACCGGATGCACCGCAAAGAAGTCCCCGCCGACCGCGGTCACGGATGCGGTGACGCTTCCCCCGCGGGTGCCGGACAGCTCCATGCTGCCCGCCTGGGCGCTCCAGGCATCGTACCAGAGCCGTGCCTCCTCCGAGGAGGCCTCGAGTGAAGCCTCACGCAGGGCATCGTTCATGGACTCCTCGTACATGCCGATGATCCCCTCCGTCAGGCGGTTCTCCTCATTGGTAAACACGCTCACCTGCGCATAGGGCAGCTCTCCGCCGCTTCCGGCAAAGCGCTCGGCAGCCTGCTGGTGCGGCAGACTCCCCGCCATATGCACGCTGACGGCGGTCAGCACGCCGCATCCTGCAAGGCAGGCAAGGACGCTTCCGAGCAGGCACACAAGGCGTGTGCGGCGCTTCATTTGGATTCCTCCATGCGGACCTGATCGCCGGGGTTGATGGGCTTTTCGGATGCTGTGATCACATAATCGCTGGCGTTCATATCGCCCTCAACGGCGCTGCTCAGCTCATCGGAGGCCAGTACCTTCACATCCACGCGGCTTGCAAAGTAGCGGTTGCCGAGCGGCGTGCTCTTGGCCTTGATGATGAGAACGAACTTGCCGTCACGGTCCTCCATGATGGCACTGTTCGGGACAACGCAGTCATAGCTGGCACTCGTGCAGGACAGCGAGAGCGAGAGCATCTGTCCGGCTGTCACATCGCGTCCGGAAATATCAAAGGTCAGGATCTTGTCCGTGCTCGAGGGATTGTCCGTATCGGGGCGGATGCCGACGAGCTTGGCAGTGATGTCGCTGTAGTAGGCATTGGTCACATCGGCGATCATCCCGGACTTGACCTTGCGTGCCTGTGCGGCGGTCGCACTGTAGGTCAGGGTGTAGCCGGAATTCGTCAGCGTGACGGACGCGAGTGTCTCACCGCCCATGAGCTCATCGCCGGCAGCGAAGTTGACCGCATTGACGATGCCGCCGTTCTTGGTGGTGACCTCGAGGGTGCCGCTGTCCTTGCGCAGCTTCTCGAGCGCTTCCCGCTGCTTAGTGATGTCCTGCTGCTGCTTTTGCAGATCGATCTGTCCGAGCTGCTCGGTGAGCTTGTCATCGCGCTGCTTCTCGGCAAGGGCAATGATGAGTGTCTGGAGTGCACGTTCCTTGGCGGTCACATCCTCCTCAAGGAGCGCAGGATCCACGGCCTCCCCCTGGCTGTCATGGGCATCGATCACGGCCTGTGCCGCATTGGCGGCGGCGGTCAGGCTGCCGATCTCCTCCATGATGAGGCTCCCGGCATCGGCGGATGCAGCACTCAGCTCTGCCTGGGCACTGCTCTGACGCTCCTGCGCATCGGCAGCATCCGCACGCGCCTTGGAAAGCTGTGCCTCCTTGTTACGGATGTCATCGAGTACATTCTTGGCTGCCTGCACATCCTCCGCAGCATAGCGGGATGCCTGCTCGGCATCCTCCATGGCGCGGCGCAGCTCGGCATCCCCGCCGGAGCCCTCATAGTCATGCTTGGCGCGGACATAGGCGGTGTCCGCCGTTTCGGCGGCGCGCTCGAGGGAGCGCACGTTCGCCTCCTGCTCGAGCGAGGATACGGGGATCTGTGCGGCAAGCGACTCCGCATTCGCCTGTGCAGCCGCAGCCTGTGCAGCGGCGGCATCGGCACGCTCCTTGGCAGAGAGCATCCCCGTGATGTACTGTGCCGGGACGCCCTCGGTCTCACCGGCACTGACCGTGGCCAGATAGCCATTGAGTACGGCAGTCTGCTCGGCGGCCGATGCAGCCGTTGCCTTGGCAGCTTCATAATCGGCATCGGAGACGGCGCTGCTCTGGTTCTTTGCGGCATCACGCTTTTGCACGGCGGTCTGGAGGTCCTCCCGTGCATTGGCGATCTCCTGGTTCTCCGCAGCATAATCGGGAGCAGCGGTCAGGAGCGCCTTCTGATAGGCAAGCTCCGCTTCCTGCAGGGCCGCCTCTGCCTCCTTGACGCTGCCGTCCGTATCGGCGGCCTCGAGCACAAAGAGGACGTCCCCCTCCCGGACCTCATCGCCGACCTTGACCTTGACGCTTGCGACCTTGCGCTTGCCCTCGGCGACGACATCGTAATTCTGGTTGGCATTGACCACGCCCGAGCCGCGGATCTTTTCATTGATGGTCCCATAGCTTGCGTACTGCGCCGATACGGTCGGCAGGCTGTAGTTCTGGATAGTGCCGGAAAACAGCGTCAGCACGAGCAGCAGTGCCAGAAAGATGATAAGGATCGTTTTGATGCGCTCACGGCGCTTGGCATTCTGATTCTCTTCCATAGGTATTCCCTCCAATATTCTGATCAGCCCTTGACACCGCCGGAATAGGTGATGCCCTCGACGAGGTATTCCTCGCCGTACAAAAACAGCAGCAATGCCGGGATCATGTACACCACGGCCACCGCAAACGCAAGTCCCACATCGCCCGTATTGATCTGTGAGAGGAACACGGACAGCGGATAGTCATCCTCATTGTTCAGCAGAATGAGCGGCTGCTCGACCATGTTCCAGTAATCGATAAAGACCAGGA
The DNA here is from genome assembly GCA_017460955.1 of Oscillospiraceae bacterium. Taxonomy (GTDB): domain Bacteria; phylum Bacillota; class Clostridia; order Oscillospirales; family Ruminococcaceae; genus UBA3855. The sequence continues at coordinate 36,776 of JAFTZY010000012.1, forward strand.
GGCCCACCGACAGCATCGCGCTGCGGCACAGCGGCAGACAGATCGTCAGGAAGATCTGGATCTCCCCTGCGCCGTCGAGCCTTGCGGCTTCATAGTACGCCTTCGGGATGCGCCGCATGACCTTGGTGAGCAGGTAGACGCTGAAGGGCGAGAAGATGCCGGGCAGGATGATCGCCCAGCGCGTGCCGAGGATCCCCAGGAAATCGGAAACCAGATAGTTCGGCACCAGCGTGACCTGGTAGGGCATGAGCATCAGGATGATGTAGGCAAAGAAAATGATCTCCCGGACGCGTCCCCGGTAGCGGGAAAAGCCGTATGCCGTCACGGCGGCAAGCAGGATCTGGAACACGGTGATGGGGACGACGAGTATCACAGAATTCCAGAACTTCAGGAGATAATCGGGGCTCCGGAACAGCACGGACGTGTACTGGCTGAAGCTGACCATGTCCGGGATGAATTTCAGGTTGAGCTCCTCGGAGATGTAGGTTTTCTTGTCCTGCGAGGCGCTCTCGATCATGGCGCCATAGTTGGCATTGATCTCACTTTCGGCCATGAAGGAGTTGCTGATCGTCAGCACGGTCGGCAGGATGAACAGGATCGCCGCGGCCAGTGCCAGCAGGAACAGCAGTACGGTCGCAAGGTGGCGCTTCAAAAATCGTTTCAGACTCATTCCTCCACATCCTCCCCGTACTTGCTCTCGATCAGGAACAGGATGCCGATGATGACGATCATGATGACCGACAGCAGCACGGCGGCACTCGACAGCTTCTGATAATCGAGGGATTTGAAGGTGTTGTTCATGAAGTGCTGCAATAGATACATACTCTCGAAGGGATAGTCCCCCGTGAGCAGGTACACCTCACGGAACATCTTGAAGGAGCTGATGATCGACAGGATCGTCACGAACAGGATGGTCGGCGAGAGATACCGCAGCTTGATGTGCAGGAAGGTGTACCAGGAGCTTGCCCCCTCGAGCTGGGCGACCTCCACGATGTCCGTCGGGATGCCGGCGATCGCGGACATGAACAGGATCATGTTGTAGCCGAGCGTTTTCCACAGGAACATGAGCGTGAGCACTATGTACGACCAGTTGGTCTTGAGCCAGTCCACCGGCTCGAGACCGAACAGCTCCGTGACCTGGTTGAGCGTGCCGTGGTAATGGAAGATCACCTGCCATACCAGCACCACCGATGCGATCGGTACCATGAGCGGGCACAGAAAGCAGGTGCGCAGCCAGCTTTTGCCAGGGATGCGCGAATTGAGCGCAAATGCCATCCACAGTGACAGCACCACCGACAGCGGCACGGAAAGCGCCGTGAAGATCCCGGTGTTGCGCATCGCCCGCAGGAAGGCGGCGTTTTTGAACAGTGCCAGGAAATTGTCCAGGCCTACGAAATTGGCATAGATCGGATTGTCCAGCACGGAATAATAGATCACCACGCAGAAGGGTACGATAAAGAACACCAGCACGCCGATCAGGCTCGGCATCAGCCAGCTCCACGCCTTCCCCTCTTCGAGGATCCGTCTGCGCATTCTGCGCTTTTGGATCTGCAATTTATCTTCACCTCTTATGTTGTAACTGTACTATATATGATAGCACAGTTAGTTTGTTTTGTCAAGTCCCGTATCCATCATAGCACATCCGGGAACGGAACGCAAGCGATGCAGCGAGTTTTTAAAGTAATATTAATCACTTGTTAAACGCCCCCGTTCCATTTAAACAGACACATCACAGGGTCAAAAACTGACACATTTTTAAAATTTCTCCTACAGAATCAGCGATTTGCACAAAGAGTGGATATTACACACCCTGTGTTTCGTCCCATTGCATAGTGCATGCCGGTTTTTTTCGCAAGCGGGCCGCCGCAGCACTTGACAAGCGGACGATAATCCGCTATAATAAATTGGTAGAAAAAATGATAGATTTGTTGCATTCTCTCACAGAATGCAGTCAGGAGGAAGATACCATGTCCATGGAATTCATCAGAAAGCTGCCCATTCCGCAGGAGATCAAGAAGGAATACCCGCTCTCGGTCGCATACGAGCTTGTCAAGCAGCAGCGCGACGCCGAGATCGCCCGGATCTTTACCGGAGAGTCAGACAAGCTCCTGCTCATCATCGGTCCGTGCTCCGCTGACCGTGAGGATGCCGTGATGGAGTACATCCACAGGCTCGCCCGTGTGCAGGAGAAGGTCAGCGACCGCCTCCTCATCATCCCGCGCATCTACACCAACAAGCCCCGCACCAACGGCACGGGCTACAAGGGAATGGTGCATCAGCCGGATCCGACCAAGGCCGAGGACATGCTCGAGGGCCTGATCTCCATCCGCAAGCTTCATCGCCGCGCCATTGAGGAGACGGGCTTCACATGTGCCGACGAGATGCTGTATCCGGAGAATTACCGGTATTTGTCCGATCTGCTCTCCTATGTGGCAGTCGGTGCCCGGAGCGTGGAGGACCAGCAGCACCGCCTGACCGTCAGCGGCATGGACATCCCTGCCGGCATGAAGAACCCGACGAGCGGCGATCTGTCCGTCATGTTCAATTCCATCTATGCGGCCCAGTCCTCCCACACCTTCCTGTACCGCGGCTGGGAGGTACGCACGGACGGCAATCCCCTCACCCACGCCATTCTGCGCGGCTATGTCAACAAGCACGGCGAATCCCTGCCCAACTATCACTATGAGGACCTGCTCCTGACGCACCATCTGTATGCGGAGAAGGGGCTCGTGCATCCGGCCGTGATCGTGGACACCAACCATGCCAATTCCAACAAGCAGTACCTTGAGCAGCCCCGCATCGTCAGCGAGG
>JAFTZY010000044.1 GCA_017460955.1 Oscillospiraceae bacterium
AAAGGAGGCACGCAGAGGCTGCCCTCCCCCTGCCCCCTCCCTGAAGGGAGGGGGAGTATGCGGGGCTTCGCCCCCGTGCCCCCAGCAGGGGCTGGCCGCCCCTGCACCATGCATGGGAAATAACGCAACAAGGACCCTTTTCGGCGGGGACAGTCGGCATCTGTTTCTGGGGGAGGCTCCGGCAGAGCGCCCTCCCCCGCCCCCAGAGGGGCTGACCGCCCCTGCACGCTGACCGGGACATTTCGGGAAACGAAAGAGGATCCGTCCGGATCCCCTCAGTCCGCATTCACCCGCAGGTAATTGGCGGGATTGTTGCAGATATTATTGAAGCGCACCTCGAAATGACAGTGATTGCCGGTGGAGTCGCCCGTCGAGCCGACATAGGCGATGAGCTGCCCCTTCTCGACCTGCTGTCCCTCCACGGCGATGACCAGGCAGCAATGCGCATACAGTGTCCGGTAGCCGTTCTCATGCTCGATGATGACATAGTTCCCGTAGCCGCCGCTGTTCCACCCGGCTGTGACCACCGTGCCGTTGCCGGCGGCATAGATCTCCGTTTTATAAGGTGCCGCGATGTCGAGTCCCTTATGGTTGCGTGCCCCGCCGAAGGGGGAGCTGATATACCCGCCGTTGACCGGCCAGCCGAACATTCCGTTGCCCAGCAGCACCGTCGTTTCACTGGCAGGCTCCGGACTGTAGGTCCCCACGCCGATCTGCTCGGGGACGGGGGGCTTGGTGATAGCGGTGTGCAGGATCTCCCGGCTCTGCTCGGTGCCGTCCACATAGGTGACCAGCACGTCGCTCGTGCGCTTGCCGAGCACGCCCTTCGAGAGGATCTTCTCCACGCCGAGGTTGAGCGCCGAGGTATCCACCCGGACGGTCGTATAGTCAATGAAGCTCGTGACGGTCATCTGCTTGGTGTAGGCGATGGGGATGTAGCGCTCCCTCGTCACGATCTCAAGCGTCATCCCCGCCCGGAACGTCCGGCGCAGCAGCGGATTGCGCTCGATGAGCTCCTCGCGGGTCATGCCGAACTTGGCAGCAATGAGCTGGGGGGTGTCCCCCTCCTCGGTCACATAGGTGCCGGTGAGCTCCTTCTGCGCGGTGAGGATCTCGAGCAGATCCGCGGGCTCTGCGATGCTGGCCGTCAGATAGATGCCCTCCTCGTAGGTGATCTCCCGGGTATAGTAGACCTCGTTGGCAAGCTCGTCAAGTCCCACAGCGTACTCCGCCAGGGCCTTGTCCATCTCATCGGACACGGCGTCCTTATTGCGCACCGCACCGATGAAGGTCCCGTCCACATACACGCCCCACGCCTCATCGAGCTCGTTATGCGAGCTCTCAAGCAGGCGGTCGGCGATGCGGTGGGTGGTGATATACTGGTCATTCTCCGAGACGATGCGCAGGGTGTACACCGGATCGAACCGGATGTCCGCATCCTCCCCGGCCGCACTGATGCGGGCGATGGCCTCGGCCTCGGCGGCCTCGAACTCCTGCTCGGACTGCACGATGCCGATCTCCTGCCCGTTCACAGCCACGCTGATGGCATAGTCGAGCCCTGCGCCGTAATGCAGGATCGCTGCAAGGAAGAACACGGACACGACGGGCAGGATATAATTGAAGCCCGTGCGCAGCAGGCCGTGCTCCCCGAACACGGCCTCCCGGAGCAGCCGCAGCACCGGACGTGCCGCGCCCCCGCCCTCCCGGCGGGCTGCTTCGATCTCATCGAGCAGCGCCTGGGAGGCGGCATTGCGCTCCCGGAAGGCACCCGCGATCCCGTGTCCGAGGAAGGCGAACATACGCCCGATCTGCCCGAGGGTGTACCCTGCCATACGCAGGACCCCGCGCACGATCCGCCACACGACATGCAGCAGCGCACCCGCACTGCGCACACTCATCCTGCCAAACGCTGCGATCCCATCGACGGGACCTCTCCGTGCTGCCACTGCTGCACCTCCTTCCTCAGAGCCTGACATAATAATAAGTATATCATACCATACCGCCCGCAAAAATGCAAGGCAGCGCCGCCCTCTTCCGCATGCATCGTCAAAAGTCCGTCATGCTGCACAAATCGAGCGCCTCATTTTTAGTGAAGATGCAGCCCTCCCGGCCGGTCAGCGCCCGCAGATCCGCCGGCAGCGGCGAGCACACGGGATGCACGATCCCCTGCGCATCGGTATAGCACACGGCGGCGCAGTGCAGGGCATGGCGCCGGATGTCCGTCATATCGCCCCCGTAGAGCTCATCCCCGGCCAGGGGGCAGCCGATGGAGGCCATATGGACGCGGATCTGGTGGGTGCGTCCCGTTTCGAGGCGCAGGGCGGCAAGCGTATAGCGCTCTCCCCGGGCGAGCACCCGGAAATGTGTGACCGCCCGCTTGCCGTCGGGTGCGATGCAGCGCTCGATGAGCGACCCCGGAACGCGGCCGATGGGGGCATCCACGGTGCCGCGGTCGGGCGGGGTGCCGCCAAGCACGGCAAGGTAGAGCTTCCGGAGCGCACCGGGCAGGCGCGGCACCGCCACCGGATGCAGGGCGGCGGCCACGATGCCGGAGGTGTTCCGGTCGAGCCGGTTCACGGGACGGTAGGTCAGTCCCGGGCAAAGCGCCGCGAAGGCATTGCCCAGCGTATCCTCCCGGTGGCGGAGGCTCGGATGGGTGGGCATCCCGGCGGGCTTGTCGAGGAGCATCACGTCCGCATCCTGAAAGAGCACCGGCACCGTTTCCCCGGCGGTCATCCGGGAGGCGTCCTCAAAGCGCAGGACGAGCTCCTCCCCCGGCTGCACGGGGTCGATGCTGCGCACGGTCCTGCCGGCGCAGGTGATGCCGTTCTTTGTTGCCTTGAGCCGGCGCAGCTGCCGCTCGGAGATGCCGCAGTCGTGTCTGAGAAATGTCCCCGCCCGGCACGGCTCGCTCCGGTCCATGATAAAATGCAGCTCGGTCATAATGCCTCCGCCTCCTAAGAACCTGTCTTCCCAAGATACCACGGCAGCTTTTTGGCATCTTTGCACCGTGTCTTTGTCCAAAATCCTTGCAAGACACCAAGTACACTCCCCATCGTAAGGGGGAGCGTGCAGACTGCATTTCCGCTGACAGTCTGTATTGCTGCGGATTTTGGACTGTGACACGGCACGCACAAGCACCAACGGGAATGTGCTTCTGCCGCATCCCCTTACGATGGGATGTGAATCTGCTCAAAAATCTGCTCGTGTCCCTTGTGAAGCCATGTTCTGAAAATATTCCCGCATCCGGATCTGCAAAAACACCGTCACATCGCACGCAAGTGCCGGCAGCAGAAAGGGGATCGTCACCAGCGGCAGTGCGCCCGGCAGATACCACAGGAGGATCCGCAGGAGCTCCCGGCGGTGTCCCCGGAGCATCCGCAGCGCCTCCCGGATGCAGCGGTGTGCCGGAAGCTCCGGACGGTGCAGCCAGAGCACCGGTACGCCGGCAAGTCCCAGGCACAGCCGCAGGTAGAAGAGCAGCGCCCAGAACGCGCCCGAAAAGCACTGCACGGCCAGCAGGAGCCGCCATGCATCCTCCCCGCTGCCGCCGCATCCGCGCAGGGCTGCGATGCCGCCCATGCACAGCAGCGCACACGGCAGGAGCGCAGCCGTCCGCCACAGCCCCGTGAGTGCAAAGCACCACAGCGCCCGCAGGTTCTGCACCGCACCGGAAAAGCACCGCATGGGGCGCTCCTCGAGGCCGCACAGCGCGGCAAACCAGCCGGCGCTTGCAAGGCCCACGGGAACGAGCACGCACAGCCGCACCGGCTGCCACAGCAGCATGAGGAGCTGCCAGGTGCGCTCACGCCCGAAAAACAGCGCCTGCGGTGTCACGCGGCCAAGCGAAGCGGCATATACTGCAAGAGCGCCCGGCACGAGCGCGAGCACAAGCGCTGCCGCCGGGTACCACAGTGCCGATACGAAGGCCGTGCGGTAGTGTCCGTGCAGCGTGCGTCTTGTAAAAGCGTGCAGCTCCCTGAGTTTCATGCAGGTTCCCCCTTCGCGGTGATATGTATCAGCCCCTCGAGTAGGGGGTCATGCCAAGGATCTCGAAGGCCTGGGAGCGCTGCCACATCTGGGCGGTCAGGAGGATGTCGTACCCCTCCCCCGGCTCCGTTTGCAGCTCACTCGCGGCGATCTTGGGCAGTCCGAAGCAGGCGAGCATGTTGCTGATGACACCCGCATGCGTCACGCACGCGCAGTGGTAGAACTCGTTCTCCATCATGTCCATGAGGATGCGGTCGAGTGCCCGGTAGGTCCGGATGCACAGCTCCTCGATGCTCTCCCCGCCCGGGGGCTTGAGGTCCGGGGAGCCGCCGCGCAGCCAGGTCCGGAAGTCCTCCCGCCCGACCAGCTCATCGGCGGACTTTCCGTCAAATTCCCCGAAGTTCAGCTCCCGCAGGTCCTCCGCTAAGTACAGCGGCACCTCCGGGAACAGGATCTGTGCCGTTTCCGTACAGCGGGACAGCGGGCTGCTGTATACTCTTTGTACTCTGGGATATTCGTACAGATCCAGCTTTCCCGCGAGCATGGCACGCCCCTCGTCCGTCAGCGGAAGATCCGTCCCTCCGATATAGATCCCCAGGTCGTTCGCCCGGGTGCGTCCGTGCCTGATGAGGCTCAGCCGATAACCGTGCATATGCATTTCCTCCTGTATCCCGGCAGTATATCGCCGTTATTTTGCATAAGTTCCCGCCGCTTTCTGCGGTCCGTTTTGTGCTTTCCGTCATTTTGCACAATGTAAAAACCAAATCTTCCTGTTTTTTCGATAAAAAACACGCTTTACAAATAGTATAATCTGTATTATAATGATAAGTGAGCCGAATCGGGCTTTGAACGCCCGGAATTTGAAACGTAAGGGGGCTGTAAACGTACCATGAATTCCGATTTTCCAAGAATCATTGCCCTGCAGCGCAAGGAACGCCAGATCAGCCAGAAGCAGGCGGCTGCCGATCTGGGGATCTCCCAGGCACTGCTGTCCCACTATGAAAAGGGCATCCGGGAATGCGGCCTGGACTTCCTCGTGAAGATCGCCGATTATTATAATGTTTCCTGCGACTATCTGCTCGGACGCACGCCCGAGCCGGAGGGCCGCACCATCTCCATCGAGGACATCCCCGACGATGACGGCAACAACAGTATGCCCAGTCCCGAGGTGGTCGCCTTCAACCGCAAGATCATCAACAACTCCATCAGCCTGCTGTTCTCCTTGGCGCAGAAGGCCCACAGCATCACGCTCATCAAGGAGATCTCCTCGTATCTGATGCTCAACATCTACAAGCTTTTCCGCATCGTCTACAATGCCAACCCCCGCAACGACCAGAAGCTCTTCTCGGTCCCGAAGGTGGTGGCCAACGATGATGCGAGCGCCATTGTCAGCATGAACGAGGCCAACATCAAGGCTGCCTCGAGCGGCGTGCCGATCGGGGAGAACGACTATGTGCGGGATACGGATGTGCTGTACCTGACCACCGCCATCCTCTCGCAGACCTATCCGGAATACTCCTCCTCCCTGCTCAATCTCATCAAGATCAGTGAGGACAGCATCCACAAGAAGCGCAACGCCTGATCCTATTGTACCACATTTTCCGGAAAAATAAAAGCTTTTTTTGAAAAATTCCGTCCCCTGTATGAAATACCGATCTCCAGAGCTCCGACGGATGGCCGGACGGCAGCATGCCGCCCCGTCCTTTCCGGGGCTCAGTATCAGGATCATGCAGGGGGCATGTTTCGCCGGGGGCTCCCCCGTCAAGCGTTCCCACAGGAGGTGCTTTTATGCGCAGACTGCACGGTATTCATCTGCCGCATACCAAACAGACGACCGACATGCCCTTCGTACACCCGCCGCTCCCCGAGCAGGTCATCCTGCCGATGGTCATGCACATGGGCCTTGCCTGCGAGCCGACTGTCAGGGCCGGGCAGACAGTGCATGTCGGCGATCTCATCGGACATAACGATGCCGTCTTTTCCGCCGACATCCACGCCAGTGTCTCCGGTACGGTCAAGGCCATCACGGACTACCGTCTGGCAAGCGGCGTGATCTGCAAGGCCGTGGTCCTCACACCGGACGGCGCCCAGACGCCCTCCCCGGACATCGCGCCCCCCGTCTACAGCGGCCGTGAGGAATTCCTTTCTGCCATCCGCAAAAGCGGTGCGGTGGGGATGGGCGGTGCGGGCTTCCCCGTCCATGTCAAGCTCAGCACGCAGCAGGCGATCGAATATCTCATCGTCAATGCCGCCGAATGTGAGCCGTACATCACCGCGGACGACCGCACCATGCAGGAAAAGCGGGATCTCATCCGCGACGGCATCCGCCGCATCATGGAGGTGCTCGAGATCCCCTCGTGCATCATCGGCGTGGAGTCCAACAAGCCCCGTGCCATCGCCCTGATGGAGGAGGCGGCTGCCGGGGACGACAGCATCCGCGTGCGTGCGCTCCCGCCGGTCTATCCGCAGGGTGCCGAGAAGATCCTGATCTTCCACACGACCGGACGCATCGTCCCGGAGGGGCACATCCCCGCCGACCAGGGCGTGCTGGTCATGAACGTCTCCACGGTGGCGTTCCTGGAGGAATACTTCACCACCGGGATGCCCCTTGTCGAGCGCAGCCTGACCGTGGACGGCGATGCCATCGGAAGGCCCTGCAGCGTGACCGTCCCCGTGGGCACGCCCCTCGGACACATCCTGCAATACGCGCAGTGCGACTTTGACGCCGTGGACCGCCTCATCAGCGGCGGCCCCATGATGGGCGTCTGTCAGCGTGATTTCGAGCAGGCCGTCACCAAGACCACCAATGCCATCCTTGCCATGAAGGAGGCCCCCGAGCGGCGCACCTGTGCATGCATCCGCTGCGGCAGATGCATCCGGGTCTGTCCCATGCACCTGATGCCCACGGAGCTCGAGAAGGCCTATCTGCGCGGGGATCTTGACCGGCTCGACCGGCTGCACATCTCCCTGTGCATGCTCTGCGGCTGCTGCTCGTACGTCTGTCCGTCGAACCGTCCCCTTGCCCAGACCAACGGGCTTGCCAAGGCGGTCATCCGCCGCAACAAGGAGGTGCAGGTATGAAGCTCCTGACGCTCTCGGCATCCCCCCATATCCGGGATACCATGACGACCCAGAAGATCATGCTGTGCGTGATCGCCGCCCTCCTTCCCGCAGCTGTGGCAGCCATCGTGCATTTTGGCTGGCGTGCGCTGCTGCTCATGGTGTTCTGCGTCCTTGTCTCCATGGCCACGGAGGGACTGTGCCGCATCGCCATGAAGCGCGAGCAGACCATCTTCGACGGCAGTGCGGCCGTCACGGGACTGCTGCTTGCCATGAACCTGCCCGTGACGCTCCCCCTCTGGGAGGCCGCGCTCGGCTGCATTTTCGCTGTTGCCGTTGTCAAGCAGATGTTCGGCGGCTTAGGACAGAATTTTGCCAATCCCGCCATTGCCGCCCGCATCGTCCTGATGGTCTCGGTGAGTGCGGACATGACGCACTGGATCCTGCCGAGAACGGCAGTGCAGGACTTTTCCTACGACGCCGTATCCTCCGCCACACCCTTAGTCGAGCGCTTCCCCATCCAGAGTCTCATCTGGGGCAGCACGGGCGGATGCCTGGGGGAGACCTGTGCGATCGCACTTCTCTTCGGCGGATGCTTTCTGATGTTCTTAGGGGTCATCTCCCCTGCCACGCCCCTGTCGTACCTGGGGACGGTGGCCGTCTGCACGCTTTTGTACACGGGCGGCAGCGCCTATGAAACGGTGTACCAGCTCCTGTCGGGCGGACTGCTCCTCGGTGCCTTCTTCATGGCAACGGACTATGTCACGACCCCCGTCACGGCACGGGGCAAGATCGTGTTCGGCATCGGCTGCGGCGTGCTGACATTCCTCATACGCGCCTTCGGCAGCTTCCCGGAGGGTGTCTCCTTCTCGATCCTGCTGATGAACCTGCTCACGCCCTATATCGACCGCTTCACGCTCACAAGTCCCCTGGGCGCCCTGAAGGGAGGCGAGGAATGATGCAGAAAATACTGCCCACCGCCGTCCTGACGCTCGTGTGCGCTGTCGTCTGCGCACTGCTCGCACTCGCACACATGGTCACGCGGGACCGCATCGAGGCCGCCGAGATCGAGAAGGTCCAGAAAAGCCTTGCCTCCGTGTTCGGAGAGCAGACCTATACGGCACTGGATACCGTTCCCGAGGGTGTGACGGCCGTCTATCGGAGCAGTGACGGCCTGACCATCTACGACATCACCGCCGACGGCTATGCCAGGGGGGGACTGCGCGTCCTCACAGGGCTTTCTCCCGACGGGCGCATTGCCGGTGTGGGGATCGTCTCGTGCGGTGAGACTGCCGGCATCGGCACCCGCGTGACGGAGGAGAGCTATCTCTCGCGCTTTACCGGTGCCGCCGATGAAGCGGCGTATCCGGATGCCATTTCCGGTGCGACCTTCTCCTCGGGCGGCCTGCACCGCGCCGTCGCCCTTGCGCAGGCATCCTATGCAAAGGAGGAACATGACAATGGCTGAGACCTCACATCTCAAAGAGCTGACCAAGGGTCTGCTCCGTGAAAATCCCACCCTCGTGGGACTGCTCGGCATGTGTCCGACGCTTGCCGTCACCTCCCAGGCCTCGAATGCCCTGGGCATGGGGCTGGCCACGACCTTCGTACTCATCGGCTCGAATCTGGTCATCTCCCTGCTGCGCCGGGTGATCCCCGCCACGGTCAAGCTGCCGTGCTACATCGTCATCATCGCGGGCTTTGTGACCATCATCGACTTTCTCATCCACGGCTTCCTGCCGGAGCTCCATGAGGCGCTCGGGACCTTCCTGTCCCTCATCACCGTCAACTGCATCATCTTAGGCCGCGCCGAGATGTTCGCCTGCAAGCACGGTCCCCTGCCGTCCGTCCTCGACGGGCTCGGGATGGGACTGGGCTTCACCGGCTCGCTCTTCGTCATCGGCTCGGTGCGGGAGATCTTCGGGCAGGCAAGCTGGATGGGCCTTGCCCTTCCGGAGGGCTTCCCGACCATGAGCCTGTTTTCGCAGACCGCCGGAGGCTTTTTAGTGCTGGGCTTTCTCATCGCCATTGTCGGCCGCATGACGAAAAAGCCGCAGACACAGGGCTGCGCCGGACACTGCGCCGGCTGCGCTGCCGGATGTGCTGCACCGGAGGAAGGGGGCGGGAAGGCATGACCACGCTCCAGACGATCGTCTCCACCCTGCTTGCCGCAGTCCTCACGGACAACTACGTCCTCTCCCGTTCGCTGGGCATCTGCCCGTTCCTGGGTGTTTCCAAGAAGCTCTCCTCGAGCGTCGGCATGGGCGCGGCCGTCATCTTTGTCATGGGCTGCGCAGCGGCCGTGACATGGCCGGTCTACCAGCTCCTGTCCCTGCTGGACCTGACCTACCTGCGCACGGTGGCGTTCATCTTAGTCATCGCGCTGTTCGTGCAGCTTGTGGAGATCGTGATGAAACGGCTCCTGCCGCCCCTGTACAAGACCCTGGGCGTGTACCTGCCCCTCATCACCACCAACTGCGCCGTCCTCGGCGTGACCATCAACAACATCGACGACGGCTACGGCTTCGGTCTTGCCGTCTGGAATGCCGTCTGTGTCGGCATCGGCTTCACACTGGCACTGGTGCTCTTTGCCGGGGTGCGCTCGCGCATCGAGGAGGCCGACGTCCCCGAGACCTTCAAGGGCATCCCCGCCACGCTCGTGGCCGCATCGCTCGTATCCCTGAGCTTTTCGGCTTTTTCCGGCATGATCTGAGAGAGGAGGCATATCTGATATGGAGATCCTGATCCCCGTTTTGCTCCTCTCCGCCATCGGCCTTGCCGCGGGCATCCTGCTCACGGCGGCCTCCCATTTCTTTGCGGTGGAGACCGATCCCACGGCCGACGCCATCACACAGGCCCTGCCCGGTGCGAACTGCGGCGGCTGCGGCTTTGCCGGGTGTGCCGACTATGCTGCAGCCATTGCCAAGGGGCGTGCCGCGCCCAATCTGTGCAAGCCCGGCGGCAGTGATGCGGCTGCAAAGATCGGGGCCATCCTGGGCGAGGAGGTCACGGCGGCCGAGCCCATGGTCATGGTCGTCCACTGCAGGGGCGACCGCAGTACGGCCATGCCGCTGTTCCGGTATACGGGCGTGCAGACGTGCCTGGCTGCCAAGAAATTCTACGGCGGCAGCAACATGTGTACCTACGGCTGCCTGGGCTTCGGCGACTGCGCCTCGGTCTGTGAGGAGGAGGCCATCTGCATTCAGGAGGGGCTTGCCCATGTGATCCCGGAGCGCTGCATCGCCTGCGGCAAATGTGCGAAGGTCTGCCCGAACGGCCTGCTCTCCCTGCGCCCGGCTGCCAATCCCGTGGCCGTCTCCTGCTCCTCGCGGGATACCGGCAAGCGCACCCGTCAGGTCTGTCAGAACGGCTGCATCGGCTGCGGCCTGTGCGAAAAGCACTGCCCGAACGATGCCGTGAAGATCCGGGACCTGCATGCGGTGATCGATTACACCAGATGCACCGGCTGCGGCGCGTGTGCCAAAAAATGCCCCACCGGCGCGATCCGGCCGCTGGGCAGGCAGTCCGTAAGCTTAGGCTAACACAGATCCCGCACCCCTCCCCACCCAGGAGGCGGTGCGGGATCTTTCTGTTGTGCCGTCGCCTGTTTTTTTGTATTTTTTTGTTGACAAACGGGAAAGAGTGTAGTATAATAAGGATGTATATTGCATACATACAGAGAAAGGAACAACATCTATGGAACCTCAGAACCGCAGTCTGCTCCAGCGTGCCAGATGGGACCGCATCTTCGGTGCGCTCATCATCCTGGTGCTCATCATCATCCTGCTCGTTACCCTATGCAAATCCTGCTCACGGGAGAAGAAGCCCGCGGAGGATGCCTTTGCCAACATGGAGACCCTTGTGGAGGAGACGCAAGCGCCCACACAGGCGCCGACCGACAACTCCATGGCCGTTTTCCTCAGTCCCTCGACGCAGTATGACAATATCTATGCCTGCGACGGTGTGACGACGGAGGCTGTCGCCATGATCGACCTTGCCAAGCGGGTACGCGATCTGCTCGAGGCCGACGGCTACACGGTGTACATGTGCGGCGAGGAGGACAGCATCAAGGAGAAGGTCACCCAGGGCAATGCCCTCAAGTGCGGTGCGTATGTGGCACTGCATACCAACTCCGGCGGTGAATCCGGCTACGGACAGGGCACGGAATGCTACTACAATTCGCAGCTTGCCGGCAGCTATGAGCTTGCCGAGAACATCTACAACCGCGTGGCAGAGCTCACCCCCACCGAGGACAGAGGTCTGAAGGACGAGACCCAGCGTGATCTCTACGAGCTTCTGAACAACCATGGAGCCTGCTGCCTGCTCGAGGCAGAATTCCATGACATCGACGAGTACTCCCAGTGGATCCTCGACAACAAGGATGAGCTTGCCAAGGCCATCAAGGAGGGGATCGTGGCCTACCTGAAAAACAGCGTGGTCAACGAGCAGCCCGAGGAGGAGGACCCCACCGGTGAGGAGATCGAGTACGAAGGCGAGGATCCGTAATGACACAAAAGCGCAATTATGAGCGCGACATGCAGGAGATACTTCATGCGGCGGCGACCCCGCCGCATGTTTTGCTCCATGCCTGCTGTGCGCCGTGCTCGAGTGCCGTGCTCGAACGGCTGTGCAGCAGCGCCCGCCTCACGCTCTATTTTTACAACCCAAACATCCTCCCCGAGGAGGAGTACCGCTACCGGCTCGCGGAGCTGCGACGGCTCATCACTGAAATGCCCCTGCCCGCCCCGGTAGAGCTCCTCGAAGGCCCCTATGAGCCCGAGCGCTTCCTCGCATTTGCGCGGGAGCTGGCCGATGCGCCCGAGCGCGGGGAGCGGTGCCGTCTGTGCATCCGCATGCGGCTCGAAAATACCACCCGTGCGGCACTCGCGCTCCATGCGGACTACTTTGCCACCACCCTCACCCTCTCTCCCCACAAGGATGCCCCCTTCATCAACGAAGCGGGCTTTGCCATTGCGGCGGAGACGGGCATCCCGTGGCTGCCCTCGGATTTCAAGAAGCGTGAGGGCTACAAGCGCTCCATCGAGCTGTCACGGACGTACTGCCTGTACCGCCAGGACTTCTGCGGCTGTCCCTTCTCCAAGGCGCAGCGCCACCCGGAGGAGAGCTGAGCATATCCCCGCAGACACTGTGGCATACTATTTATAAACACACAGGAGGTATTTCAGATGGAACAGATCAATCCCCGCAAGGCAGCCATCATCGGCTGCGGCTTTGTCGGCTCGGCATCGGCCTTTGCACTCATGCAGAGCGGGCTCTTCTCCGAGATTGTCCTGCTCGATGCGGACATGCAGAAGGCGGAGGGGGAAGCCCTTGACATCAGCCACGGTCTGCCCTTTGCCAAGCCCATGCAGATCCATGCCGGCACCTACGACGATCTCGAGGACGCCTCCATCGCCATCGTGACGGCCGGTGCCGGACAGAAGCCCGGCGAGACAAGGCTTGACCTGGTGCGCAAGAACGTGGGCATTTTCCGCAGCATCATCCCGGAGATCGCAAAGCGTGATTTTGGCGGGATCCTGCTGGTGGTCGCCAATCCCGTGGACATCCTCACCTATACCGCTGCCCGTCTGAGCGGCCTGCCGGAGAACCGGGTGTTCGGTTCGGGCACGGTGCTCGATTCCGCACGGCTCAAATACATCCTCGGGGAGCACCTCGGGGTGGACAGCCGCAGCGTGCATGCCTTCATCCTCGGCGAGCACGGCGACAGTGAGATCGCTGCGTGGAGCAGTGCGCATGTATCGGGCGTGCCGCTGCATGATTTCTGCGAGATGCGCGGCCATCACGACCACCAGGCGGCCATGCACCGCATTGCCGAGAACGTCAAGAACAGCGCCTATGAGATCATCGAGAAGAAGAAGGCGACCTATTACGGCATCGCCATGTCCGTGCGCCGCATCTGCGAGGCCATCGTCCTTGACCAGAAGTCCGTGCTGCCCGTATCGAGCATCCAGCACGGGACCTTCGGCATTGAGGGCGTGGCGCTGAGCACGCCGGTCATCGTTGGCAAGAACGGCATCGAGTCTCCCGTCCCCATCAGCCTGAATGAAGAGGAGCAGGAGTCCCTGCGCCGCTCCGCCAAGGCCCTGCGCGAGGTCATTGACGGACTGGAATGGTGAAAACCTCCCCCAAATGCAAGCGCTCCCCCGCCAAAACGGGGGAGCGCTTTTTTGCACATCCCTTACTTTCCGCACAAGAGCTGCATCACGTTAAGGGCTGCCGGGAGATCCCCGCATTTGCCCAGCGCAATGACATCCTTGAGACAACCTGTGCTTTGTCCGTCCCTGCAAGCCGACAGCGCTGCAAGCAGACTGTCGGGAATACAGCTTTCCTGTGCCGTGCAGCTCTCCCCGATGCAGGGCGCATCCGCGTTCTGTGCGGGCGGCTGCGTCACGGGCTGCGTGACCGGCTGCGTATTTGGCTGCGTATTTGGCTGCGTACCCGGCTGCGTCACCGGTGTCTCCTCCGGGAGGACGGCACCGCCCGTAAAGACCTGCGTCCAGTAGGTGGTCCCGCCGTACTCAAAGACCCCGATGCCGATGCTGTCATACTGCCCGCTCAGGATATTGGCGCGGTGGCCCGGGGAATTCATCCAGCCGTCCATCACCGATTCCGGCGAGGTGTAGCCGTAGGCGATGTTCTCTCCGGCACTGCGGTAGAGCACGCCGTACTCCTCGAGCACCGTAAAGCAGCTCGACCCGTCCGGACGGGTGTGGGAGAATTGCTGCACGATCTCCTGCGCCCGCTGCTCGGCGGCACGGTCCAGCACGGCCTCCTCACGCAGCGCCGGAAGTCCCTGCCGGGCACGTTCTGCATTGACGAGCGCCGTCACGGCCTGCTGCTCTCCTGCGGCAGCTGCCGGCGGTGCCGACAATGCGCAGCACGCTGCCATTGCCATGACCATGGCACAGGCGGCGGCTGTCCTTTTCTGTCGATTCATGTACATCCGACCCCTTTCTGCAGCCGCGTTCCGGCTGCATCTTCATCATACCACGGACCGGGTGCAGCTGTCAACGCACAATGTTTTCCATGGAAAAAAGACTGCCGGGAAATCCCGGCAGTCCGTGTGTTCAGGGGTCATTCGCCGTGCAGCATCGCAAACAGGAGACGGCGGACCATCGTCAGGTCAATGACGTTCACCCGTGCATCCCCGGATACATCCGCAGCTGCATACTCCTTCGGCGTCATCGGCGCTGCGCCGACCAGATACCGCTGGAGATGGATCACATCGCGCAGCCCAAGCTCACCGTCCCCGTCCAGATCGCCGGGTACTGTGGGCGCTTCAGTCGGTTCGTCCGTGGGAGCCTCGGTCGGTTCGTCCGTGGGTTCCTCGGTAGGCTCATCGGTCGGAGCCTCAGTCGGTTCATCGGTCGGAGCCTCAGTCGGTTCATCGGTCGGTGCCTCGGTGGGTTCCTCAGTCGGCTCATCAGTCGGAGCCTCGGTGGGTTCCTCAGTCGGCTCATCAGTCGGAGCCTCGGTGGGTTCCTCAGTCGGCTCATCAGTCGGAGCCTCGGTCGGTTCATCAGTCGGCGCATCCGTAGGAGCTTCGGTGGGAGCCTCAGTCGGTGCCTCGGTGGGAGCCTCAGTCGGTGCCTCCGTGGGAGCCTCGGTCGGTTCGTCCGTCGGTGCCTCCGTGGGAGCCTCGGTCGGTTCGTCCGTCGGTGCCTCCGTGGGAGCCTCTGTCGGTTCGTCAGTCGGCGCCTCGGTGGGAGCCTCGGTCGGTTCATCCGTCGGTGCCTCCGTGGGAGCTTCGGTCGGCGCCTCTGTGGGCTCTTCGGTCGGTTCCTCAGTCGGCGCCTCTGTGGGTTCGTCAGTCGGTTCCTCGGTCGGCAGCGAGATCAGGCTGCTGACATCGTAGGTGTAAACGGTCACTTCGGTGGAGGGCTTTTCGGACAGCATGTAGTACATCACGCCGTCCTCCACATACATGCCGTAGATCTTGCCGATCGCCTTCTGCTCCTGCGTCAGGTCGAACAGCCAGATGCTTCCGCCGTCCTTCCACGCATAGACCGATGTCGGCGAGGTGAAGAACAGCGTATCGCCCTCGGCGCTGACCACGGTGTAATTGCTCGTGGTGAAGATGGACGAGGGACGTGCGGTGTAGCCCCAGTAATCATCCGTGCGGGTGTTGAAGCTCTTGGTCATGGCGGCGGTGAAATCATCCCCGATCCCGCACTTGACGAACCACGAGGTCCGCAGGTTCTGGTCACTGACAAGCGATGCGGTCCATGCATCCTCATAATAGGGGATCACCGAGATCGTATGCTGCCAGAAGGCATCCTCATACGCCGTGCCGATGTTCAGTGCCGAAACCGGCGTGCCGCAGGCCAGCTGCCAGTCCGTACCGGTATGGCCCGTGTCCTCAAGCTGTGCGGTCGTTGCCAGGAAATTGGCATGGGAGGCCATCCCGGCATGCTGCTGATAGCTGTCATCCCATGTCACATCGACATAGTACCATGCGTCATCGAGCTGCACAGCATTCCATGCATGCCCCATGCTGTCGCTGGTGATCATGATCGCTTCCACGCCGACCCGGTGCAAAAGCACCGTATACAGCCAGGCATAGCCCTCGCAGACGGCCTTGTCACGCAGCAGCATGCCATATGCCGTATGCCGCAGTGCCTGCTCGTCACTGTCGGTATAGCTGGTGTAATCGTAATTGTAATGCACAGCCATGTACTCATGGAGGTACAGGGCCTTCTCGGTATCCGTCCAGTCGCTGTGAACGCCCGCTGTGATCGCATCGAGCTGCGCGATCGTATCCGCATACGTCTGCTCGTAATCCTCCGTGACCAGATACGCGATCTGGATGCCGCCGACGCAGCCGAGCTTCTTGCGGCTCACGGTCGTCCACATGGTGTTTTTCACCGCCAGGATGCCCGCATCCCAGCCGCCGACCACGGCCTGATAAATGGAGAATACGTCCGAACGCTGGGACTGTGCAATATCCGGCATATCATCGCCGTCGAGCGTGACCGACGTGCGGTGGGCGGCCAGTCCGTCATAGATCGCACCGGCGATCTGTGCAGTCTCGGCCTCGGTGAAATCACCGACGGCACCCAAGGACGAAAAATCCGGGCGCGTCCCGGCCTGCGCCTGCATCCCTGCGGGCATCTGCAGCAGTGCCATCGCTGCTGCCAGCACACCGGCTGTCAGCCGTTTCCAATTCTTTCTCATCATCCCTCACCTCTCTGTGTGTACGGGGGCTCCTACATTTCCATGGTTTTATTGTAGCACTTGCGCTAAAAAAAGTCAACAGCTTTTAGTAAAATCGTCGGAATGCACACAAACGGGAGGAAGATTTTGACGAATTGGATTGAAGCATTTTAAGGTTTTCGCAGGAATTGTCATAACAGGAAATGTCTGGAAAGCAGAGGGTACAAACAAAGAAGCCGCACCGGAATGGTGCAGCTTCTGTAGTGGGCTTGAACATGTCAACACAAGGGACGCGAGCAGATTTTTGAGCAGATTTGTGCTGTGTCGAAGTACAAAATCCGCAGCAATACTTGGTGTCTTGCAAGGATTTTGTACAAAGACACGGTGCAAAGATGCCAAAAAGCTGTCGCGGCATCTTGTGAAGACAGGTTCTTACTTCTTCTCGTTGTTCTCCTTGAGCAGGTCGCGGATCTCTGTCAGAAGGAGCTCCTCCTTGGTGGGCTCCGGCGGAGCTTCCTCAGCCTCCTCTTCCTTCTTCTTGCCCAGGGTCAGGGCCTTGTTGGTGGCCTTGATGATGAGGAACAGGATGAAGGCGATGATCAGGAAATTGACAACAGCGGAGATGAACGCACCGTAGGTGAATTCCACGCCGCCCACACTCCAGGAGCCTGCGGAGACGATGATCTGTCCGGTCTCCGGATCCTTCTGTGCGCCGCCGGTCACAAGCCCGATGAGCGGATTGATGAAGCTGTCGGTCAGTGCGGTCACGATGTTACCGAACGCAGCACCGATGATGACACCGACTGCCATATCCACCACATTGCCCTTGAGTGCGAATTCCTTGAATTCCTTCAGAAAACCGCCTGCTTTTTCTGCTGCAGCGCCTGCTACATTTTTTTCTTCGTTTGCCATAGTTACCTCCTGTAATTTTTGGTTCCTGCCGCACAGGCGGCATGATTTTTGATCAAAGCAGGAAAAATCTGCTTGTATCCGTGGTTTATGAGAGCGAATCGAGGATCGCCTGTGCCTCGGCTGCGGCCTGATTATCCTCTAAGAGCGCCTGTGCGGCACCGCCGAACTGCGGATCATCCGAGATGGCATTGAGGTCAATATCCAGATCTGCCGACTGCATCGAGCGCACGGACTTCTTCTTGCCCGTGCGGTTCATGGCCGCAAGCTGCTGCGTGAGTTGGTCATCCGAGAGCGTCCCGATATCGCCGATGCCCTGCATGCCGCTTGCGCGGCGATTGGGCTTGTCATCGAAGAACTCATCCGGGGAGATGATCTTCGGGGACGGCTTTTTCGGCGCATCCTTGACCTTGGTCTTTTTGGGAGCCGGGGTTTTTTCCTCCTTGGGGGCAACGGCCTTGGGTGCCGACGTCTTGCGCGTTGCAGACTCGGTCTTTTTCGGCTTCTCCTTGGGTGCGGCAGCGGGCTTTGCGGGCGCGGGCTTTTCCTCGGCCACGCTCGTGATCTCGCTTGCGGAGACGCTGATCGAGAAGGTTGCCGCTGCGGGCGTTGCACCGCTCGTCATCGTGTAGGCCTTGGGCGCATCGCTGAAAATGGACTCGAGGAGCTGCTGCTCATCAGGAACATCCGGCTGCCCGTCCTGTGCGGGCTCCTCCATCAGGGATTCCGCACTGACAAGCTCATCGGCGGACGCTTCAAAGGTCCCCTGCACCGGCTGATCCGGATATGCCGTTTCCTGCACCGCCTCGGGCTGCGCATAGGCAGGCTCGGGCTGCGCATAGGCGGGCTCCGGCTGTACATATCCCTGCGGCTGCACAGCGGGCTGCTGGTAAGCGGGCTCCGGCTGTGCATACGCCGGCTGTGCGGGCTCCGGGTACGCATCGGCGGGGCGGTAATCCACCACATCCTGCACGGGCTCCTGCATACCGATGGCCATGGGACCGGACGGCTGGCCCATCATGGGCATGCCCATCATCTGGGGCATCCCGTAGGTCTGCACGGGCACCATGGTATACATCGGATTGCCGTAGGCGTCATAGCCCATGAGCTGCGGCATCATCTGCATATAGATCGGGTTCCCGGCCGGGTCATAGCCCATGAACTGGGGCATCCCCATCTGCATGGGCATGCCCATCATCTGGGGCATTCCCTGCATCATACCGCCGGGCATTCCGGGCTCCTCAGCGGGCATCTGCATCTGCGGCATGCCCATCATGCCCATCTGCTGCATGGCGGGGTTCATCATATTCATCTGGGGATTCATCATCCCCTGCATCATGCCCATCTGCGGATTCATGCCGCCCTGCATGCCCCCCATCTGGGGCATCACGGTCTGCTGCATGGCAGGATTCGGCATGGCCTGCTGCATCCCCGGCTGTACCTGGGGCTGGGGCTGTACCTGCGGCTGGACCTGCGGCTGTATATTCGGCGCGGGCATGGGACCGGCCTGCTTGGGTGCCGGGCCTTTCGGGACCGGCGGCGGCGGGACGGGCTTCGGCGCAGGCGGCGGCACAGGCTTTGTCTTCTGTGCCTGCTGCGACCTCTGTTCCTTCTGGGCTGCGGCATATTCATCCGCGCGTGAGGTGCCCGTTTTCCCAGACTTTGCGAAGAAGCCCTTGGGCTTGGCAGAATCCAGTGCAAAGCCGCACATGACACAGAAGGACAGCTTTTCCTGTTCGAGCTTCGCGCCGCAATTCGGACAAATCACATCGATCACCCTTCCTTCCCTGACTGACTTTGACATTTCGATTTCTGCACCCTCCCCGGGCCATGCATGCCGGGAAGGCTCTTATCCTATTATACCACAGCTTTGCAGAAATGGCAAGATGTTTTTCAGTTTTGTACGAATCCGTTTAGAAAGGGGGTCCGGATTTGTTGATATTGTACAATTATTCCGATGCATCCGCCGGAGCGTCCGCTTCCGTAGACAATGCCTCCGCGGGGGTATCCTCCGGAGAGTCTGCATCCGGTGCTATATCCGAATCCGCATCGCCTTCGGGCTGTTCCGCGGGGGCGGCATCGGCCTCGGGCGCATTTTTCAGTGCATCGGGATTCTCAAATGTCACGATAAATCCGTCCGCATTGTTGCCGGAAACGGTATAGGGAAGGCTGCTCGGGACCGGTACCATCGTACTGTCATATTCTGCATCCATCTTGTAGGAATACACCTCATAGAGCTTGCCGTCGCAGTCCGTAATGACAAGGTGCTCCCCGTCATAGGGATGCTCCTTGAGCAGATCCATATATTCCTCCAGGCACAGGTGGTTGTTCATCATATAGAAGGCATGGGGCCTGCCGACATAGCGGTAGTGCCAGGGCTCGGCCTGGATCTCGGTGACACTGGTCTTGTCATCCGGATAGCGCAGGATGAAGCCGTATTCATAGCAGTGCTCGTTGATCCACGCATACACACCCGTGCCGTCATAATCCGTGCCGTCGTAGAGTCCGAGATCGACGCACAGGCCGGTCTGGTGCTCGCTGTGGCCGGGCGCTGCGACGAGCTCCGAATAATCGAGTCCCGTGGCGGCAAGGTCGGCATCGTACAGCTCCTGCTGGCGCTCCTTGGAACGGTAGCCGCTCTGCACGACGATATTGTCATCATAGGTCGCCTCAAAGAAGGCATCGAACATGGCCGTGAGCTGCTCGGCGGTCGTACGGCGGACCATCACCTCGGAATCGCGCACGCCGTAGCTGTGGCTGTCATGCTCGGTCTTGACATCGTACAGGCTCACGAGGTCACCGTCGCCGCCCTGGTAGCCGTACACGCTGTTGACGAGGATCATATCCCCGCTGAACACCTCGGAATTGGGCTCCTCCTCGCTGTCAAAGATCACCTGGTCCTCGGGGACTGTCTCCTCGACGGTCTCCTCCTCCTGGGGCTGTGCCACCTGGTAGGTGGAGTTCTGGTCGATCTTGCTGCCGTTTTGCGCCACATAATAGCATCCGTAGCCGATACCGCCCACCAGTGCCAGTGTCAGGATGACATCGAGCACTCTGCCGGCACCGCTGCTTTTCTCATTCTTCTTTTTGCTCATGGTTCACACTCCGTTTCTGTTCTACGCGGGATCGCACCGCTGTCCACAAAATCTCCGTGCAGCCTGTCTTTCTTTTGGGGCTGCATTTCTATTATACCACAATCCCCTGCAAAAGGAAAGGCTTTTTTTCAAATTCCCTGTCAAAAATCCGCCGCCGCTGCATAACCGCACCCACAGGGGACATACATTCCTACAGATGCAGGAAGGGATGGTGGACGCTATGCATATGGTACATAGGATGGCAGCGCTCCTGCTGTGTCCGCTCTGTCTGTGCGGCTGCGCCCGGCCGATGCCGCTGACGGGGACACAGCCGCTCTCGGTGATCTGGCCGGAGCCTGCGCCGCCGCAGCCGGAAATGCTCCCGCCGCCGACGCAGCCGGAGGTGCTCCCCGAGGTACACACCGCCGCCGTCTGGATCCCGATGATGGTGCTCTCGGACTGGATGGACGGCGGGGAGGCGGCCTTCCGGGAGCGGGCCGTGCGGGCGCTCGAGGACTGCGTATCGCTTGGCATCGGCACGGTGTACCTGCATGTGCGTGCCTACTGCGATGCCTACTATGATTCGGCGCTCTTTCCCTTAGCGGGGGACGGCAGCTTCGACCCGCTTGCCATCGTACTGGAAGGTGCGCACGCACGCGGGATCGCCGTCCATGCCTGGATCAATCCTCTGCGCGGGGATACGGCAAAGCGCACGGCCTCCCTGCCGGAGGCGTCCCTTCTGCGGCAGTGGTACGACGATCCGGGCAGCGGCTGCCTTGCCGTGGTGGACGGCAGATGCTACCTCGATCCCTCGCAGCCGGCGGTGCGGCAGCTCATCTGCGACGGCGCCGAAGAGATCTTTGAGCACTACGATGTGGACGGGCTGCATATCGACGATTACTTCTACCCGACGACCGATCCGTCCTTTGATGCGGGGAATTTCGCCACCTCCGGGCAGACGGATCTGGGGGCATTCCGCAGGGAGAGCTGCACGCAGCTCATCCGGCAGCTGCATGACACGGCGGCTGCCCACAGCGTTCCCTTCAGCATCAGTCCCCAGGGCAATCTGCAAACGGACTATGACACGCTCTATGCGGATGTCTGGACCTGGTGCCGGGAGGGGCTGTGCGAGCAGATCGTCCCGCAGCTCTACTACGGCTTTGACAACGACACCTGTCCCTTTTCCGAAACGCTCCATAAGTGGGAGGAGGCCGCGGGGGACACGCCGCTCCTCATCGGGCTTGCCGCCTACAAATACGGGCAGGAGGACCCCTGGGCGGGGAGCGGTGTACACGAGTGGATCGACGATCCGCAGGTGCTCACCCGGCAGCTCGAGCTGGTACTGGCCTCCGATGCCGCCGACGGGGTCGCCTTCTACAGCTATGCCTCCCTCGGGCTGCTCCCCGATGAAGAGCGGCAGAAAATCGCCGCCATGCTGGGCGCATAGCGGCGATGTATCTCACTTCACGGCATCCAGGAGTGCCTGCACCTTGTCGGTGCGCTCCCATGCCACGCCGATGTCCTCCCTGCCGAAATGGCCGTAGGCAGCGACCTTGCGGTACTGCGGGCGGCGCAGGTCGAGCATCTCGATGATGCCCTCGGGCCGCAGGTCAAAGAGCGTGGTCACGGCTTCCTCGAGCCGGTCCTCGGCCACCTTGCCGGTGCCGAAGGTATCCACACGGACGGAGACCGGACGTGCCACGCCGATGGCGTAGGCAAGCTGGATCTCGCACTTGTCGGCAAGGCCGGCTGCGACGATGTTCTTGGCGATATAGCGGGCGGCATAGGCGGCGCTTCTGTCCACCTTCGTCGGATCCTTGCCGGAGAAGGCACCGCCGCCGTGGCGTGCATAGCCGCCGTAGGTGTCCACGATGATCTTTCTGCCGGTCAGGCCCGCATCGCCCTGCGGTCCGCCGACCACGAAGCGTCCCGTGGGATTGATGAAGTACTTGGTGTTCTCATCGACCAGCTCGCCGGGCAGGACCTTGTCGATGACCAGCTCCCGGATGTCCTCACGGATCTGCTGGGTGGTGATGTCCCCGGCATGCTGGGTGGAGATGACCACGGTGTCCACGCGGACGGGCTTGCCGTTCTCGTCATACTCCACGGTCACCTGGGACTTGCCGTCCGGGCGCAGATAGCGCAGGGTGCCGTCCTTTCTGACCTCGGTCAGGCGCATGGAGAGCTTGTGGGCAAGCGAGATGGGCATCGGCATGAGCTCAGGGGTCTCGTTGCACGCAAAGCCGAACATCAGGCCCTGGTCACCGGCGCCGGTCTCGTGTGCGTCACCCTCACTGTCATAGGATTCGTTGACACCCATGGCAATATCCGGGGACTGCTCATCCATGGCCACGAGCACGTTGCAGGTGTGGCCGTCAAAGCCGAACTTGGCTCTGTCATAACCGATGTCCACAACGACCTTGCGGGCAATGCCGGCGATATCCACCTTGGCCTTCGTGGAGATCTCGCCCATGAGCAGGACCATGCCCGTGGTCGTGCAGGTCTCGCAGGCCACTCTGGCCTTGGGATCCTGTGCCAGGATCGCGTCGAGGACGGCATCGGAGATCTGGTCGCAGATCTTATCCGGATGGCCTTCCGTCACGGACTCGGATGTGAATAATCTTCTCATAATAGCCTCCTGTAAGATATGGGATTTTGACATTTTGCGACATCCAGAGGCAAAGAAACGGCATCCGGGTTCCCGGATGCCGTGAAGTACTTTGTGATCCTCATCTCTCGGGTATACCGCAGGATTTAGCACCATCGGTGCAGTTCGCACCAGGTTGCCGGGCTTCACAGGACCTGTTCCTCAGCCACTCTTGATAAGGTTGTATTCATGAGTTATGCCGCTGTATCCTATTATACTACATTCTACAGCACTTGTCAAGTGTCATGTTAACCTATTAAATCCGTAGGCGATCGGTAAATTTTGTGGATTCCCCCAAACCTACCGCCCGAGGAATTCGTCGAGCGTCTTTGTCCCCTTCGCGCCGACGTAGGCGGCATAGCGCAGGATGAGGGCGGCATCATTGGCATTGATGCGGGTATTGCGGTCCACATCGGCGGCTGTCTGCTGGGCGCCCGTCAGGCCGCAGTGGCGCTTGGCCCCCACACGGGCGGCGGCCCTGAGCACCATGGCGGCATCGTTGGCATTGATCCTGCCGCTGCCGTCGGGGTCGCCAAGGGCGCGTTCGGATTCCGCAAGGGCTTCAAAATGCAGATCATATTTCTCTGCATATGCCTGCGCCGTGGAGCCCGCATAGCCCCGCAGGGTCCCCTCCCACTGGATGTCGTCCCCGGCAAAGCCAAACGCATGGGAATAGGTCCCCTCCAGCCGGCAGCCGGGATCAAGGACCGTGACGGTATCCACCACGCAGTACAGAAACGGCTCATTGGTCGCATCGAGCATCCCGGCCGGGAGCACGACCTCCCCGACCGTGCTCTCCCAGAAGCAGCACTCCGGTGTCCGTGTCATGCCCACCGGGAGCTCCACACGCGTGAGGGAGTAGCAGTCCCCGAGGAATCCGACAGGCGCATCATCCCCGTAGATGACATAATCGAAATCCGTGAAGGCCGTGATGCGTGCCGGAAAGCGCACCTCCTCCAGCTCCGTGCAGCCGCCGAAGAGCTGATTGCCGATGCTCGTGACGGAATCCGGGAGCACGGCCTGTTTCAGATGGGTGCATCCCCTGAAGGCGCCCGCCCCGATGCTCGTGACGCTGTCCGGGACGGTGAATCCCGTCAGGCCGGTACAGTCGGAGAAGGCGAGCTGTCCGATGCTGTGCAGGCTCTGCGGCAGACTGACCTGTGTCAGTGACCCGCACCCGTCAAATGCCGCATCGCCGATGCTCGTCACGCCCTCTCCGACCACGATGCGCCGGATGTCGCGGTTACCGGGGGTCTGGATGTTCCAGCCGATCACCTGTCCTCCCGTGCTCCACGGTGCCAGCTCCCCCTCCGGGGCGCTCCCGTGGTAATCGTACATCGCCCCCGTTCCCTCGATGGTAAGGGTATCGCCCTCGAGTGTCCAGGTAAGGTGCTCCCCGCAGGTGCCGGAGCCGGCCGCCTGCACGGCGGGGCCTGCCGGAAGCAGGCCGACCGTCAGCAGGGAGAACGCGGTGAGCGCAGCAAGAGCCCTGTGTTTCATAGAAATGATCCTCCTTATAAAATGCCTTTCAGCTTCAGATACGCATCAAATGTCGCCGTCCCCTTCGCGCCGACGTAGGCGGCATAGCGCAGGATGAGGGAGGCATCGAGGGCATTGACGGTGCCGTCCTTGTTGACATCACCGGCGCTCGTCTGCTCGGCATCGAGTCCCGAGGTGCGCTTGGCCCCCACACGGGCGGCCGCCATGAGCACGGCGGCGGCATCGTTTGCATTGACACGCTCGTCGCCGTCAAGATCGCCCGTTCCCAGAGGTGTAAGCTCCGAGAGCGGCCGGAAGGTCAGGTCCCGATCCTTGGCAAACTGCTCGACGGCCGAGCCCGGAACGCCGTAGATCGTAACGCCCGGATAGCTCTGTGCATCCCACCAGTTGTACCGGTTGATGGCGCAGTCGGGATTGCGGATAATGACGCGCTTAGGATTGCATCCCCAGCAGCCCAGGCTGTTCGTACCGATGTAGGACACGCTTTCCGGGATATCCACTGTGAACAGATCCGTGTTGCGGAAAATACCGCCGTACCAGTACGGATCCTCATCACCGCTGATCCCCACAAGCTCCGTGAGACTCTGCGAGAGCTTCACATCCGTGAGCGACGTGCAGTAGGAAAATGCCTGGCTGCCGATCTCGGTCACGCTGTCGGGGATCGTCACGCAGGTGAGTCCCTTGCAGCCGTAGAAGGCCTGGCTGCCGATGGAGCGCACGCCGTCGGGGATGGTGACGGATCTCAGAAGGTCGTTGCCGCTGCCTGCATAGCCGTTGCTGAAGCACCCGCCTGCAATGCCGGTGGTATCGCTTTTCAGCGTGAGCTGCGCTGGGATATCCCCCTGCAGGCGATAGGCCACACGGCCTGCATATACAAGGCCGGAGGGCTGGGCATCCATCCATGCCGTGCCTTCAAAGGCACGATCTCCGATGGCATACACGCTGTCGGGGATCGTGATGCTCCGGAGGTTCTCACACCAGATGAAGGCGCTCGCCCCGATATGGGTCAGCCCCTCGGGAAGCGTCACGGACGTCAGGTTCCCCGTGGAATCGCCGATCGAAAAGGCATTGTCCGCAATGGCAAGCGTTCCCTCCCGCAGGGTGAGGGTGGAGGGCATCGTTCCCTTATAGCCGACAGCCACATGGCCTGCATAGACCACGCCGTAGGGCTGGGCATCGTACCAGGCAGTATTGCGGAACGGATCCACACCCACACGGCGCAGGGCATCGGATACGGTGACCTCGGCAAGTGCGGGGCAGTCGGAGAAGGCCAGGTATTCCAGCTCCTCCACGGTATCGCCGAGGACGACCTCCCGGAGATTGTCCCCGTAGAAGCCCGGTACATAGGTCACGCCGCTGCGCACGACAAGCTTTGTCACGCTCTGGCGCTCCTCCTGTGTCAGGTCGATGTATTCGTCCCAGCGTCCCCGTCCGGAGACGGTGAGCACGCCGTCTGCATCAAGCGTCCAGCTCACGGCCGTGCCGCAGGTGCCGCTGCTGACGGTCGGCGCTTCGGTGGGTGCTTCGGTGGGTGCTTCGGTGGGCTCTTCAGAGCCCCTGGCTTCGGTGGGTGCTTCGGTTGTCTCTTCGGGTGCCCCGGCATCGGTGGGTGCCTGTGTGGGCTGCTCCGGCGCATCTCCGAGACTCTCGAAGTCGATCTTGTTGCTGCGTGCATAGGTATATGCGGTGGAGTCGTCATAGCCCGTGACCGACCCCGAGTAGCTCAGATAGATGATGTGGTAGCGCTCCTGGTTGCTCCCGTCGTTATCCTGTGTGTACACATAGGCAGAGCCGCTGCTGTAATGGTTGACAAAGGCATTCTCTGCGATCTCACAGTCGGGACTCAGGATGGTGACATCGGACAGGCGGCCGCCGTAGGGGTAGGTGTTGTCCTTGATATACACCCCGTCCTCCTGCGCAATATACGACGGGAAGGTGTAGAGCTGGATATCCCCGAGCATACAGAAGGCCAGATAGCCGATGGAGGTCACCCCTGCCGGGATCGTGACGGAGTCAAGACTGTCGCAGCCGAAGAAGGCCCTGTTTCCGATCTTAGTCAGGGAATCCGGCAGCGTCACGGAGGAAACGCCGGCACATCCGTAAAACACACCGTCACCGATCTCCGTGATCCCTTCACCGATGCGGATCTTCCGGAACCGGTCCTTGAAATCGGAAAAGCCGCCGGTGAGCTTTCCTGTTCCGTTAATGCAAAGCTCTCCGTCATCGTAGAGGATCCATGTCACATCCCCCGATGTCCCCATAACCTCCTCCGCCCGTACAGAAAGCTCCTGTACGGGCAGAGTGAAGGGCATGGGGAGCCCTGTCAGCAGCATGGCGCATGCTGTCAGGCGTGCAACCCAATGTTTGTGTCCCATAATGTCCCCCTTCTATCGTGTTATACAGCGATCCCGAATCGTCTCAGGAAGGCTGCAAAGGTGTCGGTCCCCTTGGCACCCGCATAGGCGGCATACCGCAGGATGAGGGCTGCGTCGTTGGCATTGACGGCACCGTCCCGGTTCACATCCGCCGCAGCCAATTGCAGATAGCTCAGACCGTGGTCGCGCTTGGCACCGATCCGGGCCGCCGCGAAGAGGACGGCGGAGGCATCGTTGGCATTGACCTTGCCGCCCCCGTCAAGGTCGCCGACGGGCAGCGTGGGGATCTCCCCCAAGGACGCAAAGGTATAGCCGTAGGTGTCCGCATAGAGCTGCGCTGTGGAGCCCTCATAGCCGCAGATCACACCGGTATAGAAGAGGTTCCCGTCCTCGTCCGTGCCGCTGCTGATCGTGTCCCGGCTCCACACGGAGTTGCCGTAGCGGTCCAGGCATCCGGGATTGAGGACCGTGATGCGCTCGAGCGCACTGCACCCGGAAAATGCATTGTCCCCGAGATTGGTCACGCGCTCCGGGAGCGTGATGTCCGTCAGGGCCGTGCAGCCCTGGAAGGCACGGTACTCGATGGAGCGCAGGTGCTCCGGCAGCGTGATCTGTGCAAGGCTCGTGCAGTTATTGAAGGTATCATACAGGATCGCAGTCACGCCGGACGGCAGGTCGACCTGCGCAAGGCTCGTGCAGCTTGAGAAGGCCCGCCCTCCGATGCTCGTCACGCTCTCCGGAAGATGCACCGTTTGCAGGGCTGTACAGCAAGAGAACATCTTCTCCGGAACGGATGTGATCCCCTCCCCGAGTGTCACCTCTTCAAGGGCTTCGCACTGTCCAAAGCAATCCTCGCCGATCTCCTCCACCGTGGCGGGGACCGTCAGCGATGTAAGCGTCCGGTTGAAATAGAAGATACAGGAGCCGAGCCTTTTGAGGGACTTTGGAAAATTGATCGATCCTAAGCTGTAGCAGCAGTCAAAGCAATGGTCCCCGATCTCCTCGAGGGTATCCGGGAGCTGCACCGCCTCGAGCCCGAAGCAGGACCCGAAGGCATATGCCCCGAGTGATGTGACACCGTCCGGGATGACAAGCGTCCCGGTCACGCCCTGGCAGTAATCAAATGCATAGTCGGCAATGCGGGTCAGTCCTGCCGGGAAGCGGTATTCCGAAAATTTCCGTCCATTGGGGAGACGGTAGAGCGTGGTGCGGTCCTTGCTGTAGAGCGCACCGTCCTCGGAGGAGAAATAGGGATTCTCCGCGGATATATCAAATTCCTGCAGCGCATAGCAGCCCCCGAAGGTGTCGCCGCTGCCAAGCTGCGAAAAACAGCTGCCCAGATGGAGGACCTGCAGCGAATTGCTCGTGTAGAACGGTTCACCCTCAAAGCCCTTGAAGCCGTCCGGGAAGGTCAGCTCTGTCGCTGTGCAGTAGGCAAGCGCACGGTCTCCGACGACCTCGAGCGTATCCGGGAAGGTCGTCTCCGTATAGGGCTTGCCGATGGGATGGCAGATCAGGCGTTTGAGATCCTTGGTATACAGCACACCGTCCAGTGAGGTGAAGCACTCGTTCCCCTCATCCACATAGATATTCCGGTCCGCATTGACACCAACGTTGCTGTAGGTAAAGGTGAACGTGCTGTCGATCCTCGTCACACTTGCCGGGATCGTGACCGAGGTGAGCCCCTTGCAGTCGCCGAACACGCTGTTGCCGATCCATGTCACCGGAACGCCCCCGATGGTATCCGGGATCACAAAATCCCCCTCCACCGAGGTATCGCAGTAGACGATCCTCACGCCGTCCTCCGTGACCTCATAGGTAAGTACGCCCTCGGTGCTGCTTGCCCGTGCGGGCAGGAGCGCTGCCGTGCCGGACAGCATGAGGGCAGCCGTGACCATGCCAAGGAGTTTTCTGAACATCTCTGCTTCCCTCCTTCCGTCCTACTTCGTGCCGAAGATGCGGTCGCCTGCATCGCCAAGGCCGGGGATGATGAACTTGTCGTCATTGAGTCCCTCGTCCATGGTGCCGCAGTAGATGTCCACATCCGGGTGGGTCTTGATGAGGGTGGAAGCGCCCTCGGGGGAGCAGAGGATGCACATGAATTTGATGTGCTTCACGCCCATCTTCTTGAGCTCCGTGATGGCCGCGCAGGCAGTGTTGCCGGTGGCGAGCATGGGGTCCACGATGATGACATCCCGCTCGGCGATGTCATCGGGTACCTTGCAGTAGTACTTGACGGACTCATGCGTCTCGGGGTCGCGGAACATGCCGATATGGCCGATCTTGGCGGCCGGCACGAGCGAGGTCACGCCGTCGATCATGCCCAGACCTGCACGCAGGATGGGGATGAAGGCAAGCTTTCTGCCGGAGACGATCTTGGTTTTTGCCATGCAAAGGGGCGTTTCCATCTCGATCTCCTTGAGGGGCAGATCGCGTGTGGCCTCGTAGCAGATGAGCATGGCGGTCTCGGAGATGAGCTCACGGAACTCCTTGGTGCCCGTGTTCTTGTCACGCATCAGGGAGATCTTGTGCTGGATGAGCGGGTGGTCGATGATGTTCAGATTTGCCATAATAGGTTCCTCCTCTTTGAGAAAAATGTGTGTTTATCCTTGCAAAAGCTTCTGCTTTAAAAGGGTCAGGTCCAGAATATCGATACGTCCGTCGTCATTCAGGTCGGCGGCGCCGGGGTTTAAAAGCCCGCCCTGCCGGACAAGGTATTTTTGCAGGGAAACGACATCCAGGACATCCACTGCCCCGTCGGCGTTCACATCGCCCGGGATCTCCGTGAGGATGCGGATATAGGTATTCGTGCCCTTGTTGGTGAAAACGGCGAAGTAGTCATCGCTTACGGGGACGCCCGGGGTCTTGCTGTTCGCCCAGAAGGGGGTGTTGAGCAGGAACAGGTCCTCCTCGATCTTTGTGATGCCCTGTCCGAGGGTCAGGGAGGCAAGCGCGGAGCAGCCGTAGAACATCTCGCTCATTCCCGGCGCTCTGGTGGTCACAAAGCTCGACAGATCCAGTGCGTGCAGGCTGGCGCAGCGGTAGAACATGGCGCTCATATCCGTCACCTTCGAGGTGTCAAAGCCCGATACATCCACGGATCTCAGCGATGTACAGTCAAAGAACATGTGCCCCATATCCTTCACCTTCGAGGTGTCAAAGCCCGACAGATCGAGCGTGGTCAGGCCCGTGCTGTAGGCGAACATCGCGTCCATTTCCGTCACCTGCGAGGTGTCAAAGCCCGTGAGATCGAGCGTGCGCAGGCTGGCGCAGCCGCTGAACATCCAGCCCATATCCGTTACCTGCGAGGTATCAAGCCCCTTAAGCTCCAGGGCCGTGAGCGCCGTGCAGTCATAGAACATGGCTCTCATATCCGTCACCTGCGAGGTGACAAGGCAGGACACATCCAGTGCTCTCAGGGAGGAGCAGCGGTAGAACATGCCGTTCATGGTCGTCACGGCCGAGGTGTCAAGGCCCGACAGGTCCAGTGCAGTAAGGCTCCTGCAGTCCCGGAACATATGGCTCATATCCGTCACGTTTGCAGTGTCAAAGCCTGTGACATTAAGTGCCGTCAGCGCCGTGCAGCGCTCAAACATGGACTCCATGCTCGTCACGGCCGAGGTGTCAAGCCCCGATACATCCAGGGCGGGCAGTGCGGTGCAGCCGTCGAACATGTAGGACATGTCCGTCACCTGCGAAGTGTCAAAGCCCGACAGATCGAGCACCGTCACCGAGGAGCAGTTCTGGAACATACCGGACATCTGCGTCACCTGGGAGGTGTCGGCATTTTTGAGGTCGATCTGCACGGCGCTGTCAAAGCCGGTAAACAGTCCCGCGCAGTTTTCCGGGAGCACCGTTCCGGGCTCTGCGGTGATCTTCAAAACAGGGTCCCGCTCAAATGTCCACAGCACGTCCCTGTCCACGCTGCCGTGGAGGGTCAGCGCCCCCGTCTCCTTATCAAAAGTATAGCAGTCCGCCGCATGCGCTGTCAAAGCAGCCTCCTGCAATACCGGCAGCTCTGCCGTAACGGGCAGTCCTGCCAGGCACAGGGTAAGTGCGGCGGCGGCAATTCTGTGTTTCATCCGTATTCCTCCTTAGGATCGTAAAAGCTTCTGCTTTAAAAGGGTCAGGTCGATCACGTCGATACGCCCGTCGGCATTCATGTCAGCGGCACCGGGACTGATAAGCCCACCCTCCCGGACAAGGTATTTTTGCAGGGAAACAGCATCCAGGACATTCACCCACTCGTCGGCGTTCACGTCGCCCGGGAGATCCGTGAGGATGCGCACATAGGTGTTCGCGCCTTCGTTTGTAAAGGCGGCATAGAATGCATCACCGCTCACAATCGTTTCCGGCGCGGTGCGGTTTGCCCAGACAGGCGTGTTGGACAGCATCATGTCCTCCGTGACCTCTGTAAAGCCCTCACCAAGGGTCAGGACATGCAGCGAGGGACAGGTGTCGAACATATTGCTCACATCCGTCACATTTGAGATGTCAAAGCCTGCGAGATCAAGAGCGTTAAGACCCGTGCAGCCGCTGAACATAGCGCCCATATTTATTACACCGGATGTGTCGAACCCGGAGAGGTCGAGGCTCTGAAGACCGGTACAGTCGTAGAACATGAGTGACATATTTTTCACGCCCGAGGTGGCAAAGCCCGACACATCGAGTGCGGTCAGCGAGGTGCAGTTCTGAAACATGGCGGACATATCCGTCACATTTGAGGTGTCAAAGCCCGATACATCGAGTGCAGTCAGCGAGGTGCAGTTCCGAAACATAGCGGGCATATTCGTCACATTTGAGGTGTCAAAGCCTGTAAGATCAAGAGTGTTAAGGCCCGTGCAGCCGCTGAACATAGCGCCCATCAGCACCGCATTTGAGGTGTCAAAGCCTGTGAGATCAAGCGCGTTAAGGCCCGTGCATCCCCGGAACATATTGCGCATATCCGTCACCTGTGCAGTGTCAAAGCCCGTGACATCCAGTGCCGTCAGACCGGAGCAGCCGCCGAACATATTCTCCATATCCGTCACCTGTGCAGTGTCAAATCCCGTGACATCAAGCTCTGTCAGACCGGCACAGTCGAAAAACATTCTGTTCATATCCGCCACCTGCGAGGTATCAAAGCCCGTGACATTAAGTGCCGTCAGCGAGGAGCAGCGAAAGAACATACCGTTCATATCCGTCACACGGGAGGTGTCAAATCCCGACAGATCCAGAACCGTCACCGAAGAGCAGAGCTCAAACATACCCTGCATTTGCGTCACCTGCGAGGTATCGGCCTGACGCAGGTCGATACGCTGTGCCGAAAAGCCGCTGAACAGATAGCTGCAATCCTCCGGCAGCACCGTCCCCGGCTCTGCGGTAACCGACAGCACGGCATATCCGTCGATCTCCGTGAGCGCACTCTTGTCCACGCTGCCGTAGAGGGTCAGTGTGCCCGTTTCCTCATCAAAGGTATAGCAGTCCGCCGCATGCGCTGTCAAAGCAGCCTCCTGCAATACCGGCATCTGTGCCGTGACCGGAAGGGCGGCCATACACAGCGCCAGTACGGATGCAATGATCCTTCGTTTCACTAAAGATCCCTCCTTATTCGGTATCGCCCTTCTCAAGCGCCCGGATCAGGTCCACGCGCTTCTGGTGTCTGCCGCCCTCAAAGGGGGTGGCAAGGAAGATGTCGAGCAGCTCGAGCGCCAGCCCCTGCCCGATCACACGCTCACCCATGCACAGGACATTCGCATCGTTGTGCAGTCTGGTATAGCGTGCCGAAAAGCTGTCCGAGCAGCACGCCGCCCGGATGCCCGGGAGCTTGTTGGCGGCAATGCTCATGCCGATCCCGGTCCCGCACAGGAGCACACCGCGCTCGGCCTCTCCCGAGAGGATCTTCCCGCACACGGCCTTCGCCATATCCGGGTAATCACACGCCTCCCCGTCCGTCCCCATGTCGATATAGGGGATCTGTTTTTCATCAAGATGGGCAAGCACTGCCCGGCGCAGATTCACTGCGGCATGGTCACATCCGATCACGATCATACATTTCTATCCCTTCTTAGTGATATTCACATTCTGCAAATAGCTTGCTGTCAGGTCCGCCGCTGCGGGCAGTTCCTTATTGGCTGCGATGTACTGCGCTGCACACCGGCACACGCCCGCTGCCGATTGCAGGCGCAGTATGGGCGGTACCGGGCGCAGCATTTCCCCGGCATGTTCCATCGCTTCAAGCTGCTCCATGAGCTGTCCGCACCCGTCCCCGACAAGGAGGATGCGCGCCTTGGTTTGTCCGGTCATCCCGGCGATCTGTGCAGCGCTCTGTAATTCGTCCGGGGTCCGGCGCTCCATGCGGTCCCCCCCGCAGGAGAACCGGGCGCAGTAGAATTTGTCCTCGCGTGCGTGCATCACCGCTAAAATGTCGTCTGCACCGAACAGGCGCGACGCCATCGCTTCGAGCGTGGACACGCCGATGCACGGCGTTCCCCTTGCCATGGCCAGTCCCTGCACGGCGGCAATGCCGATGCGCAGTCCCGTATAGGAGCCGGGACCGGTCGAGACGGCATAGCAGTCCACATCCTCCAGTGTGAGGGCGCAGTCTGCCAGCAGGCGCTCACACAGCGGCAGGATGATCTGCGAATGTCCCCGCCGGGTGTACACCGACTGCTCCCCGAGCAGGCAGTCCTGCTGTGTGTCGAGCAGAGCGCAGGAAGCGACCTTCCCGGAGGTATCAAGTCCCAAGATGCGCAAAGCGTTCATCCCCTTCCAGTGTGATGCGCCGGTCCGTATCGCCCGTGCGCTCAAGCGTCAGCGTGACCGTCCGTCCGGGCAGGGTGCCGATGTTCTCCGACCACTCCACGGCAAAGACACTCTCCTCGGGGAGATAATCATAGAAGCCCGTGGTCTCAAGCTCCTCCTCGGAGGAGATGCGGTACAGGTCAAAATGGCACAGCTGCAGGGGCGGCGCACCGTAGACATGGGCGAGTGCAAACGTCGGGGAGGTCACGCAGTCGGGCAGACCCATCCCCATGGCAAGGCCGCGTGTGAAGGTGGTCTTGCCCGCGCCGAGGTCCCCCCGGTAGGCGATCACATCGCCCGCATGCAAAAGCGCTCCGATGCGCTGCCCGAGCGCGATCGTCTCCTCGGGGGTATGTGTTTCAAAAACGTACCGCATCAGAACAGCCCCGTGATGTTGCCGTCGTTGTCGCAGTCGATGTTCCAGGCCGCCGGTGCCTTGGGCAGACCCGGCATGGTCATGATGTCCCCGGTGAGGACGACCACGAAGCCCGCGCCGGCCGACAGCCGCACATCACTGACGGTGATGGTAAAGCCCTCGGGCTTGCCAAGGCGCTTGGGGTCGTCCGAGAGGGAGTACTGGGTCTTGGCGATGCACACCGGCAGGTTCCCGTAGCCGAGGTCCTCGATCTCCTGCAGGGCCTTGGCGGCCTTGGGCAGGAACTTCACCCCGTCGGCACGGTAGATCTCGCGTGCGATCGTCTCGACCTTGCGGGAGATGGGCTGCTCGAGCTTGTAGAGCGGACGGAAGGTGTCGGCCGTCTCCTCGCACATGGCAATGGTGTCGCAGACCTTCTGTGCAAGGTCGGTGCCGCCCTCACCGCCGCGGGCGAAGATCTCGCACATGGAGGTCTCCACGCCCATCTTGCGGCAGTACTCGGCGATGAAGCGCAGCTCCTCGTCACTGTCGGTGTGGAAGCGGTTGATGGCGACCACGACCGGCAGATGGTACTTGAACATGTTCTCGATATGCGTGCGCAGGTTGATGATGCCCCGGCGCAGTGCATCCACATCCGGGATGGTCAGATCCTGCCGGTCCACGCCGCCGTTGTATTTGAGCGCACGGACGGTGGCCACGAGGACGACGCACGAGGGCTTGAGTCCGCCGTAGCGGCACTTGATGTCGAAGAATTTCTCCGCACCCAGATCCGAGCCGAAGCCGGCCTCGGTGATGCAGTAATCGCCGAGCTTGAGGGCAAGCTTGGTGGCGCGGATGGAATTGCAGCCGTGGGCGATGTTGGCGAAGGGACCGCCGTGGATGAGCACGGGGGTGTGCTCGAGGGTCTGCACGAGATTGGGCTTGAGCGCATCCTTCAAAAGCGCGGTCATCGCGCCCTCCGCCCGCAGATCCTTCGCATAGACGGGCTCCCCGTCGGTGTTGTAGGCAACAAGGATGTTGCCAAGGCGGCG
Organism: Oscillospiraceae bacterium; assembly: GCA_017460955.1. Classification (GTDB taxonomy): domain Bacteria; phylum Bacillota; class Clostridia; order Oscillospirales; family Ruminococcaceae; genus UBA3855. Next base: position 34,920 of record JAFTZY010000044.1, read on the forward strand.
CTTTAAGTCGGCAAGGTCCGTTGCCAGGCACAGGATGGCCATGACCTCGGAGGCAACGGTGATCTGGAAGCTGTCCTCACGGGGCACGCCGTTGGCCTTGCCGCCCATGCCGATGACGATGCTGCGCAGGGCGCGGTCGTTCATATCCAGACAGCGCTTGAAGAGGATGCGTCTGGTGTCGATCTTCAAAGCATTTCCCTGCTGCAGGTGGTTGTCGAGCAGCGCACATAGAAGATTGTTGGCAGCGGTCATGGCGTGGATATCGCCGGTGAAATGCAAATTGATGTCCTCCATGGGGACCACCTGGGAATAGCCGCCGCCGGCAGCACCGCCCTTGATGCCGAACACCGGCCCGAGGGACGGCTCACGCAGGGCAAGCATGGTCTTCTTGCCGATCTTCGCCATGGCCTGTGCAAGGCCGACGCTCACGGTGGTCTTGCCCTCACCGGCGGGCGTGGGATTGATGGCCGTCACGAGGATGAGCTTGCCGTCCGGGCGGCAGGCGGTCTTGCCGTAGAGCTTTTCGGATACCTTGGCCTTATAGCGGCCATAGGGCTCGAGGTCCTCCTCGCTGATGCCGATGCTCGCGGCGATCTCGGTAATGGGCTTCATCTTTGCGGACTGTGCGATCTCAATATCTGTCAGCATGATAGTTTTCCTCCGATCAAAAATCTTTAACTTTAGTATAGCATATTTTTCCGCCGATTTCAAGTAGTCGGGCAGTGCGAAGTCGGATCAATCCTCCGAAAAGCACATGGCAAGGGCTGCCTGTGCATCCGCCTCTCCCTGCGCGATGGCACTGACGGCATCGCCCGTATCCTCGACCACGGAAATGGCATAGAGGAAAGCATCCTCCACGCTCTGTGCATCGGGGGCGCTCCCGATCTGTCCCAAACGGAACACGAGCAGGCGTTCCTCCTCATCAAAGAAGAAGCCGCCCAGCAGCATGCGGACATTGACGCCGTTGGCAAATGCGAGTGCCTGTGCTGCATACTCTGCCGGGATCTGCACATCCGGTGCGACCAGCAGAGTATAGGCGGACGGTCCGATCACTGCATGGATGGACGCGCCGCCCGGGGCGCTCTCGAGCGCCACACCGCTCTGGACGAGGTTTTCCTCCCGGGCATAGTCCCAGCCCTGCTTTTCAAAAAAACCGATGATACGCTGTTCGATCGTTTCCATATCTGATACCTCCATGAAAGAAAAATTCCCCTTCCCGCGTGCAGGAAGGGGATGACAGCATTTGCTTATTCGGCAGCCTCTACGGCAACCTCACCGGATTCACCGGCAGCAGCAGCGGCACCGGCAGCCTCCGCAGCGGCGATCTGCTCCTCGAGGGAGGGCTCACCGGGGGCAGCGGGCGCAGTCTGGCCCATCTCGGCCATCAGGCGCTGGAGCTCGGAATCCACCTTGGCATTGTTCTGGATCTGCTCGAAGGTCTCATAATCCTTGGCAGCAGCGGAGCCGGCCATTTCGGAGAATGCCTCTGCCTCGGCCTCCTTGCGGGTGACCTTCTCCTCCATGCGGTTGAACTTCTCAAACGAGCTGGAGGTATCGATCCCGCCGATGGACTGTGCAAGGCTCTTCTGGGTATCGGCCATCTGGGAGCGTGCGATCAGCATCGCCTGACGGCTCTTGGCCTCCTCCATCTTGGACTTGAGGGTCTCCACCTGGGCACGGATGGCCTCGGTCTGGTTGGAGATGGTCTCATACATTTCCTTATAGGTAGCGACCTCCTCATCGGCCTTGACCTTCTGGGAGAGGGCACGCTTGGCCAGATCCACATTGCCGGAGGCAAGGGCTGCCTTGGCCTTGGCTTCCCAGTCGGCAGCGCGTGTCACGGCATCCTTGTACTTCTTTTCTGCCATGCGCTCACTGGCAACGGCCTTCCCAAGGGCTGTTGTGGACTTGCTCAGTTCCTTCTGCATATCGATGATGATCTGCTTGACCATCTTCTCCGGATCCTCTGCACGGTCGATCAGATCGTTGACATTGGACTTGAAAATATCACTGATTCTGGTGAAAATTCCCATTTCTCGTTCCTCCTTGCTCCGTCATCCGCCGGTCGCTCCGGCACATACGGCTATGATACTATCATCATAGCACAAAAGCCCAAAAATGTCAAGGGGGCAGAGGAAGAAATCGTGGATCTTGAATAATCCAGGGGCGGCGGCTCCATCCTTCTCGCAGCGCAAAAAGCAGGGGGAGCCAGGCGCATCCTCTTCCCAAACCCCTTTTTTCATGCCGATGCACAAAAAAGAGGGGGTCGCAGGGGGAGCGCAGCTCCCCCTGCATCAAGAAAAAGAAACTCCCCCCGTGCGCCGTCAGGCGCACAAGGGGGGGTGCACGCCGTACGGCGTGCGGGGGGCCGCCCACTCCGCGGGAGTCCCGTATTAGTCAAGCTGCCAGAAGAAATCCTGCCATTCGCCGTTCTTTCCGTAGTTGCCGCATTCCACAAGATAGGTATGCTCACCGATGCGGACCTCCGTCCAGAAATGCTGGTTGCCGTAATCCGTATACCCCTTGACCATGTATACATCAAAGCCGTAATACGCCAGCATTGCGGCCATCGCACCGTTGTACTGGACACACTGCCCCTTCTTGTGGTTGAAGATCGCATCCACATACGAGCAGCCGGCGATCTCATCCCACAGCTCCCCTGCATAGGCATAATCCACATTGTAATGGATCCACTGGTGCGTGATGTAGAGCTTCTCAGGCAGGGAGGCACCCGCCGGGAAATTCTCCGCTGCAAACTTCTCAAGGATCGCAATGTCCGCATCCGAGATCGTCACCGTCTGGGATACCGTCTCCGGCTCGTGCTGACGGTCATAGATGATGAAGCTGCGCTTCGGAGAGAGATCGGCACTCATGATGGTGCTCGCCATGGGCACCGAATTGTCATATGCACAACCCAGACAGATCCCGCTGTCATCGAAAATGTACGGCACACCGTCGATATCGACATTGCCCGTCACCATCACGCCGTCCTTGCCCATGTAGCGCTCTACGCCGTCGGCATAGACCCATCCGGTCTGCATCACACCGGAAGCATCGAAATAATAGACCTTCCCGCCGATCGTCTGGAAGCCCGTCTGGAGCAGACCTGCGGAATTGAAATAGTACCGGCTCACACCGATGGTCTGGAAGCCCGTGCGCCGCACACCGTCCGTCCCGAAATAATAGGTGCCGCCGCTGATGAACTGCCAGCCGATCTTAGACTGTCCCGTTTCCGTGTCAAAGAAGTACATCTTGTTGTCGATGTGCTGCCAGCCGTACTGCATCTCACCGGCGCTGTTGAAGTCGTAATTCCTGCCGCCGATGGTGATCAGGCCCGTGCGCATCACGCCGTTGTCCCCCAGATAATAGGTCTTGCCGCCCGTCTGGAGCCAGCCCGTCCTGCGCTTGCCGGTGGTCGTGTCAAAATAATAGGTCTTGCCGTCCACCGTCTGAAAGCCCGTGCGCATCACACCGTCCGTGCCGAAATAGTACAGATTGCCGTCCACGGCCTGGAGCCCCGTGCGCCGGACACCGTCCGTCCCGAAGTAGTAGGTGCCGCCGCTGATGGTCTGCCAGCCGATCTTGGACTGACCGGTCACGGTATCGAAGAAATAGGTCTTGTTGTTCACGCGCTGCCAGCCGTACTGGAGCACGCCGTTTTCATTGAAGTCATAGTACCTGCCGCCCATGGACACAAGGCCCGTGCGCATCACACCGTCGTTGCCGAGGTAGTACTTGCTGCCGTCCACCGTCTGCCAGCCCGTGCGCATGGCGCCGTCCGTGCCGAAATAATAGGTGTTCCTGCCGATCTTCTGGAAGCCAAAATACTGCTCCCCCTCCGGACCAAAGCAGCACTTGACGCTGCCAAGGCTCAGCCAGCCGGTGACCAGGGTATAATCGGAGCGTGCATAATAATGGCGGCTCCCGTCGGTGATAAAGCCCGTGCGCAGCACGCCGGAGCTGTCGGCATAGTAATAGGCTGCGCCCATCGGGAGGGTGTCCTGCCCGACCGCAGCACCGCGCTTGGCGGAATAGCTCAGGATCAGGGATGCGTCCACGGCATTGGTCAGGCCGTCATCGTTCACATCGCTGAAGCTGGCCGCCTCCTGGACATTCTCATAGGCGGGAACAAGCTGGGTGAGCACCGCCTGCGCACTGCTTGCATAGCCGGCACCGGCCTTCGAGGCGGCCTGCAGCGTTATGGACGCATCGACCGCATCGACCTTGTCGTCACGGTTGACATCCCCCATCGTAAAGTCCGGGCTCAGGACAAATTTGCCGGTCAGGCGCTGTCCGTCCCGCATCACATACGCATTGCCCGCAGCGTCATACAGGATCCGATCCGCTGCCAGATTGTACAGTGCATCCGCTGCCCTGCCGGCAGCCGGTGCGATCAGCATACCACAGACCGCCGTGCATACGGCAGTGCTGAGCAGCTGTTTTCTGCGTTTTGCCTTCATGGTACCTCCCTTGTGCGGCATTGCCGCTGTCCATCCAAAAGCCTGCATTTCTATCGGAAACGGTCCCCAGATGCTGTACCGCTCCGTGTTCCATTATACTATATCCTGTGGACTTCGTCAATAAAATGTAATCTTTTTCGTCGGTTTGAACAAGATTTTCGGTTGGTATTAAGACAATTTAAACAAATCCGGCAGTGAAAACGACCAATTTCGCGCCAAAATAGTTACAAACAGGAACAGATCCGGAAGGCTGCGGTCTGTAATGCATTCCCTCTTGCAATGTCCGGGCACCTGTGCTATAATAGAGAAAGCAATAGAGAAAACGAACACAAGGAGGCATGGCAATGGGCTATATCACGCAGGAGATGCTGGACTTTCTGGACGGCATCCGCACGCACAACGACAAGGCATGGTTCGAGGCACGCAAGGCGGACTATCTCCGGGCGGTCTACGAGCCGCTCAAGGCGCTGGGGGCAGCGCTGTATGCGCCGTATGCGGACAGGCCGGACATGATGTACAAGGTGGCGCGGATCTACCGGGACGCCAATTTTCCGCCGTACCTGCACTACCGGGATACGATGTGGATCTATGTGCGGCATGAGGCGATGTATTGGAGCCGCACGCCCACACTCTTTTTCGAGGTATCGCCGGAGGGGGCGCGGTTCGGCTTCCGGATCGCTTCGCCGCAGCCGGCCTACATGGCGTATTTCCGGCGGATGCTTGAGGAGGACCCTTCGGAATTTCTGGGGATCGTCGCTGCGCTCGAAGCCGGGGGACTGGCGCTGTCGGGGGAAGAATACAAGCGTCCGAAGCCCTGCCCGGACGAAGCACTGCTCCCCTATTTTGCCAAGCGCTCCCTTGCGGCAGAAGCTGTTCTCCCGCCCGGGGAGGCGCTCTTCTCCGATGATCTGCCCGGACGGGTGCTGGACGTCTTTGCGAAGGTATTCCCGCTGCATGAGTACTGCCAGGGACTGCTGACGGAATTTGAGCTCTCCCATATCGTGCAGGAGGCTGTGCAGTCCGACCCCGAGCCGCCCATGGCCAAGGCCCCGACGCAGGAATTTATGTGGTAAAAATGATCCCCCGGTTTCCCGGGGGATCACTTTGTTATTCAAAGAGCTGCATTGCAGCGGCAAGCTGCGGATCGGTCAGCGGGTCACCGTCGGCAATGCGGGTATCCTCCCCCGCCTCGACCTCGACATCGGGGACAAGTCCCACGCCGTCATAGCACTCCGAGCGTGCGGTCTGGTAGGTCGCCACGGTCAGTGTCAGGCCGCCGCCGTCATCGAGCCGGCTCGTGACCTGCATCACGCCCTTGCCGAAGCTCTGCTTCCCCACGAGCTTGGCACCCTTGAAATCCCGCAGGGAGGCGGCAAACAGCTCGGCGGCACTCGCGGAGTTCTCATTGATGAGCACGACCATGGGCAGATCGAGCTCGGACGCATCCGAGTAGACGACCGTTTCGGTATTGCCCTCCTGGTAGGTGGCCGTAGCGATCACGCCCTCGGGCAGCAGCGGATCGACCATCTTTTCGAGACTGTCGAGCAGTCCGCCGCCGTTGGAGCGGACATCGAAGAGCAGCCCCTTCGCACCGTTGGCCGTCAGGGTATCGAGCGCATCCTGGAACTGCTCGACCGTATTCTCCCGGAAATTCGTGATGCGGATATAGCCCACGCCGTTGTCGAGCATCTTCGAGTACACGGTCGTGACCTCGAAGGTGCGCCGGGTGATGGTGAAGCTCAGCTCCTCCTCCCCGCGCAGGATCTGCAGCGTGACGCTGGTGTTCTCCTCGCCCCGGATACGCGTGACGGTCTCCTCGTAGCCGAGGGACGCAGCGTCCTCGCCCTCCACGCCGACAATGCGGTCATCCACGGCAAGCCCTGCCTCGGCCGCCGGGGAGTTGTCCTCCACGAGCAGGATCACCGGCACGCCCGTCTCCGCATCCTCCTGCACGGAAATGCCGATGCCGACGCTGCGGCCGGATTCCTTCTGCTGGAGGGAGGCATACTCCTCGGGCGTCATATAGCTTGAATACCGGTCGCCAAGGCCCGCGACGTAGCCCTTGAGCAGGCCGTCCATGGCGGCATCCTCATCGATCCTGGTATAGTAATTCTCGTGGACATAGGTGTCCAGGGCCTCCAGACGATCGTATTTCTCCGCTTTTTCCTTGACATCCTGTACCTGGCTGTTGAAGCCCTGCAGGGAAAAGAAGGAGGTCAGGATAAAGGTGACGGCACAGGCCAGTGCAGCGATGCTGATGGTCAGGCCGAGACTGACTTTGTGATTCATGCGTCCTCCTATTCAAGAGGAACGGGCTCTGCCCGCCCGCCTCTTGCAGCAGTTTTTCCCCGGAATGCCGTTTTGCATTCCGGGGAGTGTACTTAATAATTTAAATAATTGCTCGGGTTGACGGGGGTACCGTTCTTGCGCACCTCAAAATGCAGATGGTAGCCCGTGGACCAGCCCGTGGAGCCGACATAGCCGATCGTCTGTCCCTTGGACACATAATCGCCCACGGAGACGGTGATGCTTGCCATATGGCCGTAGAGTGTCGAATAGGTCGCATCGTCATGCTGGATGATGACGTAATTGCCGTAGCCGTTGCCGCAGCAGTTGCTGGACTTGCCGTAATTGTGGGTACAGGACGAATTGGCCTTGATGACGGTGCCGGACCGCGATGCCACGACATCGGCACCCTGGTTCTGGGCGATGTCGATGCCCTTATGGGTGGTGCCCCAGCGCGAGCCGAAGCCGCTGGAGATATAGTAGTGTCCCGGGCAGGGCCATCCGAACGAGCCGTCGGAATAGCTCTCGGTCACAGCGGGAGCCGGGGTCTCGGCCACCTCTGCGGGCGCCTCGGGATCTGCCACGGCAGCCTGTGCCTCTGCGGCAGCCTCCTGCGCCTGCTTGGCTGCCTCCTCGGCAGCAGCTGCATCCTCGGCATTCTTAGCCGCCTCCGCCGCAGCAGCCGCTTCCTCCGCCGCCTTCTTGGCAGCGGCCTCATCCGCGGCCTTCTTTCTGGCAGCCGCTTCATCGGCAGCCTTCTTCGCAGCGGCCTCCTCTGCGGCCTTCTTTGCCGCCGCAGCCGCCTGCTCGGCCGCCAGTCTGGCAGCCTCCTCGGCACGGCGCTTGGCTTCCTCTTCTGCCTTGCGCTTGGCCTCCTCCTCGGCACGGCGGATCTGCTCGCGGATCTCCTCCTCGGCCTCATCGGCCAAGCGGTTCTTCTCCTCGAGCTCCTCAATGGAGGCATTGGCAGCCTCGGCTTCCTTTGCCAGACGCTGCTTTTCCGCCTCGGATTCCGCATACGCATCATGCAGCTCCACCATGGAGGCCTGCATCTCTGCCTGCTTGCTCTCCTTGTCGGCCTGGGCCTGCTCGGCCTGTGCCTTCTGGCCCTCAAGAGTATCAAGATTCTCGTGATATTCCTCAAGCTGGTCCTTCAGGTCGTTGACCAGCTCGTCGTCATGTCTTGCCACGCAGGAAATGAGCTCATACTTGGACAGCAGGTCGTAGAAATCCGTTGCGCCCACGAGCGCCGATGCCAGACTGTCCGAGCCGTTGACATACATCGCACGCAGACGGAGCTTGAATTCCTCAAGTCCCTCGTCGATGTCCTGCTCCTGCCGGTCGATGGTGACCTCCATGGCGGAGATGTCATTTTCAAGATCGAAGATGTTCTCCTTGATCGTCTCGAGCTCCGCATCGAGGATCTGCATGTTGCTCTGCAGCGCATCGATCTTCTCCTGGAGGGCGGCCTGGTATTCTGCCTGCTCCTTCTGGTCCTCGGCGAACTGAGAGAGCTTCTCCTCATATTCCTTGATCTTCTTGTTATTTTCTTCCTTCTGCGCCTCGAGCTCTGCGATGGTCGCAGCCTCGGTGGGCATGAGCTGTACGGCGGGACGGCACACACTGCCGGTCAGGCAGACACAGGCCAGCACCGCTGCCAGCGCTTTTTTCCACTTCAGTGTACGCATATACTGCAAAATGCAGTCCTCACTCCTCTCGTATCACACATTGATATAGCGTCTGGTGCTGATGGCACTGCCGATCGCGCCGATGAGCGCACCGCCGAGCACATACGCCAGGGCGACCTTGAGATAGATCGTGTTAAACTGGATGATGCTGCCGATGCCGATGATGCTCAGCAGGGATTGCTGATCCTGCAAAATATGCACCACGGCGTCGTACAGGAGCCATGTCGTAATGAGCGCCACGCACCCGGCAAAGAAGCCGGTGATCATGCCCTCCACAAAGAAAGGCAGCCGGATGAAGGCATTGGTCGCGCCGACATATTTCATGATCTGGATCTCCTCACGTCTTGCATAGACGCTGGCCTTGGTGGTGTTGGAGATGATGACCATGGAGATCATCACCATTGCCAGGATAATGGCACCCATCACCCATGTCAGCAGCGTGCGCAGGTTCACCAGGATGTTCACAAAGTCATACGGTGCCCGGATGGAATAGATATGTCCGAGCGTTTTGATCTGTCCGATGGTCGCATCGATCCGGCTGATATCCTCGACCTTGAGGCGGTAGGCATCCACAAGGGGATTGTCATCGCCGAGGGACTCGAACAGCACCTCATATTCTGCCATGCTCTCCTTGAGGGACTCATACGCCTCCTCCTTGGAATAGAACACGACCTCCGTTACATTTTCCATCCCGCGCAGGGTATTGCCGATCTCCTCGATGGTCGGATCGTCCGTCCCGTCCTCGAGATAGACAATGACCTCATTTTTGGATTCGATGCCGCCGATAATGGAATTGACGTTGAAGTACGCCAGCACCGAAATGCCCACCAGCAGCAGCGAGACCAGCAGCACGCAGAAGGAAGCAAATGCCATCATCCGGTTCTTCCAGACATTATCAATGCCCTTCTCGACCAGATATTTTACACCGCTAAGCTTCATCCATACCTCCTATGATCTCATCAAAGACGATCTGTCCCTCCGTGATATTGATGATCCGTCCGCCGAAATGGCGCACCAGATCATGCTCATGCGTGACCATCAGGATGGTGGTGCCGCAGGCATTGATGCCCTTGAGCAGCTCCACGATCTCATAGGACAGCTCCGGGTCGATGTTGCCGGTCGGCTCATCGGCAATGATGAGCTTGGGGTCATTGACCAGAGCTCTTGCGATGGCCACACGCTGCTTCTCGCCGCCCGACAGCTCATCCGGATAGGCGCTTGCCTTGGACTGCAGCCCGACAAGGCTGATGACATAGGGCACACGCTTGCGGATATAGCGTCTGGGCGCGTCGATCACGCGCAGCACGAAGGCGATATTCTCATAGACCGTCATGGTCGGGATCAGGCGGAAATCCTGGAACACGAAGCCGATCGTGCGCCGCAGCTCCGGGATCTTGCGTTTCTTGAGCTTACTCAGATTATACCCATTGACGGTCACCACGCCGCTCGTTGCCTCGATCTCCTTGAGGATGAGCTTGATCATCGTGCTCTTGCCGGCACCGGAGGAGCCGACCACGAAGGCGAAGTCGCCGTCATTGATCTTCAGATTGACATGATTGAGTGCGTCCACGCCGCTCGAATACGTCACGGACACATCCTTGAGTTCTACCATAGAAATGAATGCACCACTCTTTCCCTCGTCATTTCCCGGCAATACTGCCCCATCGGAAACGGACGCAAAAAGCGTCACAGCATAAAAGCGATTGCCCAATGCGCCGGCACCGGGCCGGCACATCAGGCAAGAAATGCATGTATCGGATCAGAACTTGGTCGGGTTTGCCTGAAGATATTTTTTCACCATAAGAGCGATCTTGAAAATGATCGCATGATCGAATTCTCTCAGGTCAAGGCCTGTCAGCTTCTTGATCTTTTCCAGTCTGTAGACGAGTGTATTGCGGTGTACGAACAGCTTCCGGGAAGTTTCGGACACGTTCAGATTGTTCTCAAAGAAGCGCTGGATGGTAAACAGCGTTTCATGGTCGAGCGACTCGATGCTGCCGCGCTTGAACACCTCATGCAGGAAGGTCTCACACAGGGTCGTCGGCAGGTGATAGATCAGTCTTGCGATGCCCAGATTATCGTAGCTGACAATGATCTTATCCGTATCAAAGACCTTGCCGACCTCCAGGGCGGTCTGTGCTTCCTTGAAGGAGCGTGCCAGATCCTTGACGCTTGTGACGGCCGTACCGATGCCCACATTGACTCTCGTATAGAATTCGCTCGAGAGCGTATCGGCGATGGAGCGTGCGAGCTTTTCGAGATCCTTGGAATCCACGCTCGACTTGATCTCCTTGACCAGCACGATATCGGACTCGGTGATGTTGAACACAAAATCCTTGTTCTTATCGGGGAACAGATTCTGTATCACATCATATGCGGAAATGTCATTCGACGACACAATGCGGATGAGCAGCACCACGCGGCTGATCTCGGCATTGAAGTGCAGCTCCCTTGCCTTGATGACGATGTCACCGGGGAGCACATTGTCCAGCACAACGTTCTTGATGAAGTTGTTCCGGTCGTACTTCTCGTCATAATACTGCTTGATGTTCGACAGTGTGATCGCAAGGATGCTCGCATACTTGGAGGCCGTCTCATCCGTACCCTCGACGAACACCGCATAATCGGGCTTCGCATGGGCGCCGAACGGCTTATAGGTGTAGCCGTCACGGATGAAAATATCATGTGTATCACTCAGATCGAGCGACACAAACTCATTGGTCGTCCCGACCTTGGTCAGATCGCTGCATGCGATGATCGTGGCGTTCTCGTCTACGACACCGATCGTGGCATCCATGGTGTCACGCATCTGGTGTACCAGTCCCTGGAACAATCTGTTGGACATAATCTCTGACTTCCCTTCTGTTTTGATTTTACCATACACTCGTTGTCTTGCATTTCTTACATATTACAGATTGTAACATAAGTTTGTGAATGCAATATGAATAAATAGTTAATTTTTCTTGTTTTTTCGTGAAAACGGCGAATTTTTTCCGCTCCATTTGTGGATTCATCACAAAATCCAGGATGGGATTTGTAACCAAACCGTAACCGAGGGCGGGAG
>JAFTZY010000045.1 GCA_017460955.1 Oscillospiraceae bacterium
CATGGCCGCCCTCCCCCTGCCCCCTCCCTGAAGGGAGGGGGTGAAAATGCGGGGGCTCCGCCCCCGCACCCCCGGCAGTGGCACAGCCCCTGCACCCTGTCAATACATTCGGAGGGCGCCCGCTCCTTTCTTAAAGGGAGGGGAAAGATGCGGAGCGACACGCACCCCCGACAGGGCACAGCTCCTGCACCCTGCCAATACATTCGGAGGGCGCCCGCTCCTTCCTCAAAGGGAGGGGAAAGATGCGGAGCGACACGCACCCCCGGCAGTGGCTCAGCCCCTGCACCCTGCCAATACATTCGGAGGGTACCCGCTCCTTCCTCAAAGGGAGGGGAAAGATGCAGAGCGACACGCACCCCCGGCAGTGGCTCAGCCCCTGCACCCTGTCAATACATTCGGAGGGCGCCCGCTCCTTCCTCAAAGGGAGGGGAAAGATGCGGAGCGACACGCACCCCCGGCAGTGGCACAGCCCCTGCACCCTGTCAATACATCCGTCAGGTGAATCGGCCCCGAAAAAAACACGGACCCGAGGGCCCGTGTAGTTCTGTGTTTTACAGCGCCGCCTTGATCGCAGCAAGGAGCTCGTCGTAGGTCTCGAAGGCCGGAAGCTCCGGGTGGTCCTTCTTGATCTGCTCAGTGCTCTTGAACAGGAAGCCTGCCTTGCTGGCCTGGATCATGCCAAGATCGTTGTAGCTGTCACCGCTGGCGATCGTCTCAAAGCCGATGGACTGCAGTGCCTTGACCGTGGTGTACTTCGACTTCTCACAGCGCATCTGATAGCCCGTGATCTCGCCGTTCTCCGCCACCTCCAGGCTGTTGCAGAAGATGGTCGGCCAGCCAAGCTTCTTCATGAGCGGCTGTGCGAACTGCGTGAACGTGTCGCTGATGATGATGACCTGGCACAGGGAACGCAGCTCGTCCAGGAATTCCTTCGCGCCCGGCATCGGATCGATGGTCGCGATGGTCGCCTGGATCTCGTTCAGGCCCAGTCCGTGCTCCTTGAGGATGGCCAGGCGGTAGTTCATGAGCTTGTTGTAGTCCGGCTCGTCACGGGTGGTCTTGCGAAGCTCCGGGATACCGCTTGCCTCTGCGAATGCGATCCAGATCTCCGGGACCAGTACGCCCTCGAGATCCAGACAGGTGATCGTTGTCATGTTGCATTCCTCCATATTTCTGATATTGGACTTTCTCCGTATCCTATTATACAACAAAACAGCGGATTTGTAAAGGGAAAATTCGCAAAAAGTGGAAAATATCCCTCCCGGCTATCCTCTCGGTGCCTTCTTCAGGTCGATCTCATTGCCTGTAAGGTCCGTCCCAAGCGCAGTGAAGCGGTCCACGGTGTACCAGTCGGAGGTGGAATTGTGCCCGTCCAGCTCGTCGTAGAGCTGGATGGCGACCGCACCGTTCTCGTCGATCTGCGCTGCCGCCTGCGACGGACGGTAGCCGGTCTGCATCTCATAATACCCCAGCGCCATCTCACACAGCTCGTCGTTGCTGTAGAACGTGAAATCCGCCAGCGTCTCATCGCTCCACCAGGTCAGTCGCTCGGTGGTGCCGTCCTTCCATTCGAGCACGAAGGAATGCGCACTGTCCCAGTAGATCGCGGCCGGGGTGTTGTTTTCGATATCCCCGAAGTGGAAGACCAGATGCGCCGGATCCTCCCCCATTTCGAGCGAAAAGCCCAGCCCCATGCCGGAATCCTGGTACAGGAAGGCGCCGGTGCCAAAATCAAAATACCGGTCACCGTCCGGCCCGCCCGTCGCGATCCAGATACCGGGCTCGATATTGAGCTCGACCGGCCGGTCCGGGGTATCCACGATCTGTGTCGGGAACTCCTCCGGCGCCTCCGTCAGCTCCTGCGGTGCTTCCGTTTCCGGCAGTTCCGGATCCGTTGTTGCATCGGTGGGGTGCTCGATCGTAAAGGGCGCAGTCTCGGGATCGGGCGGCTCCGGCAGTGCGGTCTCCGGCTGCGTTTCGGGGGCCTCGGTCTCAGGCTGCGTTTCGGGGGCCTCGGTCTCGGACTGCGTTTCGGGTGCCCGGGTCTCCTGCGTCACAGAGGACGGCGCGTCCCCGCTGCCGCAGCCGGCAAGCAGCAGAGCACAGAGCATGCACAGGGCCGTGAATCGTTTTGGGAACATAGTGACACTTCCTTATATGGGATATTAGCATTATAGCACATACTGCCGTGCTTGTCAACCGATGCAAAAGCCCCGGAGCATCGGCCCCGGGGCAGCTTTTCATGTTCTGTGCTTCTGCACACGCTCGTCGATGAAGGTGCGGACCTCCTCGGCCGGCATACCCAGCACGATGCCGAACTCCTGGAGCATGAGCTGCTCGGCGTTCTTCATCGCCGACTCGTCCATGGAGGAAAAGCGCTTGCCGCTTGCCTCCGAGGACTGCTTGCGGAAATAGAGCGAGGCGATCAGGTTGACCAGCGCCTTCTGGTCATCGCCGCCGATGATCCGGGAGTACATCTCCTTGCGCTCCCGGCGGTTGTCGAGCCATTCCTCCTCGTCCGCCGACAGGGGCATGTTGTCGATGAGCTCGAGGACCTCCTCCCGCGTCAGCAGGCGCCGGAGCTTCTCCTCCGCCATCGCCACCGGGACATAGTATGTAGAATTCGGGTCGGATTCGGGCTTGAGCTTGTAGTACATCACCTGCGTCACGCCGTCCGGACTCTGGCTTTCCTCGCTGAGCACCCGGCAGACACCGGCGCTCCTGTATACAACAAATTCATCTGGTTGCAGTTTCATATGGTACCTCCTCAGCGCATAGCTGCCTGATTCTATTATACCAGATTCCGGCCCAAAATGTCATAGTCAAATTCCACAAATTTGGGGTATTTTTTTTGGATACCCCATTCTGACAGCCGCCTTACATAAAATAAAAACCGCCTTCCGAAGCGGAAGGCGGTTTCAGAAGAGCCGGCACCTATCTAAATTTCCAGGCCGTGACCAGCCAAGTATTTTCGACGTAAAAGAGCTTAACTGCCGTGTTCGGAATGGGAACGGGTGGGACCTCTTTGCCATCAGCACCGACAAGGGAAAACAGAAGGAAGAAACG
>JAFTZY010000046.1 GCA_017460955.1 Oscillospiraceae bacterium
CCGCCCGCACCGCCGGAGAAGCCCCCGCCATCGCCGGAGGTCCCGCCGCCTGCACCGCCGCCTTCTCCGCTGTCGGGGCTTGCGGGGCTGCATCCGGAGTCCCTGCTGCACGGGCTCCTGACGGACTGGGATGCGGAAAAGATCGCCATTGCCGCGCTTCTCTACCTGCTCTATCAGGACGGGGCGGACACGGGGCTGCTGCTGGCGCTGGCCTATGTACTGCTGTAGAGGGAGGAAAAGATGGAATTACTGGAGACCTATGCCTATCCGCTGGTGCTGTGCATCGCGGGGGTGATGCTGCTGCTCTACTATGTGCTGCACAAAAAGCGCATCCGCAGCTTTCTGCTCGGCGGTGTGACGGGACTTGCCTCCCTGCTGCTCCTGCATCTGTTCGGCGGGGGACTTGCCCCCACGCTCTGCCTTGCCAATCTGTGCATGAGCACACTGCTCGGGATTCCCGGCACGGCCCTCATTGTGCTCGGACAGGTGACGCAATAAAGCGGGGAGCCCCCGCTGGCAGATGCCTCCCAATGCCCGCCATTCGGCGGGCAAAGGTCGGCGTTCTTCCCATTTTGAAGAGGAGACTCTTTTTGTGGCGAGCTTAAAAAAGCGGGGACGCTGCCTGTCGCAGCGTCCCCGCCATTTTGCGATCTGTCCGTGATCGATCACTTGATCTCGATGGTAGCGCCAGCCTCTTCGAGCTTGGCCTTGAGCTCCTCAGCCTCAGCCTTGGAAACGCCTTCCTTCAGAGTCTTGGGAGCGCCCTCAACGACCTCCTTAGCCTCCTTCAGGCCCAGGCCCAGAACGTCCTTGACAGCCTTGATAACGCCCATCTTCTTGTCGCCGAAGGATGCCAGAACTACGTCAAACTCGGTCTTCTCCTCAGCAGCGCCTGCGCCTGCACCGGCAGCCGGAGCGGCTGCAACAGCAGCGGTCACACCGAATTCTTCCTGGATTGCCTCAACCAGCTCTGCAAGCTCCAGAACGGAGAGAGCCTTGATATCTTCAATGAACTTCATTGTCTTTTCAGATGCCATGATAATGATCTCCTTTTCAAATAAATTTTGTGGGTTGCCGTGTCATCGCACACGGTCAGGCGGGCAGATCACACTGCCATACGGGGATCCGGCACCGGCTTATGCAGCCTCGCCGTTCTCCTTGTCCACCACTGCCTGCAGAACAGCAGCCAGCTTCTGGATCGGACCCTGCAGGGAGCCAACGAGCTGGGCAAGCAGGACCTCCTTGGACGGGATCTTGGACAGCGCCATGATCTTGGCAGAATCGAAGTACTCGCCCTCGACGGCACCTGCCTTCAGAACGAACTTCCCGTCGGACTTCTCTGCGTATTCACCCAGAATACGGGCAGGAGCCGTCTGGTCGTCTGCGGATACGGCGATGGCCGTGGTACCGTTGAGCACCTCGTCAAAGCACTCCATTCCGATGTTGTGGAACGCAAACTTCAGCATCGTGTTCTTCTCCACGAAATACTTCACGTTTGCCTCACGCAGGCTGCGGCGCAGTGCGGTATCATCCGCTACGCTGATGCCCTTGTAATCGACCAGAACACAGGATACACTCCCCTTGAGGAGCTCCGTGAGTTCGTCCACTCTGGCCTTCTTGGTTTCCAGAACCTTTGCACTCGGCATTTTTACATTCACCTCCGATGATGGATTGCATCGTATCGGGAATACAAAAACTCCCCCTGTTACGCCAAAAACAGCATCACAAGGAGAGAACCGGATATTCATTGCATAATAACCGCTGCACTCCTCGGCCGGACTTACGGCACACGCCACCGGCTGTCTTTAGAATACGACTTTGTTATTATAGCACATCTTCCGCCGCTTGTCAAGGGTTTTTTCAAAAAAATCCGGGGTGCCGCCGCCCCGGCAGCGTGTCAGGCAAGGTCTTTTTCAAGGGCAGGCCTGCTCCTGGCCGCCCCCCCCCTGCCCCTCCCTAAAGGGAGGGGGGAGAATGCGGGGGCTTCGCCCCCGTACCCCCAGCAGGGGCTGATCGCCCCTGCACCCTGCTAAGGACTTTTCGACAGACTGCCGGGTGCCGCCGCCCCGGATCTTCGCGTTACTTCTCTTTGATCGTACTGTCCGTCAGGTCGATCGTGGACGGGGACTGGCGGCGTCTTTTGAGGTTTTCCTCCTTGCGCAGCCGGCCGCTTTTAATGAGACCGTACACCTCGTCCGCATCGCCCGCGGCAAGGGCCCTGCGGTATTCCTCGAGGTTCCCGATGAGCGTTTCGAGCTCCCTGAGCAGGCTCTCCCGGTTCTCCATGAACAGCTCCGCCCACATGTCCTCGTTCATCGTGGCAATGCGTGTCATGTCGTGGAAGCTGCCGCCCGAAAAGCCGCTCTCCAGCTCGAGCACGGGGCTTTGCACATAGGCACTCGACACCACATGCGCCAGCTGTGAGGTGTAGGCGATCATCCGGTCATGCAGCGCAGGGGTCGTGATGACAAAGCGCCTAAAACCGATCTGATGCGCCAGGTTCTTCACCTGCGCTACCACATATTTCGGCGTCTCCGGGAGAGGGGTCATGATGAAATTCGCCCCCTGGAACAGGTCCTCGTCCGACACGTCATAGCCCGGACGCTCCTTGCCCGCCATCGGATGGGTGGACAGGTAATGGACCCCATGCGCCGCACAGAGCTTTGTCATCTCCTCCGGGAGCGTGCCCTTGACACCGCTCACATCCAGCACGATCGTCCCCTCGGACATGGTGGAGATGCGCTGCATCACCCATCTGCGGGTCAGCTCCGGATACAGGCAGACCATGATGAGGTCAAAGCCGCTGCAGTCCTCCTGCACGGTGCCGTCGATCACATGCTCCGCCAGCGCCTGGTCGAGCACATGGCGGCTGCGGTTCCAGCCGTAGACCCCGTGCTCCGTATAGGCGTGGAGCGCCTTGCAGACCGAGCCGCCGATCAGGCCCAGTCCCGCGATCAGAATCTTCATGCGTCAGTCCTCACTTTCCGGGGACAGCTTGGCGATCCGGTAGTCGCTGCCGCTCTTCTCGAGCGTGATGCGCATCACCTTTTCGTTGCCGTTCCCAAAATTCCCGGAATATGTCTGCCAGCTCGGGGTGTCGCTGCAATAGCGCACGGTGATGACATAGATGTCGTCCGTCCGCCGGATGCTCTCCACCTTCGGCGCATACGAGAAGATCGCCGGGGAGGCGGACACATTGAAGCAGCCGCTCGTCTCGTCATAATAGAAGGTCTCGCCTGCCACATAGAAGGTCGCAAGCTGCACGTCCGGCACGGCGGTGAACACATGCTGGGACATGTTCAGCACATCCTGCGCCGGGATGACCAGCACATCGTAATCACTGCGGTAGCTGTCCAGGTCCGCATACATCAGCAGCTCCATCATGGACGCGGCCAGGATGCTTTCCGAGCCCAGATCCGTCGGGGCGTCAAACGCCGGCAGATCGGTCACGGCGACGGGATACACCGCCTCCTCCAGCTCGCGGCGCAGGGAGCTTGAGCCCACAAAGCTGCTCGTGCGGCTCCAGACAAAGCGCACGCAGGTGATGAGCCCGACGGTCGCCAGAAAGACGCACAGCAGGCCCGCCAGGAAATAGGTATTGCGGGTCCAGAAATGCCGGCGCTCCGACGGTCCCTCGTCCTCCGGCGCGGGCTCGGCACGCAGCTCCGAGAGCTCCTCGGCGCTCTCATCGAGCGCATCGCGCATGAAGTGCCGCAGCTCGGATTCCTCCGTGTCCTCCAGGGGCTCGTCCCCGAACAGCTGTGCATAGCGCTGTGCATCGCTCTCATCGGAGGGCTCCCCGTAAATATCCTCGTAGGATTCCTCCGGTCCCTCAGAGGGCGCCTCGTAGGATCCCTCGGTGTGCGCCTCCCCGTAGATGTCCTCATAGCGCTCCTCCGGCTCCCCGGAAGGCGCTTCGTAGGCGGCGTGCGCCTCCGGTTCCCTGGAGGGTGCCTCGTCGAGCACCACGCCCACGGGCTCGAAGGCGATCTGTGCCTCCACGCGCTCGTCCGGCTGTGCGGGCAGGATCCCCGGCGCCTCCGGCTCTGCGACGGGCTCCGGCTCTGCGGCGGGTTCGGGCTCTGCGACAGGCTCCGGCTCTGCGGCG
>JAFTZY010000047.1 GCA_017460955.1 Oscillospiraceae bacterium
CACCCTCCCTTTAGGGAGGGAGAGATCAGAAGTTAGAACCGGGAACGGGGTGCAGGGGCAGCTGCCCCTGCTGGGGGCGCAGGGGGCGAAGCCCCCGCACTCCCCCCCTCCCTTTAGGGAGGGGGCAGGGGGAGGGCGGCTCACGATGCGATTTCCCCGGAGTCGAGCGCCCCCATGAACGAATCCTATCAAAAAGAATGGGAGAACCACACATAAAGGCGATAATTGTGCATTGAAAAAAAGAAAATTTTGTGGTATCATAAGTACAGAGCGTGAGCATATACTAATGCTGTCATCCCGGCGGACAAAAAAATCACCCCACAGAGGATCTCTGCGGGGTGGATGTACAGCGTTCCCGAGGTGATTCGAACACCCGACCTACCGCTTAGGAGGCGGTCGCTCTATCCAGCTGAGCTACGGAAACATTATGTATATTATAGCACAGCTGCCCGGAAAATGCAAGCCCCCTTTTGTCCGGAATTTTGATTTTGCCAAAATTTGTGCAACATGCCGGAAATCACCCCGAAAAACCCCGCTTTTCCACCGTGAAAACCCGCTTTTGCTGGCAAAATATCTAAAAAAGCCGTAGTTACCATTTTGTAACACATCCAGAATTGCGTCATTTTTCACGTCAGTTTGCACAAAAAATAAATGTGAAATTTGTGCATATGGCTTAAAAAAAGTGAAAGAATGGTTTTTTGCATTGACAATCGGGGCTATTTGGTGTATATTTATGTTATGAAAGCAAGCCGCCCCGATATGGGAGGGGTGCGCCTGAGGATTGTGAAGGTGTAAGGATGGTTTCTATTAAAGACATTGCGGAAGAATGCGGTGTTTCAACTGCGACCGTCAGTAAGGCACTGAACAACCGGGGTGATGTGAATCCGGCGACGCGGGAGCGCGTGCGGGAAGCAGCCAAGCGGCTCGGCTACCTGCCCAATTCCATGGCGCGGGCACTCAAGACCAAGAAGACCTATAACATCGGGGTCCTCATGGTGGACAAGGCCGAGAGCGGCCTGAAGCATCACTACTTTGCTTCCATACTCGACAGCTTCAAGGTGGTCATGGAGCATAACGGCTACGACCTGACCTTTATCAGCAACCAGATCGGCGACCAGGCGTGCTCCTATTATGAGCACTGCATGTACCGCAACGTGGACGGCGTGCTGGCAGCCTGTGTGGACTTCGGTTCCGCAGAGGTGCGCACCCTCCTCGAGAGCGATCTGCCGGTCGTTTCCATCGACTATGTGACGGATGGGAATTATGCGGTTGCTTCTGACAACGCGACCGGCGTCCGGGATGCACTCAGTTATGCGATCGGACGCGGCCATAAAAGGATCGCTTACATCTACGGCGAGGATGCCCAGGTCACGGAGGTGCGCACCAATGCGTTCCACCAGGTCCTGGCAGAGCACGGATGCACAGCCAAGGCGAGCTTCATGCGGCAGGGCAAGTACCTGAACGCGGAGGTTTCCTACCGGCTGACACGCGAGCTGCTCGACTTGGAGCCGGAGGAGGAGCGTCCGACCTGTATTCTGTATCCCGATGACATCTGTGCTGTGGCCGGCATAGCGGCGGTGCGTGATGCGGGACTGATCCCCGGACAGGATGTTTCGGCGATCGGCTATGACGGCAATCCGGTGCTCCGGATGCTCCGGCCGAACCTGACGACCATTCTCCAGGATACCGGGATGATCGGTGTGAAGGCAGCCGAGCTGATGCTCAGGCTCCTGCGCAAGGAATACATACCCCCGGAGGAAAGAGCACTCTACTGCAAGGGAAAGCTGCTCGAGGGGGAAACGGTGGCTCAGCTTGGCTGAGGACACATTCTTACTTTCGCATATTATATTTCATAGGGAAATATAATAGATATATCTTAAGGAGGAAAATACCAATGAGCAAATTAACAAGAACACTTGCACTGCTTGCTACTCTGGCTATGGCTTCCACAGCATTCGTAGCTTGCGGCGGCGGCAACGAGTCTACCACGGACAACAGCACTGCTGACAACAACAGCTCTGCTGCTGACGCAGATGCAGATGCAGACGCTGATGCTGATGCAGACGCAGACGCTGATGCAGACGCTGATGCTGATGCAGACGCAGACGCTGATGCTGATGCAGACGCTTCCGCTGACGTATCCCTGCCCGATGACGGCGGCACGCTGACCATCGTATGCTGGACCGACGCTGACCTGGCTAACATGTTCGACTGCTATGCAGAGGACTATCCGGATGCACAGGTAGCATATCAGAACTGCGGCGGTAACGGTACCGAAGCTTCCACACAGTATGCAACCTATCTGAACAGCGGCGACGATGTTGACCTGTTCGTAGCAGAGGCTGGCTGGATCCTGAACTACATCAATGATGATAGCTTCTCCGCTCCTCTGTCCGATCTGGGCATCACCGAGGCTGACTACAGCGACGCTTATCAGTACACCGTTGAGATCGGTACTGACAACAACGGCGTTCTGAAGGCTGCTTCCTGGCAGGCTGCAGCAGGCGGCTACTGCTACAATGCAACCCTGGCTGAAGAGCTCCTGGGCGTAACCTCTCCTGAGGATATGCAGGCTAAGATCTCTGACTGGGATAAGTTCGCTGCTACCGCTGAGGAAGTAAAGACTGCTTCTGACGGCAAGGTTACCATGGCTGCTACTCTCGGCGGTCTGTGGCAGGCATTCTCCACCGCTAAGAACGCAGCTTGGGTTGATGGCACCACCATCAAGACCGATGTTGCTAAGGAATTCGCTCAGATGGCTAAGGACTATGCAGACGCTGGCTATGTAGATCCGGCTGTTGAGCAGTGGACTGCTGACTGGACCAATATCGGTGTAGACGGCTCCACCATGGGTTACTTCTACTCCACATGGTGCCTCGGTGAGGGCGCTCAGCTCGAGCAGAACTCCGATCAGGCAAACCAGACCTGGAACATCGTTGTAGGTCCGCAGGAATTCTTCTGGGGCGGTTCTTGGCTGTGCGTATCCCCGAACTGCAACACTGCTAATGAGGCAGCTAACTTCGTGAAGTACTTCACTTCCAACGCTGACACCATGGAGAAGTATGCTCTGTTCTCTGGCGACTTCGTAAACAACAAGAAGGCTATGGATAAGATCGTTGCTGACGGTTCCAACAGCAATCCTCGTCTGGGCGGCCAGGATCAGTTCGCAGTTCTGAGCGACGTTGCTGCCGGCATCAAGATGAGCGATTCTATCTCCAAGTATGACCAGTCTCTGAAGGATTCCTTCCTGACTGTTCTGAAGGACAATCTGAGCAGCGATGTTGATACCATCGTATCCACCTTCACTGATCAGGCTCTGTCTGACAACCCTGACCTCTCCGCTGAATAATTTTAGGTTGCAAAGATCTTAAATTAACAGTCAAACACAATATAGCCTGTGGGGGCAGTATGCCCCCATAGGCCATATGTTGTAATTTCATGTCGAGAGGGTGAGAAGGAATGGCGTCTGCTGCACAACGTCGTATCAAATCGATTAGTTATGCCAAGTATGGATATATGTTCATTGCACCTTTTTTCCTTGTGTATTGCTTTTTCCAGATCTGGCCGCTGATCTACACATTTATTCTGTCTTTCAAGGGCAACCAGGCGAACAATGCCGCATGGGTTGGCTTTGACAACTATTCCACGATCCTGTTCGGACAGGGTATGGCACAGGGCTCCGCTGCTACCAGCGCGGAATTCTTCAAGGCCCTGGGTAACACCTTCATCCTGTGGTTCGGTAACTTCATCCCGCAGATCCTGCTTTCGCTGCTGCTGGCTGTATGGTTCACCGATGCCAAGGTAAAGCTGCCCGGCAAGGGCTTCTTCAAGGTCGTTATGTACATGCCGAACATTATCACTGCTGCTTCCGTTGCAGCTTTGTATGTAAATCTGTTCGGTGACTCGAAGTACTACTTCGTCAACGCAACGCTCATGAATATGGGTATGGCCGATCCCATCCACTTCGTAGCGGATCCGGTGATCTCCAAGATCATGGTAATGTTCATCCAGACATGGCTCTGGTTCGGCAACACGATGATCATGCTGATGTCCGGTATCATGGGTATCAACCCGTCCCTGTTCGAGGCTGCGGACATTGATGGTGCAAATTCCCGTCAGGTATTCTTCAAGATCACGCTGCCCCTGCTGCAGCCCATCATGGTGTACACACTTGTTACCTCCATGATCGGTGGTCTCCAGATGTTTGACATTCCGTATCTGTACCACAATGGTGCCAACTTCTCCAAGGAACTGGAGACGGTGGCAGTCTTCATCTACTTCAACTTCAACAAGGGTACTGTTGAGCAGGCAAGCTACGGCTACGCCGGTGCTGCCTCCATCATTATCTTTGCCATCACTGCGATCCTGGGCTCCATCACGTTCTACATGAACCGTGACAAGGACGAAATTGCGCAGAAGAAGCAGCGCAAGAGAGCGGAGAAGCAGTATAAGGCCAAGATGAAGAAGGGAGGTCTGACGCTATGAGTATGAAGTCTCAGTACGGTGAGCCGAAGGACAATTACCATTTTAAGATCGTCCTGAAATCCACACTTATCTTCATTGTGTGTCTGCTCCTGGCGCTGATCTGCCTGGTACCGATCTACATCCTGGTGGTCAACTCCACCCATGAGAGTATGGACCTCGCAAGAGATCCCTCCAAGTTCTGGTTCGGCACGCATCTGGGCAGCAACCTCAAGACCCTGATGAACCATCTGGGCGATGATGCAACGACTGTCATGAAGCGTGTGGCCAAGCAGTATTCTTCCGCATTCAATGTGGGACAGGGCTACCTCAACAGCCTTATCATTGCAGGCTCCACGACCATTCTGACCGTGTTCTTCTCTGCAATGACCGCGTATGGTCTGACCGTGTATGACTTCAAGCTCAGAAGTCCTGCGTACACCTTCATCATCGCCGTGATGATGATCCCTGTGCAGGTATCCTCTGCCGGCTTCGTAAGATTCATGTATTCTCTCGGTCTGATCAACAACTTTATTCCGCTGATCGTTCCTGCCATTGCAGCACCGGCTGTTATCTTCTTCATGCGCTCCTACATGAAGTCGAGCTTCCCGCTTGACATCGTGGAGGCATCGAGAATCGACGGCTGCGGCGAGTTCCGGACCTTCCTGACCATCGCGATCCCGATGATGAAGCCGGCTATCGCTGTACAGGCCATCTTCGCCTTCGTTGCAAACTGGAACAACTACTACACGCAGAACATGATCCTCAAGAATGAGAAGATGACCACGATCCCGATCATGGTATCCAAGGTCCTGTCCTTCGATAAGAACCTGGACTACGGTGTGAACTATCTGTGCATCACGCTCTCCATTCTGCCGATCGTTATCGTTTACTTCATTCTGTCCAAGTTCATCATCGCTGGTGTTGCACTGGGCGGCGTTAAGGAGTAATCGGCGTCACTTTTGCAAAACATCATTTATGCCTGCTCATTTCTTTTGAGCAGGCATCTTTTTATGCGGCGCGGAGCCGCGCTGGCAGTCTGCTCCAATGCGGCGCAGAGCCCGCGCTGGCAGGCTGCTCCCAATGCGGCGCAGGCGGCGCAAAGGTCGCAGATGGTTTCTGGATCCATGATACGATTAGACTGAAATCAACAAAAATCCCCCATGCACCTGCATGGGGGATGGTTTTATACAAGCGACATCTGGTTGGCTTCGCCCAGATCCTTGGCAAGCTTTCCGGCAGCGGGGATCGTCTTGATCCGGTAGGCGGAGAGCTGCTGTGCGGTCTCGGGGGAGACGAGCTCCGCGGAAACCACGGTCTGTCCCTTCTTGAGTGTCATGACCTGGATGCCCTGGGAATTGCGGGTCGCCTTCTCCGAAATGGCCCCCACATCCACCAGCACCGCACGGTTGGCACTCGAGCGGATGAGCACCTCGCCCGTATCCTCCGGCAGGAAGCACAGGGCCGTCAGCGGCGACTTGTCCGAGAAGGCACCTGTGAGCTTGCGGCGGTTGGTCTTGGTCATGTAGGAAGAAAGCGGGATCTTCGCGGCCTTGCCGTTTTCAAAGACGAACAGGAGCTTTCCCTGATACTCCGTGGTGGCGACCATGCCGGCCACGCGCTCGTCCTCGTCAAAGCCGAGCTTGACCGGGATATAATCGCCGAGGAGACTTGCCTTGCCGTCCTCGAAGGCACTCGCACGCACCTTGTACACCTGCGCCTTGTCCGTAAAGAACAAAAGCTCCGTGTGGTTCGTGCCGTCGATCTGCTGGGCGATGCAGTCGCCCTCCTTGACCTTCTGCTCGCCGCTCATGCGCAGCGACTGCGGCGTGATCTTCTTGAAATACCCCTCCCTGGACAGGAAGAAATGCGCCGGATAATCCGGTGTTTCATCCTCGACGGGCGCAAGATCCACCTCGGTCGCATGGTAGAACATCGTTTTGCGGGGCTGTCCGTACTTCTTGGCAGCCTCCTTGAGCTCTTGGATGATGATCTTCTGCACGCGCTTGGGGTTGGCCAGCACGTCCTCCATGTCCGCGATCTCGTCCCGGAGCTTGTCCACATCCTCGATCTTATTGAGGATGTATTCCCGGTTGAGGTGGCGCAGCTTGATCTCGGCCACATATTCCGCCTGGATCTGGTCGATGTCAAAGCCCTTCATGAGGTTCTCGACGACCTGCGCCTCCACGGGCGTGGCGCGGATAATGGCGATCGCCTTGTCAATATCCAGCAGGATCTTCTTGAGACCCTCGAGCAGATGCAGACGGTCACGCTTCTTGTTCAGGTCAAAATAGACCCTGCGCTTGACGCACTGCTCCCGGAAGGCCACCCATTCCTCGAGGATCTCCCGGATGCCCATGACACGCGGGGTGTTGCCGATGAGGATGTTGAAATTGCAGCCGAAGCTGTCCTGCAGCGGCGTGAGCCGAAAGAGCTTCTGCATGAGCTTGTCGGGGTCCGTGCCGCGCTTGATGTCAATGGCAAGCCGGAAGCCGTTCACGTCGATCTCGTCGCGGGCGTAGGTGACCTCGCGCAGCTTGCCCTGACGGCTCAGCTCCGTGATCTTGTCCTTGATCGCCTCGAGCGTTGTGGTATAGGGGATCTCGGTGACCTCGATGCAGCCGGCGGACTTGTCAAAATTCCACTTTGAGCGCAGCTTCAGACTGCCGCGGCCCGTCTCATAGACCCGCCGCAGCTCCTCCTCGTCATAGAGCAGAAAGCCCCCGCCGGGGAAATCCGGCCCCTTGAGCGTCGAGAGGATGTCGTGATCCGGGTTCTTCATGAGCGCGATGCAGGTCTCACAGACCTCGGCTAAATTGAACGGGCAGATGTTGCTTGCCATCGAGACGGCAATGCCCATGTTCGCATTGACCAGCACCGACGGGAAGGTCGCCGGCAGAAGGGACGGCTCCTGCATGGTATTGTCGTAATTCGGGACAAAATCCACCGTTTCCTTGTCGATCTCCGAGAAGAGCGACTCACAGATGGGCGCAAGCTTGACCTCGGTATAACGGTAGGCGGCGAACGCCATGTCCCGGGAGTAATGCTTGCCGAAATTGCCCTTGGAATCCACATACGGATGCAGCAGGCACTCGTTGGCGCGTGTCAGGCGCACCATCGTCTCGTAGATGGCCGCATCGCCGTGCGGGTTGAGCCGCATGGTCTGGCCGACCACATTGGCGGACTTGGTGCGCTGCCCACCCAACAGTCCCATCTTGTACATGGTGTACAGGAGCTTGCGGTGGGACGGCTTGAAGCCGTCGATCTCGGGCAGCGCACGCGAGATGATGACGCTCATAGCGTAGGGGAGGTAGTTCTTCTCGAGGGTGTCGGTGATGGCCTCCTCCTGTGTGATGCCGGCATTTTCAAACCAGGCATCCATCATCGGCTTGGGCCTGGACTTGGGTGCTTCTTTTTTTCTTGCCATATCAGTTCCTTTCAAGGTGTAAGCGGATCTGCTTCGATGCGCTGTGCCAGGCTGTCAAACAGTGTCTGCGCATCCATCCCGGACAGGCGCTCCGGCGTGAGGGCGCTCTCCCGGACAAGGTCCCTGGCGGCCAGGGTCCCTCTGCGGTTGCGGACACAAAAATCCTCCAGGATCCGCTGCAGCCGCTCGGCATCCTCGTTGTACAAAAGCTCCCGTACGGTCTGGAAGCCGCGCTGCATCTCGCCGAGCACAGGGTCGGTCCGGGTGATCGTGATCTGCTTTTGGCGCAGAAATTCCATATGCTGTAAAAGTCCCGCCGCGCCGCTGTATTCGTCGGACGCAGCCATTTCGATATGCCGGATGCCGCCCATCACGAGCGTGCCCATGCACATCACGCACGGCTCGAGCCCGGTGTGCAGGGTGTAGCTGTGCAGGTCCGGAAATCTGGCGGTATCGAGCCCGATGACCGCCTCGGTCTCGGCGTGGGCGGTACGGGCGTTGGGAACGGGGCTTGCCGCGCAGCGGTTGCGTCCCTCGGAGAGGATGCGCCCCTCACTGTCGGTGATGACGGCGGCAATGGCCCGGCTGCCCTCGCACAGGGAGGCAAAGCTCAGCTCGAAAATGCGCTGCCAGACGGGGGAGAGCGCGGTATAGGTCATGGGGATCCCTCCTATGTGATGCACGCTTAGACATCATCATTCTGAAAAAGAGACAAAACAAAAGGCGCCCTCACCGAAGTGGGGCACCTGATGGAGGCGCCAGCCGGATTTGAACCGGCGATCATGGTGTTGCAGACCAACGCCTTACCACTTGGCTATAGCGCCATGCTGGAGCGGATTACGAGGCTCGAACTCGCTACCTCCACCTTGGCAAGGTGGCGCTCTACCAGATGAGCTAAATCCGCAAATTGGCGACCCGGATGAGACTCGAACTCACGACCTCCGCCGTGACAGGGCGGCGTTCTAACCAACTGAACTACCGGGCCAATGGTGGAAACTATAGGGCTCGAACCTATGACCCTCTGCTTGTAAGGCAGATGCTCTCCCAGCTGAGCTAAGCTTCCGGTCCTGCCGCCCGGCCTTCATCCGGCGACTTTAACATTATACCACATGACGCATACTTTGTCAAGCGTTTTTTGAAAAAAATTTCACGGCTCGCGAGACCCTGTCGAAAAGACGGACGGTGCGGGGGAGACGGACGCTTTGTTTTTTTCAGAATTTGTGCCGGGGACTTGATTTTTTTCTCCGGATGCAGTATAATAAGAAAAGAATCCAGTGAGAGAAAGGGGAAGCGCCCCATGAAATTCAGCAAAATGCACGGCATCGGCAACGATTATGTCTATGTAAACGGCTTTTCGGAGGAGGTCCCGGACCCGGAGCGCACGGCGGTCCTGGTCAGTGACCGCAGGTGCGGCATCGGCTCGGACGGTCTCATCCTCATCCTGCCCTCCGACAAGGCGGACTGCCGCATGCGCATGTTCAACGCCGACGGCTCGGAGGGGATGATGTGCGGCAACGGCATCCGCTGCGTGGGCAAGTACGCCTACGATCACGGCATTGTCGGGACCCCCGCGCTTTCCGTGGAGACAAAGTCCGGCATCAAGTACATCACATTGCAGATCGAAAACGGCGTGGCCACCGGTGCTACGGTGGACATGGGCAGGGCGGTCCTGCGCCCCCGGGAGATCCCGGTGGAGGCCGACGGGGAGGACTTCGTCTCCCGCACACTGACAGTGGACGGGAAGGACTACACCGTCACCTGCGTGTCCATGGGCAATCCCCACTGTGTGATCTTCATGGAGGACGATCCCATGACGCTGGATCTGCCGGCGATCGGCCCGTCGTTCGAGAACCATCCGCTCTTCCCGGAGCGCATCAATACGGAGTTCGTCCGCGTGCTCGATGACCACACGCTCTTCATGCGCGTCTGGGAGCGCGGCAGCGGCGAGACCTTCGCGTGCGGCACGGGCGCATGTGCCACCGCCGTGGCAGCGGTGCTGTGCGGCTATTGCAGGCGGGAGGAACCGATCACCGTGAAGCTGCGCGGCGGCGATCTGACGATCGTCTACAAGGAGGACGGCACCGTGATGATGACGGGTGCGGCTACCCATGTGTTCGACGGCGAGATCGACCTTAGCCGTCTCGGCTAAGACCTCTCACAATTTCATACCATCGGCAAAGAAGCCGACATCTGTTCCGTGACGGGACAGGTGCCGGCTTTTTATATTTGATCCATCTGAAAGGAGTTCTGTCATGGTAAAGATCAACGAGCATTTTCTGCATCTTGAGGAGAACTATCTGTTCATCAACATCGCCCGCAAGGTGGAGGCCTTCTGCAAGGCCCACCCGGAGGCAAAGCTCATCCGCATGGGCATCGGCGACGTGACGCAGCCGATCGCGCCCGTTGTGGCCGAGGCGATGAAGCGCGCCGCCGACGAGATGACCGTGAAGGAGACCTTCCGCGGCTATGAGGACAGCGGGGCG
>JAFTZY010000048.1 GCA_017460955.1 Oscillospiraceae bacterium
CTCTGCCGCCGGTCGGACCCGTTGCACCCGTGGCGCCGGTCGCGCCGGTCGCTCCCGTTGCTCCTGTGGGGCCCGTCGGACCGGTCGGTCCGGGGATCCCGGTCGGAATGAACGGCGGCGGGGGAACGGGCGGCATCGGCGGCGGGCAGGGTGTATAGGGCGGCGTCGGACAGCCGCATGCATACATTGCCATAATATCTCCTCCTTATCCTGTGGATGATCTCAGTTGATCCCTGAAATACCGTCTGTTGGCAAGCACATTCACGTCCTCGGGCTTGATACGTCCTGCCCTTTCATTGTATGCACAGGCCTTCTCAAGGTTCCCCAGCCTGTCATAGCATACACACAGCTGCATGAGTGGGATGTAGTCATGGCAGTCCGGCTCCTGAAAGCCCGGCGCAAGAGGAGAGAGGGGGACGGCAAGCGCCTGTTCATACCAGTACACCGCCTCCCGGACGCGCCCCTGCTCGAGCAGCAGGCTCCCGAGCTCGCACAGGATCTCCGCACGGGGGAGTGCATAGATGAAGCTGCTGCAGAGGAAGGCTTGTGCCGTCCCGGTCCTGCCGAGCTTCCGGCAGCAACGCGCCGCTGTCAGACAGGCGCTGATGCGGTCCTCGTACCAGCCGTCCGGTGCTTGCAGGAATTCCCGGAACGCTGTCAGTGCCTCCTCACAGCGGTCATGATAGAAAAGCTCCCGTGCATAATAAAACTGCTCCCGCGGCGTGAGACTGCGTCCGGTCCGAAGCCGCTCGAGAATACGAAGGTTGCGATTCGGATCATTCACATGTTCCTTTTTATGGCAAACAGCAGGGGAGGCGTGCAGAATGACACCGCGCGGCGTGATCGTTTCATGGACAGCACCCTCCCAGGTAAAGCCGCATGCTCTGCGGAACAGACGTTCCCGCTCATAGGAAAAGGTGGGCCGTCCCGAGGCATCGAAGCTGACATGGTACGGGAGCATGACGACATCGGCCGTCAGATCCTGCTTTAAGGCAAGCAGCGCACGGCAGTCCTCGGGTGCGATCACATCGTCCGCATCGAGCCACATCTGATAGTCCATGGATGCCTTCGAGAAGGCAAAATTGCGGGCAGCAGCAAAATCATCCACCCAGGGAAACGTGTGGACCTTATCGGTAAACTGCATAGCGACCTCAACCGTGCGGTCCACGGAACCTGTATCCACAAGGATGATCTCATCCACAGCGTCCCTGACGCTTTGCAGACAGCGGGCCAGAACGGGTTCCTCGTCCCGGACGATCATGCACAGACTGATGGTGGCCATATCCGAACCTCCTCAAAGCATTTTGCGGCAGTACCGTTCCATACAGTGTATGAGGAAGGAGGCAATGATGTGCGTGGGGGAGGCTGATGTTCGTTCTGTCTTATAATTGCACAAAATACAAATTTTGTGCAATTATGCATCTTTAAAAAGGCGGAACTGCGATTTGACAATCCCGCGCAGATGTGCTACAATAAGAATGTACCTGCGCGGGATCCGGCAAAGCTTCCGGTCCCCGACACTTATTTTTTAAGAAAGGAACGCCTTCCATGACCAAAGTCGATCTGATCACCGGGATCTTAGGCTCCGGCAAAACAACATTTCTGCGGCTCTATGCCGGATATCTGCTCCGCAGCGGACAGCGTATCGCCATTCTGGAAAACGACTTCGGCGCTGTCAATGTGGACATGCTCCTGCTGCAGGATCTGAAGTCCGAGCGCTGCCAGCTTGAAATGATCACCGGCGGCGGCGACCCCGACTGCCATAAACGGCGCTTCAAAACACAGATGATCGCACTGGGTATGCAACACTTCGACCGCGTCCTCATCGAGCCGTCCGGCATCTATGATATGGATGAGTTTTTCGATACGCTCTATGAGCCGCCGCTCGACCGCTGGTTTGAGATCGACAGCATCCTGACCGTCCTTGACGCCGGGATGGATCTCCCGCTCTCCGAACAAATGGAATATCTGTTCGCATCGGAAGCAGCCCACAGCGGTAAGCTCCTCCTGAGCAAGCTCACCCCGGAACAACTGCAAGCGCCGCAGGCTGCCGGAGCGCCCGTGCTGGACTATCTGAATGCAGCGCTCACGCGCATCCACTGCGACAGACAGTTTTTACCATCCGACCTGATCGCATGTGATTGGTCGTCGCTGACCGATGCGCAGTTCCAGGCGCTGTCCGAGTCAGGCTACCGGGGCGCGAGCTATGTCAAGCGGTTTTCCCCGGAAATGATCCGCAGTCACGTCCATTATTTCATGCACATAGCGCTCCCCGAGACGCGCATCCGCCCCATCCTCGAGGGGATCCTGCACGATCCGGCATGCGGACAGATCTACCGGATCAAGGGCTCGCTCCCCGACGGTCACGGCGGCTGGTACAAGGTCAACATCACGCAAAAGCAGACGGAGCTGTCCCCCGTTCCGGACGGACAGGCGGTGCTCATCATCATCGGGGATGATCTGCATCCGGAGCGGCTTGACGGGCATCTGCATCAAGAGAACACGGATCCGGAGTACGTCTTTATCTGACAAGGAGAACCAATATGGCAAACATCATTCCCATCACACAGGCATCCGAGGAGGTGCTGACACTTTACCGCGGCATTGCGGAGACGCATCTGCGCCGCTATAACGAACCGGAACCGGGACTGTTCATCGCAGAGAGCCCGCTCGTAACGGGCCGTGCGCTCGATGCAGGCTATAAGGCCTACATGGCAGTGTGCGAGGAAAAGCACCTTGAGACACAGGCCGCCGAGGTGCTCGGGCGCTGCGGGGACATCCCCGTCTATACCGGCAGCTTTGCCGAGCTCAAGGAGCTGCTGGGCTATCCGCCCGTGCGAGGCGCCATGGTCGCCATGCACCGCAAGGCCCATCCATCCGCAGAGGAGATCTGCCGCGGCAAGCACAGGATCGCCGTGCTGTGCAATGTGGTCAATCCCACGAATGTCGGCGCTATCCTGCGCTCTGCCGCAGCGCTCTCCATGGAGGCAGTGCTGCTCACTCACAACTGCGCCGACCCCCTGTACCGCCGCAGCATCCGTGTCAGCATGGGGACGCTCTTCCAGGTGCCGTGGACGTATCTGGACGGCGACCCGATCGAGGCACTGCACGGTATAGGCTTTAAGACCGCCGCGATGGCGCTTGAGGAGCGCAGCGTGCCGGTGGATGATCCGGCGCTCTGTGCCGAGGAGCGGCTTGCGGTGATCCTTGGCAGCGAGGGCTACGGGCTGCCGGAGCCCGTGATCGCCGGGAGTGATTATGTCGTGCGCATCCCCATGGCGGAGGGTGTGGATTCCCTGAACGTTGCAGCGGCCAGTGCGGTGGTATTCTGGCAGCTGCGCAGGTGAGCGTATGGAGATCCGGGAGCTTCTGACGGATAAAAAACGCTGCCTTCCCCTGCTGCTGCTGGCGGATGAGCAGGAGGACATGATCGACCGGTACCTGGCACGCGGCACAATGTATGTCCTCGATGACGGCGGCATCAGGGGCGTGTGCGTGATAACGGATGAGGGGGACGGGATCCTGGAGATCAAGAACCTGGCGGTGCATCCGGCGTTCCAGGGGCGCGGGTACGGCAAACAGCTCGTACAGTTTGTGAGAGACACCCATGCTTCAAAGTATCGGATCCTCCAGGTCGGGACAAGTCCGCACAATCTCCCCTTCTATGAGGCATGCGGATTTCAGGTACATCACATTGTCAAGGGATTTTTCACCGAGCATTATGACCATCCCATTTATGAGGACAGCGTGCAGCTGACGGATATGATCTATCTGCGGCAGGACCTATAAAAAAGTCCCTTTTAGGAATTGTGGTGCTTAGATGTACCGGAATTTACAGGAGACCAATTATGAACATTCCATTGGTTATCAAAACGCTGAAAGAGCTTTCTGTCAGGCTTGATTGCTCAAGGACAAATCAAGAAAGGTTAAATGAGATCATAAACGAATTAGAGGATCCTGAGCTTACGAAATACCGTTTAAAGCAAATAAAATCCGAGCTTTCGACAAAAATACTGTTTCATCCAAAATGTTTTGGTGATATTTATGTCCCTGATTTTATCCAAGATGGAAAAACCTTTGCATGGCAAAACCACTTGACCCAAGTTGTGGAAATTTGTCAGAATAATTTATAGATGCTATTCTGTGTATTTTTGTATTTATCGTTGGAGTAAAATATAAAAAAAAGACCCGGAGGCAGCAGTGCTGCTTCCGGGTTTATTGGTTTGTCTGGATTATTCGATCACCGTATCCACAACGGGATCGGCGGGAGCCTCGGGCTCGGCCGGAACCTCCGGTTCTACCACAACGGGAACGGGAGTCTCCTCCACAACTGCGGGCGTATCTTCCTCCACCTCTGCAGGGAGCGTCGGCACGGGCTCGTCATACTCGTCATACCCCTCTGCCGGGTCCGTAGCGGGCTCCGGAATGGGATCGGCGATCGTTTCAATCGCGGTCTCCTGCTCAGTGGCAGCGGCGGGTGTGGGCGCTTCCACTTCTGCGACACTGTGCTTATCTTCGGTGACCTCCAGCACGCTGGCGGCATCGGTCATCTCCTCTGCAGCAGCCGCTGCCGTGGCAGCTTCTGTCGGCGTCATGGTCGGATCCTCGATCTCAGGACCAGAGGCTGCGATCTGATCGGAAACAGAGCAGATGTAAGTAAATTTCGGCGATTTGAGTCCGAGTGCAGCACGGAAGGCATTGCCGCGGACCGTCACCTGACCATCGATCACAACGCGGTTGACGTAGCCGCCGTTGCCCTCAATGATGGTGATCCAGCCTGCCGGATTGGAGGAAAGCCGGATGCCGTAGGCGCTCTGGAGTCTGGCTCTGAGCTGATCGACAGAGAAGTACACCACATCGCCGTAGTGCGGATCGTAGGCTGCATCGTAATCGCTCGATACACTGCGCAGGTACGGAATATCCTGGTTGAACACGTCGGAGCAGTTGGCAGTAATGCCGCCGCTCGATGCATAGAACATCGTCAGTGCATAATTGCCGTTGTAATACAGTGCCTCACCGAGCACGGAAGCACATGCATCGATGATATTCTGCGGCGGATTGGGCTTACCCTTGAGGTCGGCCGCATCATTGCCATGGTACTTCATGTAGGTGTAAACAGCGACCGCCTGTGCCTTGATGGCCTCCGTGTGGAAGGATGGCCCGACCTCACGGTTGACGATCTCAGCGACCTGACGGAGCACATTGCCAGGAACGCCCTGTACCTTGACCGCTTCGGTCTCCGCTGTGCCGGTGTTCATCAGCGTAGTACCTGGATAGTAATGGAACAGGATGTCTTGATAATTCCAGCCGGCATTGATCGCATAGAAATTGGCGCCGTTCTGGCTCATGCCCACGCCGTGGCCGTAGCCGTAGGTAGAGAAGGCAAAGTAGCCATCGGATACGCTGGAAACGGCGGAAGGTGTCGGCGCACTCGAGTACACGACAGCATCTTCGGCCGCAGCGGGGCTCTCTGCAATGAACTCCGCATTCTCAGCATCGGGATTCTGAACAGCACGGTAGGAGATCAGCGAAAAGCTGTCATCATAGGAGTCCAGATCGGCCTTCCACCAATCCGTGGGTGTGTACTCCTCCTCGCTGATCTCTGCTGTATGGATGACAGTGACGGTACTGAGCGGCTCTGTGGCGGCTTCCTGCACAGCTTCCTCAGTTTCCGACGTCTCCGACACCTGGGTCGGAGCTTCTTCTGCAGCGGCTTCGGTTGCAGTTTCCGCGATCACTGTGTCAAAATGACAGCAGCAGACCAGCAAAAGCGCCGCCAGACCGAACGCTGCGCGTTTCTTAGGTTGATCCATATTCATCTTCATACTCCATATGTCATCCGGAACGCTTCGCGCACCGGGATGCGCCCTACAACAGGTGCATTAAGTGTCGGTTTCCGCTGCTGCCTCCTCAGTCACAGCTTCCGTCGGCGGCTCCGTGAAATCCTCTGCTGTTTCACCGGGCCGGAGCCTTCTGCCGATCACAAGGAATCTGGAATCATCCGCATCGGAATAGCAGGTCGAGAGCGTCACCAGCTGGTCGCCGTACTGCACATCCACGGGGATGGTCGTCAGATTTTTGCTGCGGACATGTTCGATAAAGTCGTTGAACTCTGCCTCGTCTGCAAACTCCTCCATATCCCAGTATCGCCACTGGGCTTCCGCACTGCCGTCCGTGATCACAAGGCCGAAAATCACATAGGTATAGCGCGCATAATTGGATTCCATTTCAATGAACGGCGCTTCCTTGTAGTAGGAATAATCCTGCCGGTAGCGCCGGAGGGACCCGAACATCGTATTGTTGGCCATATTGTGCCCATACAGGATGATGTTGTCCGACTGTGAGGCCTCGTCGAAACCGAACACATCCCGATAATCCATAAACACCGTACCGGCACGATGCGGTGTATGGTCAAACGCCTTATTCAGATAGAAATCATTGTCGTCAGACTGCACGATCGGGTTGTCCACCCGCGTTCCGGGAATGGTGATCCAGCCAACGGTGTCTGCATTGCGCTGCAGCAAGACCTTGGCACGCCCCGTCAAACCGTTTTCCGGCCCGAAGGTGCGCTCATCATCCGTCGGCAGTTCCGTCGGCGGCTGTGTCGGGAGCTCCGCCTGCATCGCAGAATCCGTCGCAGGCTTTCCGGATGCATTGGAAAAGTAGCATAGTCCTCCCACACCGGCGATCAGCGCGGCACACACCGCACCGACAGCAATGATTTTTCTTTTTTTTGCCATGGAATCATCCCTTCATGCAGATTAACCGTATGGTACAAACTCCGCATCCGGGTCGTACGTGTTTTTATGCCATTTATAATAGCTGTTCGGCCATTTGATATTGGGGTTTGCAACACTTGTGGTACCCTCCTCAAGGGATTCCCCGTCTCGCAGCAGCCGTGCGAACACGACGAGTCTGCCTTCGGTGAAGGTACTGTTGCAGGTGGAAAGTGTCAGCAGCTGATCGCCGTATGCAATGTCCACGTCGGTCAGTCTGACGGTCCTGCGTTTGATCTCGTTGACATAATCATAGAACTGCTGCTCGTCATCGAAATCAAGAGTATTCCAGTAATCGAACCTGGTGTCCGTTTCATCATCAATGTCCACCAGGATCATTGCGAAGATCTTGTACTTGTACTTTTTATAATTGGAATTGAGCTCGACGATCGGATGGGCGTCATAATACTCGGCATCGTTGATATAGTATTTCAGACTGCCGAACATGGCATAGTCATGCATATTATGGCCATAGATGATGAGGTTCTCCGAATTTTCCGCCTGCTTCTCACCGGCAACCACATAGTCGAAGTTGTTGCGGTAGTCCAGAAAAATGGAGCCTGGCCTTGCCTCCTCGAGCTGAATGTTTCTGTGCAGATAGTACTCGTTGCCGTCTTCCTGTCCCCTTTTTTGCAGCACGGGATACCCGATCCGAGTTCCCGGGATCGTGATATACCCGACCACATCCGGATTGACTGCCAGCAGATCCTCCACACTCGGAAGGAGCCGGTAGTAGGTGGAGATATTGTTCTCGCTTGCGACTGCTTCATCCGCATCCGTTCTGCGCTGCCTGCGGACCACAAAATCATCATTCAGGACCTTGTTGCGGTAATTGTCAATAAAATAATCACCGATGAGGCACAGACACACGATGAAGATCGCTGTTGAGACCAGAAAAATCGACTTGCGGATCGCTTCAAATACGCTGTCACCCTTCTGCGGGAACAGTCCCCTCAGCCGCTTGCCAAGAGGCACTTTCTTTCGTTTCTTCTTTCTCTTTTTCTTTTTTTCGTTTTGCTGTTTTCCGGGTGTCTTCTTTCCGGATCTCTTTTTCTTGCCGGTACGCTTTTCCGTCTTCTTTTGTTCCGTTGTTTCTTTATTCGGGGGTGACTCGGAAGGAGCGTCTGCTGATTCCGATGCTTCCGGATCAAATGGCGGATCCGGATCCTCCTGCGCGTTCTCCCGCTCCTGTAAGGCGGCGCGGATCGCAGCAAGCTTGTCCTGCTTTGTCAGTGTCTGTGCATCTTGTGCCGATGCCTCTGCAGACGCTTCCTCCGCTTCAGGCTCATGCTCTCCGTCAGTCTCTTCTTCAGGGACCGGTCCGTCCGATACCTTCTCGGGGACTGTTTCCGCAGTCTCTTCCTCGGTGATCGGCGTATCCGTCTCCTCCTCAGGAACCGGTACGGCAGAAGGCTCGAAAGCCTCGTCCTTGCTCATGAATCCTCCTCCATCAGTAAATGTGCAGTTTCTTGAAAGACAAATGCTGCGGCCAGAAGCCGACCCGGCCCCTTGCAGCAGAGCATTCCGACACAGGCTGACCTGACAAAACCGAAAGGCACACATTGCCTGTCGCGGCACTGCGTTCCTCCGCACCTGTCCGGGCGGATCACCTTACAGCTTTGCAAGCAGCTATCGTTACATGGGGTGTAAGCGGAAGGTCTCCGATACACCGACAACTGATGTCAGATACGCAGAAATGCGACCGCCCGTGCAGCCTCCTGCAACGGCGGCAGTCAGCCCATTTCTCCTTAATAATTTTACAACACTTGTAACCATTCTGTCAAGGTTTGCGGTTTCACAATCTGAGAAATCAATAACATACACGAAAAGTGTCTGTTGAAATGCAGCAGATATGACAAATATTTTGTAAATATATTTTAAATTTGTAAAATCTAAAAACATCAAAAAACCACGCGGAAGCGCTTGCATTCCGTTCCTTCCACAGCCTCGCGGATCATCTCCTCAAAGTCACCGGCGGCCTGGGCAGCCTCAATGGCGGCAAGCTGGGGGCGGATCTTGGGGTGGCGGGGCGTGAAAACGGTGCAGCAATCCTCATAGGGCTGGATGGAGATATCAAACGTATCGATCCTTCTGGCGATCTCGATGATCTCTGTCTTGTCCATGCCGATGAGCGGGCGGAACACCGGTACATGGCAGACCGCGTCCGTGCAGACCATCGCGTGCAGTGTCTGGCTGGCGACCTGTCCGACGCTCTCACCGGTAATGAGGGCAAGTGCCTCCTCCTTCGCAGCGATCTCCTGCGCGATCAGCATCATCAGGCGGCGCATGAGGATGGTAAAGTACTCCTCCGGGCAGCGCCGGCGCAGCTCCTCCTGGATCTTTGTGAAGGGAACACAATAGAAGTTCACATCGCCGCAGTAGTCCGTCATCTTCTGGCAGAGCTGCTCGACCTTCAGGCGTGCTCTGTCTGAGGTGTAGGGCGGGCTGACAAAATGGATGGCGGAGACCTGGATGCCGCGCTTTGCCATCATGTACCCTGCCACAGGGCTGTCGATGCCGCCGGAGAGCAGCAAAAGTGCCTTGCCGCTGCTGCCGAGCGGCAGACCGCCCGCGCCCTTGAGCTTGTCCGCATGGATATACGCATTGGTATCCCGCACCTCTGCGACAACGGTCACATCGGGCTCGTGGACATCCACATGCAGATGCGGGAATGCTTCACTGATCGTTCCGCCAAGCTCCCGGCAGATCTCCGGGGACTTCATCGGGAACGCCTTGTCTGCACGCTTGGCCTCGACCTTGAAGCTCTGCGCATCCTCGAACGTTTCCTTGAGGTATGCGACTGCCTTCTTTTGCATATCGGCAAAGTCCTTCTCACAGACACAGGCACGGCAGATCGTTGCAATGCCGAACACCTTGCGCAGACGCGACACGGCTTCGTCGAGGTCCGTGCCCTCCTCCTCCGGCTCGATGTAGATCGTGGACTGCGCGCTGGTATAGATGAATCTCCCCAGCGGGCGCAGACGGTATTTGATCTGCTTGAGCAGAATGTCCTCAAAGCTGTAGCGGTTCTGGCCCTTGAGTGCCATTTCACCGAATTTTACAAGAATTACCTCTTTCATATGCTTCCTTCACTTTCTCAATGCATGTTCTGATGGATGAGCTGTGCCTGCCCCTCGCGGATACCGCACAGAAGGGCTTCGATCGCCTCCGGGGTTGTTTCCTCGGAGAAACTGCAGCGGATCGCGCAGTCCGCTTGTTTTTCCGGGATGCGGTACGCGGACAGCACGCCGCTTCTGGCGCCCTTTGAGCACGCCGAGCCACTCGAGACGTAGATCTCCCGCTGCTCAAGATAATGCAGCATGATCTCCGAACGGATCCCGTGGACGGAGAAATTCACGATATAAGGGGAGCCCTCCGGTTCACTGTTGAGGGTGATGCCGTCCATGGAGGAGAGCGCTGCAAGCAGTTTCCGGCGCAGGTCCTGCGTCTGTGCAAAGCGTGCATCGATCGTCGGCTGCATGTACTGCACCGCGGCACCGAAGCCGCAGATGAGCGGCACGCTCTCCGTTCCCGGGCGCAGTCCCCTCTCCTGCTTTCCGCCCGTGGTGACGGGAATGAGCCGTATCCCCTTGGCGGTGTACAGTGCACCCACACCCTTGGGACCGTGGATCTTATGCGCACTCATGGACATCAGATCGGCGTGGAGCGCCGATGCCTTGACGGGGAGCTTCAAAAACCCCTGTACGATGTCGCAGTGCGTGATGACATGGGGGTACCGGCGCTTGACAGCACGGAAGGTCTCGGCCACGGGGAGGATCCTGCCCGTTTCGTTTTCCACGAGCATCATGCTGATTAGGCACGTCTTGTCCGTGACGGCGTCCAGGAAATCCGCGGCATGAAAGACGCCGTTCTCATCGGGGAGAATGCGCGTGATGGAAAAGCCCTGTGCCTCGAGAGCCGTGATCGTCTCCCGCACGGAGGCATGCTCGACTGCCGAGGTCACGATGTGGGGCCTGTGACGGCCGTAGGCGGATGCAGCGCCACGCAGTGCCAGGTTGCTGCTCTCCGTTGCACCCGAGGTGAACAGGATGCTTTCCGGCTGTGCGCCGATGGCACCAGCCACGACGGCACGCGCCCCGTCCATTGCAAGCTGTGCATCGAGTCCCACTCGATGCAGGGAGGACGGATTGCCGTAATGCTCCCGCAGACATGCTGTGATCGCTTCGATCGCCTGTTCACACGGCTTTGTGGTAGCCGCATGATCCAGATAGAACGCCATGGATCCACACTCCTTACTTAGTTTCTAAGATCTCTTCCTTGCGGCCATGCCCTTGCCGGGCAGGCCGCACACATAGAGTATTATAGCACATTCGGGATATGATTTCCAGTCCTTTTCAAAAAAAATCAGATTTTTTGAAAAAATTCAAAAAAGGGCTTGACAATTTTTCTGCGCTGTGGTATAATATTCATTGTCGGGTCACGACAACCAAGCTAATGCGGATATGGCGGAATTGGCAGACGCGCTAGCTTCAGGTGCTAGTCCTCGCAAGGGGGTGAAGGTTCAAGTCCTTTTATCCGCACCATTACCTTGGTTGTTTTGCCCGCCGATTTATGCGGATATGGCGGAATTGGCAGACGCGCTAGCTTCAGGTGCTAGTCCTCGCAAGGGGGTGAAGGTTCAAGTCCTTTTATCCGCACCACCCGGTACCAAAAGTACCGGGATTTTTTTATGCAATTTGCCGTTTCATTTTTTTGACAAAACCTATTTACAAACTTTCACTTCCATGTTATAATAGGAATAAGCTGATCGTATCCGATCGGCTAATACGCATATACATATGAGGAGGAACAAAACATGAACAACATCAAAAAGTATGTAGCAGAATGCATCGGGACCATGGTCCTGGTCATCCTCGGCTGCGGCACGGCAATGCTCGTCGGGTGTGACGCTGTCAACGGCGGCGGATACATCCTGACCGCCCTCGCCTTCGGTCTGGTGATCGTCGGCATGGCTTACTGCATGGGGAATATCTCCGGGTGCCACATCAACCCCGCCGTCTCCCTCGGCGTCCTGATCAGCGGCGGCATGAGCGTGGCTGACTTCGTGGGCTATGTCATTTCCCAGTGCATCGGCGCTCTCATCGGCTCCGGCGTACTCGCACTGATCTTCGGCCTGGGCGGCGTGACCGACAAGACCGGCGGCTTTGGCACAAACGGCCTGGCAGGTGTGAACGACAGCATCGCAGCAGGCCTGCTCGTTGAGTGCATCCTGACCTTCATCTTCGTGCTGACGATCCTGGGTGTCACCTCCAAGAAGGCCGGCCACGGCTCTTTCGGCGGTCTGGTGATCGGCCTGACGCTGACTCTCGTACACATCCTGGGCATCGGCCTGACCGGCACCTCCGTAAACCCGGCAAGAAGCTTCGGTCCGGCTGTCGTTGCTGCCATCTCCGGCAATACGACCCCCATCGTTCAGCTCTGGGTCTTCATCGTTGGCCCGCTCGCAGGCGCTGCACTGGCTGCTGTGACCTACAAGTTCCTGGAGAGCGACAAGTAAGTCCTCCCCTCAGCACACAAAGCGATCCCCTGTTCCACAAGGATGGAACAGGGGATCTTTTTTAACGCTCAGCAGTCTGTGTCAGGAGCCGCTTCATGTACGTCAGATCCAGGACATCGAGCCGTCCGTCGTCGTTCATGTCGCCGCATTCCGGCGCCTTCAGTGTACCAAGACGCACGAGGTATTTCTGCATGGCCACCACATCCGCCATTCCAAAGGTGCCGTCGGCAGTGACATCGCCGGGATCGAAGCTCTCCCCCGTACTGTACACGCGCTCGTACATCGTCTGCGCCCACATCTGCCGCATGGCATCATACCCCTCCGAGGTCGGATGCACGCCGTCGGAGAGCTCATCGGGATGCTCCCGGAAATAGCTCTCGAAATCCGGTCCCTGCACGACCTCCGGGTATTCCTCGTAGATCCGGTCGATCACGGCGTTATAATTGTCCAGATAGGTGCTGACACCCTCCTCCGTGGCAAAGGGGATCTTCGGCAGCACCGGGACTTTCCCGGCATCGAGCACGGCACGGATCATATACACCGTGTTCTCGTAATAACCCTCCGGACCCGTCTGGTTGCCCCAGGCATCGTTGGTGCCGTAGGCGATGCTGACATATTTCCCCGGGAATGTCGAGAGCCAGCGGTCGATGTTCTCCTTCCCCTGTGTGCTGGTGATGCCGCCGATGCCGCCGTTTTCCTGGATGGGAAAATACCGGTCGTCAAGCTGACTGACATAGGTCGCATAGCCCGTGCCATAGCAGTTGTGCATCCCGCCGGCGGTGATGGAATCGCCGAAGAAGATCCAGCTGTCCGTCACGCCGTCCGACACATCATGGATGTCAAAATTAATGGCCGCCGAGCCGCTGTCCCTGCCGTCGGCACCGGTGACGGTGATGCGGATCCACTGATAGCCCTCAAAATCGATCACATGCTGCCGGGAGCTGAGGGCATTGTCCTCCACTGTGACAACACTCTCCCAGCCGTCCTCCGGATAGGTGCCGCCCGGTGCGGCATTGACCTCGATGGTGTACGCGGAGGGCTCCTGGTTGCGGGAAACGTAATTCCCGATCACATCATAGGAGCTGGTCGTATAGAACACTGCATCGATCGTGCGGCGCTGCTCCTCCGGGACGCCGGACAGGTCATAGGCAAGGTAGTCGGGCACCTGTGCCGACCAGAAGGAATAATAGTAGGCATCGTTACCGTAGGCGGCGCTCCCCTGCCCCGCCCCGGAATAGACCGGGCAGTCCCGGCTGATGACCGGATTCGGCTGCACCTGTGCTGCTGCACACAGCGGCATCGCTGTAAGGCATATTGCAAGCCCTGCGGCAAGACCCGTGATTCGTTTGTACATCATAATTCATCCCAACCCTTTCTTTGAAATCGCAATCTGCACCTATAGTATAGCACAGTCCCGTATCCGGTGTCAAGGGCATTCCCTCCCGGTTTTCCCTCTCTTAAACGTTTACGATAATCGACGGTCGTTGAATATTAGCATGTTTGATAAGACTAACTGTTTTATTTTGTGCAGGATCGCCAAAACGAGATTATAATAATCGTGAAATATACCAGTTGTAATTTTATGGACATTCTGTTATAATAGTTACAACGCAGCAGGAGCAGACAATTCCTGCGCGAATAATGCGGGCGCTGTACGGATAGAGCGGCGCACGACATGACATGAAAGGGGTCTGGATCCAAATGAAAATGAAAGCATTGAGGTTATGTACCGCCGCCGTGCTGGCAATGGCCACCATGGCAAGCTCCATGACCGGGACACTGACACAGGCTGTGACCGTATCCGCGCCGGAGAGCGCCGGGATCGCGGCACATGCAAGCACAGCAAGCGTCACCGTGACCGAGAGCGCCGGCTATGAGGAGGGCGCCTACGCCGAGTGGAGCGCTGTATCAGGTGCGAGCGGCTACAATGTATATGTGGACGGCACGCAGATCGACACCATGCTCGTGCGGCAGTATCCGAGCTGCTTCCGTGCCGATGCTGTAGGTCTGAAGGCTGGCAGCCATACGATGAAGATCGTTCCGGTCATCAGCGGCAAGGAGGATTCCTCCAAGGCAGCACAGGTAAGCGTGACCAGTGTGGCACATGACCGCTCCGGCTTTGCGCATGTAAACGGCACTGCCTCCGGTGCCTACAATGAGGACGGAACGCTGCGTGACGGCGCACAGGTCATCTACCTCACCGAATCCACCAAGGACACCGTGACACTCGATGTTGTGACCAGCGCCAAGGGTGCGACCACGACCGGTACGGGTCTCCAGGAGATCTTCAACCTGTACAAGAAGGGGTATGACTC
The DNA here is from genome assembly GCA_017460955.1 of Oscillospiraceae bacterium. Lineage (GTDB taxonomy): Bacteria > Bacillota > Clostridia > Oscillospirales > Ruminococcaceae > UBA3855. Next base: position 14,610 of record JAFTZY010000048.1, read on the forward strand.
CCGCCCGCTCGATGTCAGGATCATCGGTACCGTAACGGATCCTGCCACGCTTGAGAACGGTGATCTCGTGCTCAGCGGCAGTGGTTCGGCAGCTGAAAAGCGCGTATCCTGCGGTATCACCATTGAGGGCATCGGTGAGGATGCGCTGTTCAGCGGCTTTGGCATCCGCGTGAAGAATGCCAGCAATGTGGAGATCCGCAACATGGGTATCATGCTCGTGGACAGCAATGAGGGCGACAATTACAGCATCCAGCAGGACTGCGACCACATCTGGGTACACCACTGCGATTCCTTCTACGGCATGGCCGGCTCCGACAAGGATCAGGCCAAGGGCGACGGTGCGCTCGACTGCAAGAAATCCACTTATATCACGTTCTCCTACAACCATTTCTGGGACAACGGCAAATGCAATCTGCTCGGTCTGAGTGAGAACACCACGGAGGATCTGTACATCACCTACCATCACAACTGGTATGACCATTCCGATTCCCGTCATCCCCGTGTCAGATTCTATTCGGCCCATGTCTACAACAACTACTATGACGGCAATGCCAAGTATGGTATCGGCTCGACCATGGGCTCGTCCATCTTTGCGGAGAGCAACTACTTCCGCAACTGCAAGTATCCGATGCTGACCTCCATGCAGGGCTCGGATGTGGCCAACGGCAACAGCCCGACCTTCTCGAGCGAGGACGGCGGCACCATCAAGGCCTACGGCAACTACATGACCGGTCAGACCGGCTTTATTTCCTACGGCGACAGCAGCACGGATTTCGATGCCTATGTGGTATCCAGCAAGACTGCCACGGTCCCCTCCTCCGTGACCTCCAAGCAGGGCAGCAATACCTATAACAACTTCGACACCTCCAGTGTGATGTACAAGTACACGGCCGATGCTGTCGAGAATGTGCCTTCCGTCGTGACTGCCAATGCAGGCCGTCTTGGCGGCGGTGACTTCCGGTTCACTTTCAACAATTCCTCCGATGATACGGATTACGGCGTCAATGCATCGCTGATGAGCGCATTGCAGTCCTACAAGCCGAGCGTCGTTGCCATCGGCTCCGGCTTTACGGATTCCACCACACAGGCCGAGACCCAGGCACCCACACAGGCTGCTACTCAAGCCCCGACGCAGGCAGAAACACAGGCTCCGACCTCCGCACCCGTTACCCAGGATCCGACCGAGGCACCGAGCTATTCCCAGATCATCTACGCATCTCCCGACGGCAAAGGCTCGGGCAGCTCTGTCAGCGACCCGACGGATGTGCTCACAGCCATCAAAAATGTCCCGGCAGGCGGCGTGATCTATCTGCTGGAGGGTACCTACAAGTCCAGCAGCCCGATCAAGATCGACAGCACCAACAACGGCACCTCCGGCAAGTACAAGACCATTTCCGCTTATCAAAATGCGGATGTTGTCTTTGACTTCTCCGGCGAATCCGTTTCCAGCTCGAACTACGGCTTTGTCGTGGACGGTGATTACTGGCACTTCTACGGCTTTGAAGTGACCAAGGCCGGTGACAACGGTATGCTTCTGGCCGGTAATTACAATGTCATCGAGAACATGGTCTTCAACAACAACCAGGATACGGGTCTCCAGATCTCCCGTGCAAGCTCCGCAGCTGCGACCATTGCGGACTGGCCGACGGGCAATCTGATCAAGAACTGCACCTCCAAGAACAACTGCGATGATGCAACGATGGAGAATGCCGACGGCTTTGCTGCCAAGCTCACCTGCGGTGAGGGCAACGTCTTTGACGGCTGCTTTTCCTACAACAACTCCGATGACGGCTGGGATCTGTACGCGAAGGAGGAGACCGGACCGATCGGTGTTGTCACCATCAAGAACTGCATCGCCTTCCGCAACGGCTTTACCGAGGACGGCCGCGGCTACGGCGACTGCGACGGCAACGGCTTCAAGCTCGGCGGCGGCGGCATCGGTACGCGCCACATCGTGGAGAACTGCCTTGCCTTCGAGAATCTCAACTGCGGCTTTACAGATAACAACAATCCGGAATTCGGCGACATGAAGAACTGCACCGCCTACAACAACAACCTCAAGGGCGCCAAGGCCAACTACATGGTATACCGCTGCAGCGAAACCGCCACCTTCACGAACATGATGTCCTACTACAACACTGCCAATGTCACCCAGACCAATGCCCCCGGCATCAAGACGGGCAACGACAAGTTCGTCGGCAGCATGAAGAACAGCATCTATTACAACGGCAAGTACTACTTCGCCCAGAGTGAGACCATGGTCAACGGTGCAAAGCTTGGTGATGTGGTCACCCCGGCTGATTCCGACTTCATCACCCTGAATGTATCCGGCATGGGTACGGACTTCCACAAGGCCTGGAGAAATGCGGACGGCTCTCCGAACCCGGGCGGCTTTGCAGAAACGGCCTCGAACGGCACCTATGCAAGCCTTGGCTATCACATGTATAACGGTGTGACGCAGGACGATCCGCAGCCGACCTCCCCTGTAACTGAGCCGACTGAGCCACCCACACAGGCACCGACCAGCACCTCCGATCCGCAGGCAAGTACCTACGTTCATAACTTCACGGTCAACGGAACAGCCAGCAATTTCTACACCATCTCCGGCAATCTCTCCGATTCCAAGGGCACTGCCACCTACAACGGTGAGACCCTGACGGTTTGCCTCAAGATGGAGACTGCCACCGCCATTGACTTCACCGCACCTTCTGCCGGGACCCTGACGCTCGTGTTCGGCGATGCGGCAAGCACAGTCAAGGTGGACGGCACGAAGTACGCCACCGATAACGGCACGATCACTGTGGAGCTTTCCGCAGGCAGCCATTCGATCACGAAGGCAGATTCCGCCAACCTCTTCCTGGTGGCCTATGCAGCAAGCAGTGCAGCAGAACCGACGGAAGCACCGACTTCTGCACCGACCGAAGCGCCCACAAGTGGCCTGGCTGTCACGATGTGGGGCGATGCCGAGGGTGACGGCGATGTGGACATCATCGATGTCATCGCGGTCAACAAGGATCAGCTCGGCAGCTTCACGCTTTCCGCGCAGGGCGCTGTCAATGCCGATGTTAACCGGAACGGGACCCTGGAATTCGCCGATGCGGTCCTCATCATGAAATCCCTTGTCGATCTGGTGACCCTTCCCGCATAACACATGCTCACAAAAACATCCCCCACGTTTGTGGGGGATGTTCTTTTGTCAGTACTGTACTTGTCATAACGACAACCGGCTCCCACGTCACTTGGGAGCCGGTGCCGACATTTCTATTCAGGATCAGTTATCAGAATTTACAAAGCTCTCTGTACAGCGCCACATAGGCATCAGCGGAGCTGCTCCAGCTGTAGTCGCTTTCCATCGCACGCTTTACAAGTGCCTTCCAGGCATCGGGATCGTCATAGCAAGCCTTCGCCCTTGCACATGCATCGAGCATGTCATGCGCATTGTACGTCTTGAAGCTGTAGCCGTTGCCGTCACCCTCGTTGTTGTCCTTCACAGAGTCCCGCAGACCGCCGGTTTCCCGGACGATCGGCGCGGTACCATACCGCATGGCGATCATCTGTGCAAGGCCGCACGGTTCACTCTGGGAGGGCATCAGGAACATGTCCGCTCCCGCATAGATGCGCTTTGCCAGATCCGGCTGGAAGCCGAGTGTCACACTCACCTTGTCCGGATAGCGCCACTGCATCTCGGAGAAGAAATCCTCATAGACCTTCTCACCGCTGCCAAGGATCGCAAGCTTATAGCCCAGATTCAGGATGTCCTCAAAGACAAAGCGGATGAGATCGATCCCCTTGTGGGATACGAACCGTGTCACGATCCCGATCACAGGCTCGTCCCCTTCCTGGAGCGCAAGCTCGGAGAGCAGTGCCTCCTTGCACGCCTTCTTCCCTTCCGGAGCGGACGCGCTGAAATTCTTTGCGATCAGCCCATCCGTGGACGGGTCGTAGAGTGCGGTATCGATCCCGTTGAGGATGCCGCAGAGCTTGTACTGCTTGTTGACAAGGATGCGGTCAAGTCCGTGTGCATACCAGGGGTCCAGGATCTCCCACGCATAGCTCGGGCTCACCGTTGTGATCTTATCGGCTGCCTCAATGGCACCCTTCATCATGTTGATCGAGCCGTCATATTCAAGAATGCCCATGTGGTAGAGCGGAATGCCCATCACCTCATTGAGCACCTCACGGCCGTAGTTGCCCTGGTACTGGATGTTATGGATGGTGAACACATGCTTGATCGTCTGGTAGCCCTGCTGGTATTTGTAGAATACCTGGTAGAAAACCGAGATCAGTGCTGTCTGCCAGTCGTTGGCGTGGATGATATCCGGTGCAAAATCAATGTACCGGAGCATTTCAAGCACTGCTCTTGAGAAGAACACAAAGCGCTCACAGTCGTCATAAAAGCCATAGAGTCCGTCACGTCCGAAATAGTACTCATTGTCGATGAAATAATATGTCACACCGTTCCAGATGGCTGTGAAGATCCCGCAGTACTGCTTGCGCCAGGAAACATCCACGGTGATATTGGTCAGGAAGGTGAGCTGAGCACGGAGATCGGGCCGCATGGATTTGTATAGCGGAATGACAACCCGGCACTCATGTCCCTTGCTGCGGATGGCCGCGGGCAGGGAGCCAATGACATCTGCCAGACCGCCGGAAGCTGCAAACGGTACGGCTTCACTTGCGGCGAACAGGATATTCAAGATGCATCACCCTCCAAATTACAGTTTTGCGTTCTTATTGATATAAACAGGATAGCTCTCAGAGCCGTTGAGTACGCGGTCATCCACGATCTCGACATTCTTGTCGGTGATGACACTGTCAAGCGTGCAGTTGTTGCCGATCGTCGTGCCCTGCATCAGGACGCAGTTCTTGACCGTCGTGCCCTTGCCGACCTTGACGCCGCGGAACAGGATGCTGTTCTCCACCGTACCCTCAATGATGCAGCCGTCCGCGATCAGGGAGTTCTTGACCTTGGAATCGAGGCCGTATTTCACGGGGCCGTTGTCGCCGGTCTTGGTGTAGATCGGTGCATTCGCCTTGAAGAGTGCATTGCGGGTATCGGGATTCAGCAGCGCCATATTGGCCTTGTAGTAATTGGCTACGCTGTCGATGCGGCTGAAATATCCGTCGAACTCATAGCCCATGATGTTGAAGTTCTTGACATTCGGCTGCAGGCAGTCGCGGATGAGGCTGTACTGACTTCTGCTGGCAGCATCCTTGACGATCTTCCGCAGGAAGTCCCTGCGCATCACGAACATATCCAGGCAGATCTTGCAGTCGCCGGACAGCTGCGGATCCACGAGCACGTCGGTCACTCTGCCGCTCTCGCCGATCTCCAGGACATCCACGCAGGAGCCGGATTCCTCGCTGTAGCGGTAGTTGCCGTATACGACGGTGATGTCAGCGCCGGTCTCCTTATGCTGCTTGACCACATCCTCAAAATTGATGTTGGCCACATAGTCGCAGTCGGAGAGCACGACATACTCACACTTGGAATACTCCACATAGGTCCAGACATTGTTCAAGGCCTCCAGACGGCCTCTGTACACGCCGTCGCCGATGCTCTGGCTGAACGGTGGGAGCAGATGCAGGCCGCCCTTCTTACGAGCCAGATCCCACTCACGGCCTGTGCCCAGATGGTCAAGCAGGGAGCCGTAATTAGACTTGGTGATGACACCGACCTCACAAATGCCGGAATTCACCATATTGGACAGCGGGAAGTCGATCAGGCGGTATCTGCCGCCGAACATGATCGAGCCCATCGTTCTCTGTTTTGTCAGCTCTACAACGGTCGAATCATGCAGACTTGCAAAGATCAGACCCAGTACATTATTATTTACGCCCATTACGAAGCCTCCTTATACATTCTCAGAAATAATTTCCTTCGGCCGAACTACGGCATTTCCGGAAACGGTCACATTATGACCTACGACAGCGATGCCCCAGTCATCTCTGTTGTCAATGTTTTCGGGGCTGATACCGATCTTGGCGCCGGACTCTACCACGCAGTTCTCACCGACGATGGCATACTCTACAACGGCACCGGACTTGACGACGGTACCGGGCATCAGGATACTGTAGTTGACGACGGCACCCTCCTCGATCACAACGCCGGAGAAGATGATGGAGAAATCCACCTTGCCGTTGATGCTCGAGCCCTCGGTGATCATCGAATTCTCGATCTGTGCATTCTCACCGATGTACTGCGGGGGCATGTTGTTATGACGTGCATAGACCTTCCAGTTCGGGTCGTACAGGTCGAGCGGAACGCTCGGGCTGAGCAGGTCCATGTTGGCCTCCCAGAGGCTGTCGAGCGTGCCGACATCCTTCCAGTAGCCGTCGAAGGTGTAGGCGAACAGGCGCTCCTTGTTCTGGAGCATGGCCGGGATGATGTCCTTACCGAAGTCCTTCGAGCCGGTATTGGCATTCTCGTTCTCGATCAGGTACTTCTTGAGCTTCTGCCATGTGAACACATAGATACCCATGGAAGCGAGCGTGGACTCGGGCTCCTTGGGCTTCTCCGTGAAGCGGACGACCCTGTTCTCGGCATCGCAGGTCATGATACCGAAGCGAGAGGCCTCCTCCATCGGTACGTCAATGACAGCAATGGTGCCGTCAGCGTTGTTCTTCTCATGGAATTCCACGAGCTTCGAATAGTCCATCTTGTAGATATGGTCACCGCCGAGCACGATCACATACTCCGGATCGTACCGCTCGATGAAGCGCATATTCTGGTAAATGGCATTGGCAGTACCCTGGAACCAGTCCGCACCCTCCTTCGTCTCAAACGGAGAGAGCACATGCACGCCGCCGTACATTCTGTCCAGATCCCACGGCTGACCGTTGCCGATGTACTCGTTGAGCACCAGAGGCTGGTACTGCGTCAGGACACCGACGGTATCAATGCCGGAATTGGTGCAGTTGGACAGTGCAAAGTCAATGATGCGGTATTTGCCGCCGTAGGGTACGGCAGGCTTTGCCACATTCTGCGTCAGGGCATAGAGACGGCTGCCCTGCCCGCCTGCCAGCAGCATAGCGATGCATTTCTTTTTTGCGTTCATAATATTCCTCCTAAAACAATACTTTCAATGCTATCCCACACGGCACACATCTGCACCGGTCCTTCTGAATCCACTTGCAATGTCTGTTGCCGGTGGCATCCGTGTGCCGTAGCGTGTACTTAATTCAGATCCTTCTTGGCCCTGGCCTGCTTTTCGGCTGCCTCATCGGCGAGCTTTGCAATGGAAATGCTCTTCTGCTTCTTCGGCAGCACCCGCTTGAGATAGAGCACGGACAGTGCCGGCAGTGTCAGGGAGATGCACTGATCGAAGCCGTGCATGCCAAATTCGATCGTCTCGTAGGACTTCAGCGCCAGTCCCTCGCCGCCGAATTCCTTGTCATCGGTGCTGAACAAAAGCTCATACTTGCCCTCGAACGGCACACCGATCTTGTAGTCCTCACGGGTCACGGGCACGAAATTGCATACGGCAATGAGCTCACTGCCGTCATCGGCGATGCGGCGGAAGGCAATAACGCTCTGCTTGTAGTCGTCATGCGAGATCCAGCTGAACCCGCCCCAGGAATCGTCGTTGTCCCAGAGCGCGGGGGTTTTCAGATACAACGCATTGAGCTTTGCGGTGTAGTCCTGCATCTGCTTGTGCTCGGTCTGCTCGAGCAGATTCCAGTCGAGATCCGTCTGGTAATTCCACTCGTTGCGCTGTGCAAATTCCTGTCCCATAAAGAGCATCTTCTTGCCGGGATGCGCCATCATATAGGCAAGGAAGGCACGGTAGGAGGAGAACTTGTCGTGATCGTTGCCGGGCATCTTGCCGAGCATGGAGCACTTACCGTAGACGATCTCGTCATGGGAGATCGGCAGGATATAGTTCTCCGAGAAGCAGTAGAAGAACGAGAAGGTCAGCTTGTCATGATTGAAGGCACGATAGATCGGGTCGAGCGACATGTACTGGAGCATATCGTTCATCCAGCCCATGTTCCACTTGAAGTTGAAGCCAAGACCGCCGATATCCGTGGGCTTTGTGACAAGCGGCCATGCTGTGGATTCCTCGGCGATCATGAGGACATCCGGATGCTTGGAGAATACGGCTTCGTTGAGGTTGCGGAAGAAGTCCACGGCCTCCAGATTCTCATTGCCGCCGTTGATGTTGGCAGTCCACTCCCCGTCCCGTCTGTCATAGTCGAGGTAGAGCATGGAGGCCACAGCATCCACACGCAGACCGTCGAGATGGAATTCATCGAGCCAGTAGCACGCACTCGAGATCAGGAACGAGCGGACCTCGCCCTTGCCGTAGTCAAAGACTCTCGTGCCCCAGGACTTGTGCTCCATCTTCTTCGGATCGGTGTACTCATAGCAGCAGGTGCCGTCAAACTCATAGAGTCCATAGGCATCCTTCGGGAAATGCGCCGGGACCCAGTCGAGGATCACGCCGATGCCGGCCTGATGGAACAGGTCGATCATCTCACGGAACTGATCGGGCGTGCCAAAGCGCGAGGTCGGTGCAAAGTAGCCGGTGACCTGATACCCCCAGGAGCCGTCATACGGGTACTCCGTGAGCGGCATGAATTCAATGTGGGTATAGGACATCTTCTGCATGTACGGGATCATTTCCTTCGCAAAGGTCACATAATCCGGGCATGTGCCGTCCGGATTGTGCTTCCAGGAATCGAAATGCACCTCGTAGATATTCATCGGCCGCTTGTAGACGACCTGCTTCTGTTTTTCCTTGAACCAGTCCGCATCATGCCATGTATAGCTGCTCTCGTAGATCTTCGAGGCAGTGGCCGGACGGGTCTCGTAATGGGCGCCGTAGGGGTCGGATTTCATCAGGATCCGGCCGTCCCGTGTTTCGATGCTGTACTTGTAGGCATCATACTGAGCAAGTCCCTCGATCACAGCCTCCCATACACCATCGGCGATGATACTCATGGGGTGCTGATCCCGGTTCCATTCGTTGAAATCACCGACAACGGAGATGCTGACGGCATTCGGTGCCCATACGCGGAAACGGTGCTTCTTTACGCCGTCCTCCTCGATCTGATGCACACCGAAGAATTTATAGCTTTCGTTATTTTTACCCTGATAAAATAGGTAAAGCGGAAAGTCATTAGGATTTACAGATGTCGAGTTCATTCTCTCGCCCCCTTCATACTTATTTTATCAGAAAATCGGCATTCTTGCAAGCTTTTTCCTCTCCCGTGTCAAATTTTCATATAGTATGATAATTTCACACCATAAAATTTGTGCAATTTCAACAAAGTTTTTCAATAAGCATGTCGGAAGGCACATGATTTTCTACTACATCCTGGGAATTTTGTGCAGATTCTACCGACACAGTGCTGACCATTCTGGCAAGGATGATGGTCATATCATCCCGGACTGTACCGGCATGAAAGACCTGTGCCTGACGGAACACATCCTGTGCGATCTCATTGAGCGGCAGACGGCGCCGCAGGAGCTGTGCGATGTACGGATACTCGGCCTCGCTGATGCCGTCAGAAACGAGCACGGCGGTATCCCCTGTCACGGCCGAGAAGCGCCGGCAGTCCGCCTGTGCATCCGGGAGCATCCCGACCGGATAGCTCATGCCGGCGATCCTGTGGACCTGGCTGCCGTGCAGCATGAGGGTGGGGGCGGCGCCGCATTTGTACAGGGCACATTCCCCGCTGTCGGCGTCAAAGGCGAGCACGTCGAGTGTGGCAAAGCTCTCCGTGTTCGTCTCGGACAGAAGCATGGTGTTGACAAGCCGGATGGCCTTGTCCGGCCCCATCCCCGACAGGAGCATCCGCCGCAGTGCCCGGACCGAGATCCGGGCAGCAAGGGAGGCACTGTTACCGCTGCCCATCCCATCGGAAAGGAGGAGGAAGCAGTTGCCGACCGCATCGGTGAAGCAGTCGGTCTGGTCGCCGCAGCGCTCACAGCCGGGGGCGTTACGGCTGAGCACGATGCTGTCAAGACGGTAGGGCGGTGCCTCGTAGAGCACGGCTCTGACCGCATCGCCGTTGCGCTGGACACTCCCTTCAAATGGGACGCCTGTGTGCTTTTCAAGGAGGCGGCAAACGGTGGACATCGGAAAGTCCTCGTCGCTTATGTAGACCTGTGCGGCCAGTCTGCCGCTGCGCAGACGGTGCATGAAGCACACCGGGCTCTCGATGCCGCAGCGGTGCAGGAGCTTGCGCAGGAGGCGCGTTCCCGCCTGGGCATGGCGGATGGGCTCATGCTCCGGCTGGAGCATCTGCTCAAGGACACGCAGATACTCGAGCGTCACGGACCTGCGCTGCAGCAGATGCACCCGCTCGACCTGGGACAGGGAGCTGCGGTACGCGGACAGCCGCATGCGCTCCTCAACGGTGGGACGGCGGATGCAGCCGTCAAGCGCTTCGATATGGGCATGGGGCGCATGGCGCAGCGCTTCAAAGCCCTCCATAGTCTGGGCGCGTCTGCGCTTCCAGCAGTAGTCGAAATTCTTGCACGAGGCACAGGCCGCCTCCCGCACATCGGCAATGGGATCATCCGGCTCGCTCGTCACAAGCCGCTGCATGACGGCGGCCGTTTCCTCGGAGAGGGCACCCAGTGCGCTGCGGCGGAAGCCTGCTTCCAATGCCGCATCCCGTCCGTCCTCCTGCTCGGCTCCGGCAGCCGGCAGGAAGCGGCTGAGATCGATATGACTACACAGGGCATACACACCGCACGCAAACAGCAGCTCCACGAGCACCCCGGCCAGGGCGCTGCTGCTGTCGAGGACGGCGCTGCTCAGTGCCTGGAGCACGAAGAACACCGGGATGTACAGGGCGTTGGGAAGCGCGGAAAGATACCCCGCCAGCATCCCCGTCACCGGCAGGAACAATAGCGGCGTCCCCGTGCGGACGCTGCACAGTGCGGCACCGCAGGCGGTCAGGGCGCCGCACAGCGCACCGGCGCTCTGGCGCATCTGCTTGGCGGCAAGGAGCGTCACGGCGATCCCGGCAGCCCGTCCGACATTGCAGAACGGGAAGGCGGCACTGCACAATGCGGCAACGGCCAGCAGATAGCACATGGAATAGGTGAAGCTGCGCCCGGCACTCTCGGGGAGGGTCCGGCGTGTGCGCAGCACCTGTGCGGCATCGGCCAGAAAATACGCTGCCATGCCGATGAGGAGCGCCTCGAGCAGGTACAGCGGGAGTCTCCCCTCCTGCGCACGCAGCAGGACATCGAGCACAAATCCTGCCAGTGCGCAGGTCATCGAAGCAAGCACCCCCAGAATGTGCGGACGAAACTGCTCCCGGAAGAAGATCCGCACACAGCAGATGCACACAAGACAGCACAGCAGGTACTGCATCCCCTCCGGTGCCTGCAAAACCGCATAGGTCAGGAGCGTCCCGATAAGGACGGCACAGGCATACAGCGGGGGGATCACGGCGGCGACGGCAGCGGCAAGGGGCGAGGCTGCCGTGCTGATATGCCCCGCCGACAAGAGCGCCCCGGCAGCGGTGTACAGCAGGAACAGCGCCGGGACGCGGATAAATTCGCTGTGCAGAATGGCGGACAGACGTTTCATAATGATGCACTCCTTACATGATACGATGGTTACCTGTTCCATTATACCAGAGGATGCGTGCAGCTTTTGTCAGAATCGCTTCGCGCTTCCTGCCCCATTCCGGCGAGACAGTGCCATTTCCTGCGAATCTGCTGTTTTCCGGCGATGCATGCAAAAAAGCTCCGGAATGCGCCGGCGGCACATTCCGGAGATGGGGTCAGAGTATCTGTGAGATGCAGTTGCTCAGCTCGGCCAGCGCCTCCATGGGCAGTGCTTCAATGCGCACCGACGGTGCGATCCCCGCCGTCTCAAAGCAGGCCGTGAGTGTCTGCCTGTCGAGGGACAAACCGTTTGCCAGCGTGCTGCAAAGCTGCTTGCGGCGCTGTGAAAAGCCCAGCCGGACCATCCGGAAGAACAGCGCTTCATCCCGGATCTCCCAGGGGCGCTCCTCATGCAGGGTGATCTGGATGACGGCGGAATCCACATTCGGGGCGGGCATGAAGCTGCCGCGGGAGACGTCAAAGAGCTTCCTTGCCGTTCCGTAATAGGCCACTGCCACGGAGACAGCCCCCGCCTGCCGCGTTCCGACGGGCGCACACAGACGCGATGCGGCCTCCTTCTGTACCATGACCGTGATCATGTCGATGGGCAGATGCTCCTCGAGAAGCCGCATGATGACGGGCGAGGTGATGTAGTACGGGAGATTGGCGCACACGGCAACGCGCAGCCCCTTAAATTCCTCCTCGATCAGGCGGTGCAGATCATAGGTCATGGCATCCCCGTGGACGATGCGGACGTTGGAAAAGTCCGAAAGCGTTTCCTCGAGGATCGGGAACAGCCTTGTATCGAGCTCCACTGCCGCGACCTTGTCGGCCCGTGCGGCAAGCTCGGCGGTCAGTGTCCCGATGCCGGTGCCGATCTCGAGGATCCCGTAGCCCGGCTGTGCATGGCCGAGCTCCGCGATGCGGGGGCAGACGGTGGGATTGACAAGGAAATTCTGACCGAGCGTCTTGGAAAACCGGAAGCCGTGGCGCTCGAGCAGCGCCTTTGCATAGGCAATATCCGTTAACTGCTGCATGGGATCCTCCTTCAGGAATGCTGTCTGAGTGTGTCAATGACGGACTGCGCACAGCGGATGCCGTCCACAGCTGCCGAGGTGATGCCGCCCGCGAAGCCTGCGCCCTCGCCGCACGGATACAGCCCGCGCATCCCCGTGCTGTTTAGATCTGCATCCCGGACTATGCGAACCGGGGAGGAGCTGCGTGCCTCCACGCCCGTAAGAAGGGCATCCGGATCATCAAAGCCGTGCAGACGCAGGGCCATCGCGGGGATGCCCTCGCGGAGTGTGCGGCACATAAATTCCGGCAGATAGCGGTCCGGGGAGGCAAAGACCGTCCCAGGCAGGTAGGTCGGCGTCACCTCTCCAAAATGATCGGACTCCCGGTGTGCAAGGAAATCCCCCACCCGGATCACCGGTGCTTTGTAGCTGTGCGATACGGAGAAGGCGGCCTCCTCGATCCGGCGCTGCCAGTACATCCCGGCAAGCGGATGGTCACTGCCGAAATCCTCCGGCGTGACGCCCACGAGCAGCGCACTGTTGGCATTGCGTCCGTCCCGGGCAAAGCAGCTCATGCCGTTGACGCACAGCCGCCCCGGCTCCGAGGCCGCAGCGACCACCTCCCCGCCCGGACACATACAGAATGTGTACAGGCTCCTGCCGCCCGGAAGATGAACGGCAAGCTTATAATCGGCGGCGCCGAGTGCCGGATGTCCGGCAAAGCTGCCGTAGAGTGTCCGGTCAAGCTTCGACTGGAGGTGCTCGATGCGCACGCCCATGGCAAAGGGCTTCTGCTCGAGCGGAAGTCCCTGCGCGTGCAGCGCCTCGAGCGTATCCCGGCTGCTGTGGCCGATCGCAAGGATCACATGCCGTGCCGAAAGTGCATGACTGCGCCCCTCCTGCGTATACCGGAGTCCCGTGAGCACGCCCTTGTCGGACACAAGCTCCGTGCAGACCGCGCCAAAGCGCACCTCTCCCCCCATCTGCACGACCCGCTCACGGAGCGTGCGCACCATGCCCGTGAGACGGTCAGTGCCGATATGGGGCTTTGCCTGCCAGAGGATCTCCGCGGGTGCGCCGCACTGTACAAAGAGCTCGAGCACAAAGCGGATACGCTCGTCCTTGATGCCGGTGTGGAGCTTGCCGTCCGAGAAAGTCCCGGCACCGCCCTCACCGAACTGCACATTGCTCCCGGGATCGAGCACACCCGTTCGACGGAAGGTCTCCACATCCTGCATGCGCTCCTCCACGGGGCGTCCGCGCTCGAGGACAACGGGGCGCAGTCCGGCCCTTGCAAGGACATAGGCGGCCAGCATCCCGGCCGGTCCGAAGCCGACCACGACGGGGCGCTCCTGCGCCCTGCACACGGGAATGCGCAGCTTCACATCGAGCGACCGCGCAATGTCCCGGTCCCTGCCGCAGCGCCGGAGCACGGCCTCCTCCTTCTGCACGCGCACATCAAGTGCTGCCAGAAAGTGTACGTCTTCCCGGCGGCGTGCATCCACACTGCGTCTGCGGATGCGCACCTCCTGCACGGCCTGCTCCGGCACACGGAGTTTCCGGGCGGCTGTACTGCGCAGGAGTGCATCATCATAGTCCAGCGGCAGCCGGACATTCTGTACGCGGATCATATCGGCACTCCCCCGTGCTCCTGTAAGCATCTGGCGGCATGGATCCCGGCTGTATAGCCGCTGCTCCATGCCCAGTGGAGCTGGTAGCCGCCGCAGGGCGCCTGGACATCCACAGCCTCCCCCACGATGTAGAGTCCCGGTTTACGCCGTACCTGGAGGTTCTCATCGAGCGCATCTCCCCGGACACCGCCCCGTGTTGCCTGCGCCTTGGCGTAATCCGCCGTACACCGCACCGGAAAGCGCAGATCGTGGATACGCTTGGCAAGGCGCTCCATCTGCTCCCCCGTCAGCTCCTCGCAGGGCATGCCGTGCATCACATCGCATACGCGGCATAAGTGGCGTGCAAGGGGCTTGTGGAAAATGCCCCGGAGCATCCCGGCTGCGGGCGAACCGCTGTGCGCCGCCTGCAGCGCATAGAGCCGGGACAGCGTCTCTCCTGTATCCTCCTCGGGGATGAGATCGAGTGCGACCTCATAGCTGCGTCCGGGCTGCACCCAGAGGGACAGATCGAAGATGCAGATGCCTGACAGGCCCTCCTCTTTGAACTGCACCTCGCCCTCCTCGGTATGCATGGTCTCACCTTCACGGATGAGGGAGGCCGTGCATTTGACACGCAGGCCGCGCAGCTCCCGCTGAGAGCTGTCGGTGAGCAGCGGGCAGAGCATGGGACGGGGCGGCACGATCGGTATATCCATCGCTTCGAGCAGCGCCCAGGCGGTCCCGTCCGTGCCGAACTGCGGTGCGGCACAGCCGCCTGCCGCAAAGATCACGAGCGGTGCCTGGAAGAGCTCCCGGTTGGCCTTGAGATGCCACAGCTCATCCTGGAAATACATGCTCTTCACGGACATGTTGCAGAATTCGAGCACGCCGTAACGGGCCGTGCTCTCACGCAGCACATCGAGCACGGTCGTGGCGCTCATGCTGTACGGGTATTTGCGGCCCTGCGGATCCGTGCGCAGGCACAGACCGATCATATCGAAGAAATTCTCCGCCTCACCGAATGCCGAAAGCACTGCATCCGGGCGGTAGCTGCCGCAGTAATCCTCCGGCGTGATGCCGGTATGGCTCAGATTGCACCGGCCGTTGCCGGTCGAGAGGATCTTCCGCCCGACACGGGCATTGCGCTCAATGACAGCGATGTGCCGCACGCCCATGGAGGCCGCAGTAATGGCAGCGGCCAGTCCCGAAGCACCGCCGCCGATGATGATCAGATCAAATATCATAATACTCCTCCAGCAGCGGGAACAATGTCCCGTCCACATAGGTCCGGACCGTATCCGCCGCCTTCATTTCCGAATTGACAGCAATGACCAGCCCTCCGGGGTACAGATAGCATTTCTGTCCCCACTTGCCGCTCATGAAGCTGCACGCAGCGTCCGTCCAGAAGAAATACCCGTAGTCCCGGTGCGTGCCCGTGCTGACCTGACAGGACAGCGCCCGGTGCAGCCAGGAATCCTCCCAGAGCACGCCCTCCTGCACCGCAATACCGAGCCCTGCCAGATCCTGTGTGGACAGCACAAGGCCGCTTGCACCGAACATGCCGCCGTCGGGCGTGTACTCAAAGCCGCATGCTCCGATCCCGCAGGGGGTGAGGATGCGTTTTTGTAAAAACAGATCGAAGCGCTCACCCGCTGCCTGTTCTGCCATTGCGCCGGCAAGATAGGCACAGGCATTGTTGTACAGAAAGCCGCTGCCCGTCAGCGGATCGTCAAGGCAGACCGCCAGATAGTCGGACGCCTCCCGGCGGTCGGCAAAGAGCAGCTCCCGGGTAAAGCCCGCCTGCATGGTCAGTAGCGCTTCGAGCGTCACCTTGAAAAGCGGGTGTGATACCGGAACGGGCAGGAGCTGTCCGACCGTTGTTTCAAGGGAGAGCTTCCCCTCCGCGCAGAGCATGCCGATGCCAAGGCTCACAAGGCTCTTGGTGATCGAATACTGCGGGAAGTCCTCTCCGGCATTTTCCGTGCGTGCAAGGCAGACCTCCCCCTTCATCACGCAGACGGACAGCACACCCTCATGCTGCGGATGCAGCGTCAGCACAGCACTCATCGCTCGAGCATAGCGACGGCGGCCAGGTCATAGCCGGCATTGATCGCCACAGCCGATCCGATCTTGGCATGGTAGACGGGCGGATAGCCAAGACGCTCGGTGAGCTGTGCCTCGACCTGACGGGCATACTCATCGCTGGCACCGTGGATGATGATGTAGGGGGAATCGGGCTGCATGACCTCGATGGCCTTGTCGGTGAGCTTCTGCACGATGTTCTTCTCGCCGCGGATCTTTTCGGTGACGGAGATCTCCCCGTGCGCGATGCGGATGATCGGTCTCAGACCGAGGATCTCTCCGGCAAAGGCAGCCACGGAGGTCAGACGGCCGGACTTCTTGACATATTTGAGCGTCATCGGCACAAAATACACTCCGACATGGGAGAGCCAGTGCTCAAGGTACCGCAGGATCGCCTCCACACTCTCCCCCTGCTCGGCCATGCCGGCAGCGACCAGCAGCGGATAGCCGTAGGTCACCGTGTAGTTCTCGCTGTCGATGATGTGGATACGCATATTGGCCGTGGACTCCGGGAACTCCTCAAAGAGGGCGTCGCGTGCATTGCAGGCGTTCTGATAGGTCGCCGATCCCTTGGCGTTGATGCTGACATAGATCACGTCCGTATAGCCCTCATCGAGGTACTTGCGAAATACCTCCTCAAAGGTATAGGCGGTGATCTGTGAGGTACTTGGCAGCTCGTCGTTATGCTCGAGCACATCGTAGAATTCCTCCTTGGACAGATCTCGCTGCTCGGCATAGGACTGTCCATCCACAGTCAGCATAAAACTGAGCATGTCGATGCCGGCGGCCTGCGCCTCCTTGAGCGGCAGGTCGCTTGCCGTATCGGTCAGAAACTTGATCTTGCTCATACGTCTTTCCTTTCTTATTGTATTCTTACGGTTCCCAGCGGTGCTCGTGCAGCTCCCCCGTGCATGCCATATCCGGAAAATCCCACTGCCGCAGCACCTCATAGGCGGCGATGGCGGCGGAATTGGAGAGATTCAGACTGCGCAGCGTCGGCCGCATCGGGATGCGCACGGCCGTCTCCGGGTGCTCCATGAGCAGCTCCTCCGGCAGGCCACGGTCCTCACGTCCGAACATGAGATACACGTCCCGGTCCTGCGGATACAGAACATCCGTAAAACAGGTGCGGCTCTTGGTCGTGAAGAAATAGACCTGCGCCCCCGGATGCTTTGTAAAAAATGCTTCCAGGGAATCATATTCAAAGATTTCCAGCTTATCCCAGTAATCGAGTCCCGCACGTTTGAGCTGCCGGTCGGTGATGGTAAATCCATACGGCCGGATCAGGTGCAGGGATGCGCCGGTCACCGCGCAGGTGCGGGAGATATTCCCGGTGTTCTGCGGGATCTGTGGCTGTGCGAGCACAATGTGCAGATGTGGCATAAATTCTCTCCGTTCTTGTAGGCAAATGCGGGCATACTAAAGCTACATTCCAGAATCAAAGGAGGGATGCATCATGAATATCAGTACCATTCTCAAGGGCGTTTCCGTGGGTGCCACGGTCGGAACGGCAGCGTTCATGCTGATCAATTCCGGCGATAAGAAAAAGCGCAGTCTCAAGCGCCATGCCGGCCGCATGCTCAGGGCAGCCGGAGCAGTGCTCGAGGACATCACGTCCGCCGTGAAATGACCTTATGCAGGGCAGGCGCCCTGCTTACATATTACTCTACGCATGCTTCCGGTAGCCCAAATAGCTCTCGAGGATGATGACCGCTGCCACGGCATCCACGACCGCCTTGCGCTTCTTGCCCCTGGTATTGGTGGCATTGAGGTAATTGTGAGCGGACACCGTTGTGGAGCGCTCATCCCACATGACCGTTTCGAGTTCCGTCAGCTCATGCAGGCGGTCGGCAAACGCCTTGCATTTCTCGGCTCGCTCCCCGACGGTGTTGTTCATGTTCTTCGGATACCCCACCACAATGAGCTCCGCTCCCTGTGCGGCGGCATGCTCTGCCACAGCCCTTGCACAGCGCTCGAAGTTCTTCTCATGCACCACACACAGGGGCGAGGCCATGAATTCCATTTTGTCGCAGACGGCCAGTCCCGTTCTGGCATCCCCGAAATCGACGCCCAGTATCTTCATATCCTGTTACCCCCTGTGACCGGTACTACCACGGCTGTACGCTGCCGATGATGTCGCGCACGGACGCGATGCCGTTTTCCTCGAGGAAGGCATCCATTTCCCTGACGATGCGCACGGGCGCATAGGGGTCCGTAAAGCACGCCATGCCGACCTGAACGGCACTTGCCCCCGCCATCATGAGCTCGATGGCATCCTCGCCGGTCGTCACGCCGCCCATGCCGATGATCGGGATGGACACGGCGTTTGCCGTCTGCCAGATCATCCGCACGGCAACCGGCAGAATGGCGGGGCCGGACAGACCGCCGACATTGTTGCGCAGCACGGGTCTGCGGGTGCGCACATCGATGCGCATGCCGAGCAGGGTGTTGATCATGGACAGGGCATCCGCGCCCTCGGCCTCCACGGCCTTGGCGATCTCGGTGATGCTTGTGACATTCGGGGAGAGCTTGACCACCAAGGGCTTTTTCGTTGCCCGCCGCACGGCGGCCGTCACCTGGGCAGCGGCCGTACAGGATGTCCCGAAGGCAGCGCCGCCCTGCTTGACATTCGGGCAGGAGATGTTCAGCTCGATCATATGTACATCGGTGGCATCGAGCTTGGAAGCGACCTCGGCGCATTCTTCGGCCGTGGCACCGGCGATGTTGGCAAGGATCACGGTGTCCTTGGTGAGCAGGTTCGGCAGCTCCTTTTCAATAAAGGCATCGATGCCGGGATTCTGAAGTCCCACGGAGTTGAGCATCCCGGAAGGGGTCTCGGCGATGCGGGGCGCGGGATTGCCCGTGCGCAGCTGCCCCGTCGTTCCCTTCGTGGAGATGCCGCCCAGAGCGGAGAGCGGGTAGAATTCCTCATATTCCCGTCCGTAGCCGAACACTCCGGAGGCGGGGATGATGGGATTTTTAAAGTCCACACCGCAGACATTCACAGACAGATCAGCCATTACCAGCACACCTCCTCAGCCCGGAATACGGGTCCGTTCTTGCAGACATGGAGGAATTTTTCCTCCCCGTCAGCGGTCTTTGTTTTGCATGCGCACCCAAGGCAGGCCCCCACGCCGCATGCCATGCGTTCCTCGAGCGACACCTCACACGGCACGCCGCTTTGGATGCAAAGCTGTGCCACGGCACGCAGCATCGGCATCGGGCCGCAGGCATGGACCTGATCGACGCCCTCCTGGATGAGCTGCTCGAGCGGCGTTGTGACAAAGCCCTTCACAGCCCCCACACTGCCGTCCTCGGTACACAGGATGGTGCGGGCGCCGAGTGCCTCCAGATCACTTTGCAAAATGACCTGCGGGAAGCTGCGGAAGCCCGAAATGGCTGTGGAGCGCTCCCCGTAGTAGGCCGCAAGCGGGAGCATGGGCGGCACACCGATGCCGCCGCCGACCAGGACCACATGCTGTGCGTCCTCCCGCAGTGTAAAGCCGTGGCCGAGCGGTGCGATCGTGTCCATCGCATCGCCCTGCCGCAGCTCGGACAGTGCCTTCGTTCCCTTGCCGCGCACGGCAAAGACGATGCGCAGCGTGCCGGCCTCCCTGTCGATCCCGGCAATGGAGATCGGACGGCGCAGGCCAAAGCCTGCGGGCAGGATATGGACAAACTGCCCCGGCGCTGCAATGGCGGCCGCCTCCGGACACAGGAGCGTAAAGCTGAAGGTGTCCTCGGCAATGGCCTGTTTTTCCATAATGGGATACTTTCCCTGTGTGTATTTCATAGGCTCCCCCTTATATCGTTGTGATGTCGATGAGCTCCACATCGTCCATCGACCGCCCGGACTGCAGAACATTGGCGAGGGCGTTGGCCGTATCGACGGCGGTCAGTGAGCAGATCGAACGCTCGACGGATTTGCGGCGCATCCGCACGCTGTCGCGGGCGGGCATACGGCCCTTGGCGGAGGTGGAGATCATGTAGTGGATCTTCCCGCTCTCGAGCAGATCGATGGTGTTCGGCGAGCCCTCGGAGATCTTGCGCACGGTATTGGTGGCGATCATATTGCGGTTGAGGTAGCTTGCCGTACCGCTCGTGGCGTACAGCTCAAAGCCCATGCGGGAGAATTTGTCGGCGATGCGGATCATTTCCCGCTTCTCACTGTCGCGCACGGAGATGAGCACGCCGCCCTCGCGTTTGAGATCGTATCCGGCAGCCACAAGGCCTTTCAAAAGCGCATCCTCAAAGGTGCGTCCGATGCCAAGGCATTCACCGGTGGATTTCATCTCCGGTCCGAGCATGGTGTCCACGTCCTGGAGCTTCTCAAAGCTAAACACCGGCACCTTGACAGCGACATAGTCCCCCTCCGGGTACAGACCGCTTTCATAGCCGAGCTCACGGAGCGTGGCGCCGAACAGGAGCTTGGTGGCGATGTCCACCATCGGGATGCCCGTGACCTTGCTGATGTAGGGCACGGTGCGCGACGAACGGGGGTTGACCTCGATGACATACACCTCGTCCCGGTAGACAACATACTGGATGTTCACAAGACCGACCACCTCAAGGGCCAGAGCCAGACGGCGGGTGTATTCGATGATCGTCTCCCGGATGCGCTTGGAGAGGTTCTGCGCCGGATACACGGAGATGGAGTCGCCCGAATGCACGCCGGCACGCTCGATATGCTCCATAATGCCGGGGATGAGGAAATCCTTCCCGTCGCAGATGGCATCCACCTCGACCTCGGTACCCATCATGTACTTGTCGATGAGTACGGGATTCTCGATCATATGGGAGGTGATGATACCCATGTATTCCACGACATCCTGGTCGTTGTGTGCGATGATCATATTCTGGCCGCCCAGTACATAGGACGGTCGCAGCAGCACGGGATACCCGAGCTTGTCGGCGACCTTGACAGCCTCCTTGGCGGTCATGACGGTGTAGCCCTGCGGACGGGGGATGCCGCACTGCTCGAGGAGCTCGTCAAAGCGCTCCCGGTCCTCGGCAGCATCGATGTTGTCCGCACTCGTCCCGAGGATCCGCACGCCCTTGTCGGCCAGGTGCCGCGTGAGCTTGATGGCGGTCTGTCCGCCGAACTGTACGACCACGCCGTAGGGCTTCTCGGTCTCGATGATGGAATCGACGTCCTCGGGGGTGAGCGGATCGAAGTACAGCCGGTCGCCGGTATCGAAGTCCGTGGAGACGGTCTCCGGGTTATTGTTGCAGATCACGGCCTCGTAGCCGAGCTCCTTGAGCGTCCAGACGCAGTGGACGGAGCAGTAGTCGAACTCGATGCCCTGTCCGATGCGGATGGGACCGGAGCCGAATACCAGCACCTTTTTCTTCCCGGAATCCGTCCGGGCAATGAACTGCTCGGCCTCGTTCTCCTCGTCATAGGTCGAATAGAAATAGGGGGTCTCCGCCTTGAATTCCCCGGCACAGGTGTCGACCATCTTAAAGACGGCACTGCGGTGCATGGGGCATTTCTGTCCGGACATGCGCTCAATGGTGGTATCGAGATAGCCGTACTGCTTGGCGGTCAGGTATTTCTCCTGTGTCAGCTCCCCGTCGGCAAGCCAGCGCTCGAGCTCGATGAGGTTCACGAGCTTTTCGAGGAACCACTCGTCGATGAGCGTGATCTCATGGAGCTGTGCGACACTTACGCCGCGTCCGAGCGCAGCGAATACCTGAAAGGCCCGCTCGTCCTCCACGCCGTCCCGGATATGGGCCATCAGCTCCTCAAGAGGCATCTCCTCGTATTTCTTCATGTGCATGGAATCCACGCCGAGCTCCGTGGAGCGGACGGCCTTCATCATGGCCTGTTCAAAGCTCGTACCGATGGCCATGACCTCGCCCGTTGCCTTCATCTGGGTGCCAAGGGTTCGCTTGGCATAGACGAATTTGTCAAAGGCCCACTTCGGGAATTTGATGACCACATAGTCGAGCGCCGGTTCAAAGCAGGCGTAGGTCTTGCCGGTCACCTGGTTGATGATCTCATCGAGGGTGTAGCCGATGGCAATGCGCGTGGCGACCTTGGCGATGGGGTAGCCCGTTGCCTTGGAGGCGAGCGCCGAGGAGCGCGATACTCTCGGATTGACCTCGATCACGGCATATTCCATGCTCTCCGGATGCAGGGCAAACTGGCAGTTGCAGCCGCCCTCGACCTTGAGCTCGGAGATGATGTTGAGGGAAGCCGTGCGCAGCATCTGGTACTCCCGGTCGGAGAGGGTCACGGCCGGTGCGATAACGATGGAATCGCCCGTGTGGACGCCCACCGGGTCGAAATTCTCCATCGAGCAGACGGTGATGACATTGCCCTTGGAGTCCCGGATGACCTCGAACTCGATCTCCTTCCAGCCGCTGATGCATTTTTCAATGAGCACCTGTGTGATCGGGGACAGCCGCAGGCCGTTAGTGGCGATGTCCCGCAGCTGTGCCTCGTCATAGGCGATGCCGCCGCCCGTGCCGCCGAGTGTGAAGGCGGGACGCACGATGACGGGATAGTCAATGACCCTGGCAAACGCCACGGCATCCTCCACAGTTTCCACGACCTTCGAGGGAATGCACGGCTCGCCGATCTTTTCCATGGTGTCCTTGAAGGCCTGGCGGTCCTCGGCCTTGTGAATGGTCTCGGGATCCGCACCGAGGAGCTTGACATGGTGGCTGTCAAGGAAGCCCTCCTCGGCAAGCTGCATCGACAGTGTCAGACCCGTCTGGCCGCCGAGGGTGGACAGGACGCTGTCGGGCTTTTCGATCTCAATGACACGCTTGACCGTATCGAGCGTGAGCGGTTCGATGTAGATATGGTCGGCCATGGCCTTGTCCGTCATGATCGTGGCAGGATTGGAATTGATGAGCACGACCTCGAGCCCCTCTTGCTTGAGGGCACGGCACGCCTGTGCGCCCGCATAGTCGAATTCCGCGGCCTGTCCGATGATGATCGGGCCGGAGCCGATGACGAGCACCTTCTTGATACCACTGCGCAGTCCCATGTTACTTCCCCTCCTTATAAGACGCCATGCGGCTTGTGAATTCGTCGAACAGGTACGCTGTATCGAGCGGACCGCCGTGCGCCTCCGGGTGGAACTGCACCGTGAAGGCATTCACCGACTTGTACCGCACGCCCTCACAGGTGCCGTCATTGGCATTGACATGGGATACCTCCGCGGTGTCCGGATCGAGACTGTCCCCGATGACCGCATAGCCGTGGTTCTGGCTGGTGACATAGGTCTTGCCGCTTTGCAGATCGATCACGGGCTGGTTGGCGCCTCTGTGAC
Organism: Oscillospiraceae bacterium; assembly: GCA_017460955.1. Lineage (GTDB taxonomy): Bacteria > Bacillota > Clostridia > Oscillospirales > Ruminococcaceae > UBA3855. The sequence goes on from JAFTZY010000048.1 coordinate 38,173, forward strand.
CGTATTTGAGCTTCTCGGTTTTCGCGCCCATCGCAAGTGCCATGAGCTGATGCCCGAGACAGATACCGAACATAGGGATACCAAGGCCGGAGAGCTCCCGGAGATTCCGGATGATCTGCGGATTGTCCGCCGGATCCCCGGGGCCGTTCGAGAGCATGATGCCGTCGGGCTGCATGGCGGCGATCTCCTGCGGGGAGGTCAGCGCCGGGACCACGAGCACCTCGCAGCCGCGGTTCATCAGGGATTTGCGGATGTAGCGCTTATAGCCGAAGTCGAGCAGCACCACGCGGTACCTTGCCTGCTCCGGAGTAAAGGTATGCACCTCACTGCCCGTGACGGACTCCACGGCCTGTGTCACGGCATAGGCACGGATCTCCTCAAGCAGCGCCTCAAGATGCTCTGCCGGATCGAGTGTCGTAATGACACCGTTCATGACGCCCGCCTCGCGCAGCGTCCGGGTCAGCCGGCGGGTATCGATCCCCCACAGGCCGATGATATGCCGCTGCCGCAGAAAGCTGTCGATCGTGTCCTCGCACCGGAAATTGGAGGGGGTATTGCACCACTCGCGCACGATGTATCCCTTCACATGGGAGGAAGCGGATTCAAAGTCCTCGGAATTGACGCCGTAATTGCCGATGAGGGGAAAGGTCTGGGTGACGATCTGGCCGTAGTAGCTCGGATCCGTCAGCGTTTCCTGATAGCCGGTCATACCGGTCGTAAAGACCACCTCTCCGATGCTGGTACCGGCATCGCCGAAGCGCTTCCCCCGGAACACCTGCCCGTCGGCAAGGACCAGCCAGGCAGGTGCCGCGTCTTTGATAAGTGCCATAAACATTACATCCTTTCCTTGCAAAAGCCGCGTGCGGCTCATTTCCTGCCCGCTATCCGGCAGGCAGGATCCTCTTATTTTTAGTTCATGTGGACATAGGCGGTGATGTCATCGCGCATGCGGATGACCTCCCGTCTTGCGGCAGCGGCAAACTCCCGCGGATCGCAGCCCTCCTTCTGGTAGGCACACATCACAGCTCTCGAGGAATTGACGATACCGCCCAGGCCGTTCTTGTCAAAGGCCGCTGCCACGCCCTCGGCACCGCCGCCCTGAGCACCGTAGCCGGGCACCAGGAAGAAGGTGTGGGGCAGACGCTCACGCAGCTCGGCAAGCTGCGCAGGATAGGTGGCACCCACCACGGCGCCGACGGCAGAGTATCCGTACTCGCCCACGGTGTCCGCGCCCCATTTCTCGCACAGATCGCCCATTCTGGCATACAGCGGCACGCCGTCCATGAGCTGGTCCTGGAGCTCGCCGCTCGAAGGGTTCGAGGTCTTGACGAGGACGAAAATGCCCTTGTCACGCTCCCGGCATACCTTCAGGAGCGGGTCGATGCCATTCGAGCCAAGATACCCGTTGACCGTCAGCGCATCCGCGCCGAAGGGCTCGAGCTCATTCTCTCCGACCATCACGGTCCCTAAATGCGCTGCGGTATAGGCCTGCATGGTCGCGCCGATGTCGTTGCGCTTGCCGTCGGTGATGACGAACATCCCTTTGAGCTTGGCATAGCGGATGGTCTTTTGCAGGACCTTCAGGCCGTGGTAGCCGTACATCTCATAGTACGCTGCCTGCGGCTTGATGGCCGGTACGATGTCGCAGATCTCGTCGATGATCGCCTTGTTGAAGGCGAAGATGGCACGGGAGGCTGCGCGCAGGCTCAGCCCGTCCTCCGCCTCATAATCCTTGCGCAGAAAATCCGGTACATAGTCGAGCTTCGGATCAAGCCCCACCACGGACGGATTGCCGGTCTCCTTGATCTTTTCGATCAGTCTGTCAAAACCCATTGTCAACAGCTCCTTTCATAGGCTTTAAACTTCTTCATAGCGGATGATCCCGCCGGTAATGGTCATTACGGTCTTGCCCCGCAGCTCCATGCCGCGGAAGGCCGTGTTGTGCGATTTGCTGTGCAGCTGCGCCGGATCGACCGTCCAGTGCCTGTCGGGATCGACAAGGATCAGGTTGGCGGAGGCACCCACGCGCAGTGTTTCGGGGGCAAGTCCCAGGAGCCTCCGCGGTGTCACGGACATGAGCTCCACGATACGCTCGAGGCTGCATTTCCCGGTATGATAGAGGGCCGTGAGCGTGGCGGCAAGGGAGGTCTCGAGTCCCACGATGCCGTTGGGGGCCAGCTCAAAGCTTGCCTTCTCCTCCTGGGTATGGGGGGCATGATCGGTCACGATGCAGTCGATCGTCCCGTCGAGCACGGCCTGCTCAATGGCCTCCCGGTCGCTTTCCTCACGCAGGGGCGGATTCATGCGGTCATTGGCATTGCGGCTTCTGAGCTTTTCATGCGTGAGCATGAAGTAATGCGGCGCTGTCTCGCAGGTGACAAGCACGCCCAGACGCTTGGCCTCCCGGATGATGTCAACACTGCCCTTGGTGCTGACGTGGCAGATGTGGATGCGTCCGCCCACGGACGAGGCAAGGATGATTTCACGGGCGGTGATGTAGTCCTCGGACGCCCTGTCCATGCCCTTGACACCGAGCTCCTCGGAGACACTGCCCCGGTGCATGATGCCGCCGTCGATGATGTCCAGATCCTCACAGTGGGAGGCAACGAGAATGCCTTCCTTCTTGGCAAGCGCAAGTGCTTTTCGCATGAGCTCAGCATTCTTCACGGGTCTCCCGTCATCGGACAGTGCGGCAGCACCGCTGGCACGCAGCTGTGCAAAATCCGTCAGCTGCGCCCCTTGCATGCCCTTGGTGATGCAGGCCACCGGATACACGGCCACGCCCGTATCCCGTGCCTTGTTCTGGATGTACTGGAGGATCTCCGGAGAATCCACGGGGGGATTCGTGTTGGGCATGCACAAAACGCCCGTCACGCCGCCGGCGAGCGCTGCACGGCAGCCTGTGAGGATGTCCTCCTTCTGGGTCTGGCCGGGATCGCGGAAATGCACATGCATGTCGAACAGGCCCGGCATGGCGGTCAGATCCGTGGCATCGATCACCCGGTCCCCGTCGCCGTCGCACAGCTCCACGATGTCCCTGCCCATGCGCACGATGCGTCCGTCCACGATCAGGATGTCGGTGACTGTATCGAGTCCCACATCCACCGCATGGACGTTCTTGATCAGCAGCTTCATAATTTACTCCTCTCCGCCGGAAGGCTCCGGCAGGCAAATACTGACCTTGTCCTCTCCGTCGATCTCCCGGACGGACACGCGCACGGTCTCGCTGCGGGAGGTCGGCAGGTTCTTCCCCACATAATCCGGACGGATGGGCACCTCCCGGTGTCCCCTGTCCACGAGCACGGCAAGCTGTACCGAGCGCGGCCGCCCGTGGCGGATGACCGCATCCATGGCAGCTCTTGCCGTGCGTCCGGTATAGAGCACGTCATCGCAGAGCACCACATGGCGGTCCCTGGTGGAAAAGGGGATCTGCGTCCGGTCGGGCAGTCCCTCCGGTGCGGGCACATCATCCCGGTATGCCGTGATGTCGAGCACGCCGCAGTCCACCTGCGTGCCCTCGAGCGCCCGGATGCGCTCGGCGATCCTGCCGGCGATCACAGCGCCCCTTGACAGGATGCCCACAAGGCACAGCTCCTGCGCCCCGCGGTTGTGCTCGAGGATCTCGTAGGTGATCCGTGTCAGGGCACGTCCGACGGCACTCTCGTCCATGATGATATTCTTCTGTTCCACTGTGTGCGCCTCCGTTTCCGTGCAGAGCAGTTCACAGGAACTGCCGCGGGATCTGCATCCGCAGCACAAAAAGCGCTGATCCGTCCGACAGACAGATCAGCGCCCAGAAACCATATGAGGATCCGCGGGAGCCTGCAATGCGCCCGCTGACCGGATATTCCGACGCCTTTCCGGCCTCCCGGACCGAATTAAAGGATACATCGTATTTATTATACCACAGCCGCCGGCATTTGGCAAGTGTTTTCACAAAAAATTTGTTTTTTTCTGCACCGACCCCTTCAGGACTGCTCTGACAGATAGAGCTGCGCCCTTCTCTGGATGGCATCGGCGGCCTCCTGTGCGGTGCAGTCCCCGGCAATGTACTTTCCGGCCTCCTCCCGGACGATGCCAGAGAGGGCGTCATCGATCAGAGCGCCGGTCAGCTCCCCCTCGAGCAGCGCCCGCACGGTCCGCGCATCCTCCTGCGTGGGGTCGGGGATGCTGCCCGCGTAGTAGCCGTACCCCCTCGATGCCCCCTCCCTCGTCTCATATGCGAGCTTGCGTTCGAGTGCTGCACGGTGGACGGGGAAGCCCCCGCCGACCTCGCCCTCGCGGTACTGGTTCTCCTCGTTCAGGCAGAATCTGATAAACTCCCAGCACAGATCCTTGTTCTCCGAGCTTGCCAGAACGGCGGTCTCACCGATCGGATAGACGATCCCGCTGCTCTCCCCGGACGGATCGATCCCGAGGAGGCGGATATCCTCCTCGCGCAGTGCGTTGCCGCGCACGGCCCGCAGATCCATAAGGCATCGCATCGGGCAGCGGCAGAGAAGCGCACGGTCCCCCATGAAGCCGTCCTCATCCGGAGGATTCCCCTCTTTAGGGGTAGTCCCGGAAAGCTCGAGCAGAGCGACGACTTCCGGGCTGTCAAAGCTGCATGTGCCGGTCTCGTAATCGACATAGCTGCCAAGTCTTTGCAGCACGATCTGCTCGAAGGTGTCATCCGCAAAATAGGTCATTCCCTCCGGGAGCTGCAGTCCCAGAAGTGCGGAGGGGGTGTCTGCCGAAAGGCCGGATACCAGGCCGCTCTGTGCCGCAAAGCTGTCGATACAGAACCGGAAGGACACGCATTCGAGCCTGCCCTTGTAGGCAGTCGAACCGAGCACGGGCATGAAGTAATCCTCCTCCCGGAAATCCGGATCCTGTGCCATCCACGAGTACAGGTCCTCAAAGAGCCCCTTATTGGAGAGCTTCTTGTCATCCGTGCGCAGCAGGACCATATCCGGCACCACCCCGGCAAGGAGATCCTGCTCAAAGCGCTCCTGTGCGCGTTCATAGCTCCCCTCCTCGTCCGCATAGGAATGCACCACGAGCTGTGCGTCCTGTGACTGCCGGTTGAAGCGGTTGATGCGGGCCATATCGTCCTGATAAAACTCGACCGCCGCCACGTCCACCGTGCGGATGCGTGCTGCCTCCTCCTGTGTCCGGGGCGTGAGGAGCCATCCGCTTTTCCGGAACACATCCGTATCCGTCTCCCACACGGCATACTGCCCGTTTTCGAGCACCGCGCAGTCGCTGACCTTCGCAAAGCCGGAGGCGGTAAGATCTACAAGCACGTCACACGCCACGTCATCGGTACGGATGCCGCACAGATTTTCCCCGTCACTGTACAAAAGGGCATAGTCCCCCTCGCCGTCAGCGTAGTACCCGTCGTTGTGTCCCTCCCTTGGCAGACCGTCCCCGCCAAGGGCAGTGCATTGCAGCGTGTCCCGGTCAAGCCGATGGGGGGCCATGCCGTCCGGCACGACCCAGACCGTATCGTCCGGCGAGATGCAGAGCTTTGCATAGGCGCCCGGGCAGTCCGCGTCCTGCACCGTGCCGTCCGGGGAAACGATGCGCAGTCCCTTCTCGGACGTGACGAGCTGCGTCCCGTCCGTGAGCCGGCACCAGTCATACACCCAGGTATCCTCACCCCACAGCGCGGTGACGTCCTGTTCGTCCTCCACGGAAAGCGCATCGTCGAGCGTCAAGAGCGTGTAGCGGTATTCCGCACCGTCCGGCGCGTGTTCCGTACACAGCAAAAGATAGCAGTCCTCCTGCCTTGCAGCGCCCGCGACCCCGAGGACGTCCGGGAGCGCCGACTGCATAAAGCGCCTGTCCGACGGATCGACGAGCACAAGGGAATAGTCCTCGCCATCGCCCCTCCAGCCGCCCAGCAAGAGCTTGTCCCCGGCGTACAGAAGGTTCATCCCGTCCGTTTCGCCGCCCTTTGTGAGCGGCACGGCGCTGCATGTGTGGGACAGTATCCCACGGGGCGCATCGGCAGTTTCCGGCCGGCTTTCCGCGCAGGCGGTCAGCAGCACCAGCATGGCGGCTGCCGGGCAGAGCAGTTGTGTGATCTTCATACGGATCCCTCCCATGTGTTGTATCGCTACTCTATATACACACAGGGGGCGGAAAACCTGACAGATCCTCCGCATTTTGTCGGAATAAACAAATCGGGCGCGGCAAATTTGTAGGGTCAGCACAAAGCCCCGCAGCGGATACCACGGGGCGCATACGCTATTTTTTCTGCATGGCAGCAAGTGCCTCGATGAGCGCCCTGCAGCCCTCCTCCGGGTCATGCAGTCCGGAGACGGTCCGTTCCATCGGGCAGATGTCCGTACCCTGCCGGTTGATAATGCGGTCCGTCAGCTCTCCGTAGATGCAGGGGATCCCGTGTTCCTCGAGGTACCTCCTGCCGCTCTCCGACATCACAGCGCCGTACACGGCACGGATCCCGGCCTTCACAAAGAGCATGGCGGCTGCCTTCCCGACGATCACATCGGCGCAGGAAAAGCCTTCCAGGTCCCGGCCCTCCCCGATCAGACGCAGCATTGGGTAGATGCCGCGTCCGTCCTCGGTGAGGAGCTCCTCCCCCCTGCACAGGCACAGCGAATGCCCGGGGAGCTGTGCGACGGCCCTTTCAAAATCGGTCATGCGGCGCCTCCTGCAACAGCATACGGCGCAGTGCCATCACGATGAGGGGCGCCAGCACGGCCTGCACGGCAAGACCTGCAAAGCCCGTGCGGATCTGCCCCCAGATCATGGGGACGGTGAAGTCCGTCATGCTCTGTGTCAGGGCGATTGTTCCTAAAAATACGGCTCTGCCAGTGAGCTGCGCGAGAATCACGGCGGGGAAGCTCCACAGTGCATGAACAGCGATCCTGCCGGTGAACAGCCCCGAAACAACTGCAAAAACTGCAAGCTCGATCACCATGAACGGCAGACGGGCCGCTGCCGGCATGGGGCTGCCCATGAGGGAAGTCAGGCAGAAGCTGACGAGCGGCGAGAGGATGCCGACGGCAAGGCCCCAGCGGGTGCCCAGGAGTGCGCCGCCGATGAGCACCGGCAGGTACATCGGCAGCCACTGCACACCGCCCGGTGCGCCCAGTGCCAGATGCACGAGCTGCGGCAGGAGCACGGCCAGTGCGATGAGTCCTGCACAGACAAGTGTATGATAGGTGATGCGTCTGCCCGCGGTCAGGCCGCGGCGGACAAGTGCGGTTTCAAACATGGTGGGATACCTCCTGTCAGTGTTCAAACGCTGCGGCAACATCGCCGAGCAGCTTTCGGATGGGCAGATGCTGCGGGCAGATCTCCTCGCACTGGCCGCAGCCGATGCAGTCGGAGGCCTTGCCGCCCTGCCTGGTATAGACTTCATTGTAATAATAGCCCGGGTTCCAGTCGTGCGTCAGCTCCTTGGTGTTCATGCACGAGAACAGATCGGGAATGGAGATCTGCATGGGACACCCGGCGGTGCAGTACCGGCAGGCGGTGCATTCGATGAGCTTCTTGCTGTGCAGGATCTCCACGACCCGGCGCACGGCTGCATGCTCCTCCTCGGAGAGGGGCTTGAATTCCTTCATGTACGAGATGTTGTCCTCGAGCTGGGACAGATCGCTCATCCCCGAGAGGATGCACAGCATTCCCTCAAAGCCCGCCGCAAAGCGGATGGCATAGCTTGCGGGACTGCCGCCGCCGGCCGCTTCAAGGACATGCTTTGCAGCATCGGGCAGGCGCACAAGGTTGCCGCCCTTGACCGGCTCCATGACGAGCACGGGCTTGTGATGCTTCCGACAGACCTCGTAGACCTTCCGGCTCTGCACGGCGGCATCGTCATAGTCGAGGTAGTTGGACCGGATCTGCACGACTTCGATCTCCGGGTAATCGTGCAGGATCTGCTCGAGCACCTCGGCGGTGTCGTGGAAGGAAATGCCCACATGACGGATCTTCCCCTCCCGCTTGAGCTCGAATGCCGTTTCATAGGCGCAGCATCTTCTGAACTTCTGATAATTCCCTGCATTCTGGGCGTGCATGAGGTAGAAATCGAAGTATTCCACGCCGCACCACCCAAGCTGGTTCTCAAAGAAGGGCCGGATGTCCTCCTCCTTGTCAAAATAACTGTCGGTGAGCTTATTCGTGAGCAGATACGCCTCCCGCGGGTAGCGGCTCGTCAGGCAGCTGCGGATGGCGGTCTCACTCTGCCCGCCCAGATAGCCGTGCGCCGTATCGAAGTAGTTGAACCCCTCCCCGATAAAGCGGTCGATCATCCGGCAGAACTGCGGCTCATCGACCTTTCCGTTCTTCATCGGCAGCCGCATACAGCCAAATGCCAGCTTCTTTTTTACCTTGTCCATACATGACCTCCTTTTGTCTTCCCAAAGTGGGCGCACCCCTTGCACGCAAGGGGGTTAGGAACATTATAGCATAGTTTTTTCTGAAAATCAATTCCTTTTTTGGATAAATTTCATAAGAGACCCTTATAGATGCAAAAACGGCCCCGGAGCCGTGGACTCCGGGGCCTTTTGCTGTTTCTTTACTTGGCCGTGAACAGAAGCTGCTTCATGCGCACCAGGTCATAGATATCGAGCCGGTCATCCTCATAGAGGTCCCCCGCCTTCCAGTCGGCCAGGGGCGTGTCCGTCACACGCACCAGCCATTTCTGTGTCAGGACCAGATCGGTCAGATCGAACACGCCGCTTGCATCCACATCGCCGGGCGTGCGGTGAGCATTCTGCTCGAGTGTGAGCTCGAGCACCTGCACGATCTGTCCGGTGCTGTCATAGGTAAAGCGGATGGTCACGCGGTCCCCTGCCTCATAGTAGGCAAGATTCCGGCTGTCATCGCCGGCATAGTAGTCCGTGCCGGTAAACCGGTAGCTGCCGTTCTGGGCAAAGCTGATCGTACCGCCGTTTTCATCGAGTGTCACACCGGTGATGGTATCCGTGAAGGAGGTCTCCGTAACAGGCTGCTCCGTGGGCGCCTCGGTCGGTACCTCCGTGGGGGCGTCAGTCGGTGCCTCCGTGGGGGCCTCGGTCGGATCGGGCAGGGCATTTGCCAGATCGAATCGGCCGGATTCGTCCTTGATCTTCGTCCACATATAGCGCAGCATCCAGCCGTCGAAATCCGTGATCTTCACAGCGGAGCCGGCCATCATGATGGAATTCTCCCCGCCGGGGAAGCCTCCGGGCGGGAAGCCGTCCGATTCGCCCTCACCGCCGTAGAAATCCGTCATGCCAAAGCCGTGGCCGATCTCATGCTCAAGCACATGCAGACTGCCGTTCTGGATCATGCCGAAATACGCCGTATCCGACAGGCGCTGTCCCCAGTCGCCGCCGCAGCCGCCGATGTCCGGGAAGCCCTGCGTGGCCCACATGTACATGTCAAAGCGCTTATCCAGTCCGCCGGGATACTCATACCAGGTCTCGGTAAAATGGTCAAAGCGCGACAGCTCCGAGGGTGCATACGGCTCCCTGTCCGGGATGGTGTCCCGCCCGTTGGTGGTATCGTACTGCGCGTCGTAGTAGCGGGTGTCCGTATAGACGATCTCGTCATCGTGCAGGTCCAGAAGGCAGCTCTTGTCAATGACGGCCCATCCCACGACCTTGACATTGATGTGGTCATACGGCCAGTTCTCATAGCCTGCCAGCCAGTCATTCCAGGCATTGATGCAGTCCGAAAGCATCTGCTCGATCTGCTGCCGCTGCTCATAGGTCACGGTGTTATAGGACTGCCACTTGACCACATAGTTGATCGTGCCCTTGCCTGCGACGATCTGGTCGAAGATCGTGTTGCGTCTGACAGTGGACTGCTCCCGCTCGATACGGTTCGTCCAGATCCAGTCGGCGGCATACTGATACTCGGACGGCATATCCGACAGGCTCACTGCCGATGCGCTGATCGGCGCGGGACTGATCGCAGTTTTCTGCACAGCCGCCGGAGCCAGGCACATGGCCGCTGCCAGCAGTACGGCAGCGATCCGGTTTCTCTTGTTCATCGAATCCCCCATTTCTTGTTTTGTTGATATTCCCACAAAACATAACAATTTGTATACTTTTATTGTACAGCATCACGCACCGGCTGTCAATCGAAAATCGTCCGGATTTCGGATTTCTATTTACAATTTGTAAGCCTTTATTGTAAAATAGTCTTGATTTTTGGGTCCCATTGTGCTATAATGATACAATAACGGCGGACAGGGGGTGACAGCGATGGAAAAGCGTCCGCTCATCGGGATCGTGACATCGGTCCTTGCAAGGGAGTATCTTCGCAGCATCGTCCGCGGCGCTGCAGCACAGGCACGCTCCTGCGGCTGTGATGTGATCGTGCTCTCGCCCCTCACAGGGCTCACGCGCCCCGGCAGACATGCGGCGGCGGAGCAGGCGGTCTATGAGCTGATCGCCTCCCCGGAGTTCGACGGGTTCCTCTATGTCAAGGATGACACGTCCATGGGCAGGGAGGCGATCGGGCAGATCGAGGCGAAGCTCGTGCGCTCGAACAGGTACGTTATGACGGTGGACGAGCAGGAGCATCCGGTGTTTGACAGTACGCAGTATGATGATTACGACGATTTCGGGAAGGTCGTGCGGCATCTGATCGAGGTCCACGGCTACAGGCGCATCTACTGCCTGACAGGCCCCGCGGACAGCTACCAGGCACGCACCCGTCTGCGTGCGTACCGGGACTGTATGGACGAGCATGGGCTGTACTATGACGAGGGGTACTACAGCTGCGGGACCTTCTGGGTGGATGCTGCCATCGCCTATGCACGGCGGCTCCTGTCCGGGGAGCTGCCCATGCCGGAGGCGGTGGTGTGCGGCAACGATGTCATGGCCATGGCGCTCATCAAATCCCTGCAAGGCGGCGGTGTGCGTGTCCCGGAGGAGGTGGCAGTGGCAGGCTATGACGGCTACCCCTTTGCTGCAAATGTGGATCTCACGCTCACGACCTATGCCCGCAACCACTACAAGCTTGGCGCGGATGCCGTGCGCAGGCTCTACCGGAATATGACCGGACGGCTGTGCAAGACCGTGCAGCGCCCGGGAAGCGGCTTTCGCATCGGCAGCTCCTGCGGCTGCACGAGCGTCCCTGCCAAGAAGATGCGCACTGCCTCCCCCGATGCAAGGCCCCGGATGTGGGAGGAGGATGTATTTTCCGATGATCTGGCGATCGATCTGACGCTGGCGGACTCCGTTCCGGAGCTGCTCCGGCGGGCACTCGGACACGGGGATACGCTCTATGAAGCCGAGCGGCTCTCGGTGTTCCTGTATGAACCGGACGGACAGCTCAGGCTGGCTGCCGGGCGCACGCAGGACGGCGTGGTCCGGATCGGCACGGGCGAGCCTGTCACACCGCTGCAGGTCTCGCGTTTTTTGCAGCACACCGCCACAGCGGAGACGGTGTTCGTCTCCCCTCTGCATCTGCATGAGCGGCAGTGGGGGCTTGTGACCCTCTCCTACGGGATGCACGAGCGCATCTATGACGAGCGTTACCTGTATTTTGTACAGGCACTCTCGGTCGGGCTCGACCGGCTCCTGCGCACGGATCCGCCTGCGGCATCTCCGCGCAGCCGCAGCCACTCTGCGATGCAGGAGAAGCTCACGGCACTGCGCGAGATGCTGCGCACCTCACCGGAGCAGCCCTGGACGATCGAGCGCCTGTGCGAGACCTCCGGGATCAGCAAGAGCACCCTGCAAAAGAACTACAAGGCGCTCTTCGGACGCAGTGTCTTTGAGGAGCTGATCCTCTTCCGGGTGGATATGGCCAAGCGCCTGCTCTCCCGCACGGAGCTGTCCCTCAGTGAGATCAGCCTGCGCTGCGGCTACTCCTCGGAGAGCTATTTCATGAAGCAGTTCAAGAAGGTCACCACCATGACCCCGACCGAATACCGCAGCTCCCGGTGATGCACCCACATGGCATAAAAAACCTCCCCGATATCGGGGAGGTCATTTTTATGTATCCTGTGAATCCTGCGCGGTCCCGCTCTCCGCCTCGGATGCGGGAGCTTCCTGCGCTTTCGTTTCGTCCTCGGGCGGATCGTCACCGGATGTGCTCTCCTCCTGCCCGTCAGTATTTTCCGCAGGTGTACTGTCCGAAGGCGCAGGCGTTTCCTGCGGCTCCTCCGGGGTGTCGGATCCCTGGGGCTGTGCCGCAGCCTTCTCCTCGGTCAGGTCCTGTACCTCGACGGCATCCTCGCTGTCCGTTTCCTGTGCTTTCTCCTCCTCGTCGGACGGCTCGAAATACATCCGGATGAGGCGGAAGAAGATGAACAGCAGAATAACGAGCGGCAGAATGAAATACCAGCGCAGCTGCACAAAGCGGAAGATCGTTCCCAGCTTCGGGACCGAAAATTCTACGGTGCCGATCACGCGGTCCTCATCGATGAGGAAGGAATCCTCCGAATCGTTCGCATCACCCTTCGTGCGGAAGCACGTCACGCCCGTTCCCTCATAATCCACGATCTTTTCCGTCACACGGTGCGTCAGGTACGCATCACTGCTGCTCGACGGATTGAAGGTGATGATGTCACCGACATCGATCTCATCGCCGGAGCGCAGCTTGACCAGCACCATATCTCCCGTTGTGAATTCCGGACTCATGGAAGGGGTCAGAACGGTGTAGTACCGGTACCCGAACAGTGATTTCTGCGGGCTGCGGTCCACCGCAAAGAGTACCGCGCCCAGGATGATGCCAAGAGCCAGTATATAGATGAAGATCGTCCGGATCACGGAAAAGATCCGGTATCCGGCGGACGGACCCGCCTGCTCACGATGCATCATGCTTTCTCCTCCAGTCTCATGATAACCCTAAAATATCAGCCTTGGGATCAGAATGCAAAGTCAAGCTTGAACGGATCGTACCGGCGGTAGGCTGCCTCGTTTCGTGTCACACTCATGGCATCGGTCCAGCCGTCCATCATAGTCTCGAAATCATCGCTGTGCAGCTGGAGCTGCGCATTGTATACGGCATTCTCCGTCCACAGGTCATCCTCGGTCATACGCTCGCGGATGTCATAGCGGACCACCAGATAATAGGCCTCGTCCTCCTGTACCAGGAAGGGCTTGCCGTAGTCTGCCTCGCCGATCTCGAGGAGCTTGTTGTAGACGGGCTCACTCGGATTATAGTACACATCGGACGGATCGTCATAATCCTCCAGATCGATCACGGTGATGATGCTCTCATTCTCATAGGAAGCACCCGTGGTCTCGGTCTCGTCGGTCTCCTCATCGATATCGGCCGCCACAGTCTCGGATGCCGCTTCGTCCTCCTCGGCATTTGTCTCCTCCTCGGTGTCCTCCGCATCGGCATCCTCAGCCTCGGTCTCGGTATCCTCGTCGTTTTCCGCATCCTCCGCATCGGCCTCGACTGTGGTCACGGTCTCCTCGTCCTCGGGCTCCGCCTCGGTCTCGCGGGGGGCCTGGGTGGCAGCCTCCTCACCGGTGATGCCGGCAGCCTCCTCGGATACGGAGGTGACATAGTAGTCATAGCCCTCCTTGACGTAGTTCATCTCGGTCATGACGGCCTCCACGCCGCCGTCCTTCAAGGCATCCTCGACGCGCTCCTGGTAGCCCTCGGCGAGCTCGAGCATCTCGGCCTTGCCGTCGGACTTGAGCAGATTGCCCTCGCTGTCATGCAGATCGATCTTGACGTACTGGCAGCGGATGTTGTTCTCTGCGTAGTAGTTTTCCAGATCATCCTCGGTGACGCCCTCCTGGCCGTCCACACCGTAGTAGTAATTAAAGACCTCCTCGCTCTTGTAGCTCGAGGTCATGATCTTGGTGAAGGACTCCTCGCTGACGCCGTTGGCGGTCATAGTCTCCTCATAGGTGGCCCAGTAATAGTCCACCATGCTGTCCAGGTTGAGCTTGGTCTCGGCGGACAGCTCCAGTCCCAGCTCGTCGAACTTCTTCTCGGTGGCGACAAAATCCACGGCAAGCTCCGTGGCCTTGTTCTTGACCCACTCCGTGAAATCCGTCCCCTCCACAGTCGAAGCCTTGACGGCCTTGGTATCCTCGGTATCCAAGTCCGGCTGCTCCTTGGCAAGCTCGGAGATCCCGTTGTTATAGGCAGTGTTCAGGAAATAAATATACACACCGGCCGGCACCTCATAGCCGTCCACCGTCAGCGCCGTTGTGGTGTTCTTTCCGCATCCGGCTCCGGCTGCTGCGATCCCCACGGCCAGGCACAGGGCAACGGCACGTTTGTAAAGTGACATAGCTTCTACCTCCAAATTATGATACATTGCGCCTGCCGGACATGCCGGACGGGCAATCTTTTCCTATTATACTACAAAAACGGAAAGAAGTCCATAGTTTTTTCAAAAAATTTTTGATTTTTCACAGAATTTTCAGATTCCGCTTGCATTGGTTTGTCAAACGTGCTATAATAGTGGCAAGGAGCAGCGCTGCATGGGCGCTGTATGACAGAAAGGACGGGATGGAAGATGCAAAAGTCTGCACAGAAGCGGGCACTCATCACCGGTGCCACCTCCGGCATCGGCAAGGAAATGGCGATCTACCTGCACAGTCTGGGCTGGCAGCTCACACTCACGGGACGCAACGAGGAGGCCCTGCAGCGCATGGCAGCGCTGTTCGGGGAGGGAACGAAGTATATCGCGCTCGATCTTGCCAAGCGGGGGGCCGCCGAACGGCTGTACACCTTCTGCCGGGGGGACCGGATCGATCTTCTCATCAACAACGCAGGCTTCGGCGTATTCGGCACCTTCACGGAGACCTCCCTGTCCGAGGAGCTCGAGCTCATCGAGGTCAACATCCGCTCCCTGCATATCCTCACCAAGCTCTTTTTGCGCGATTTCGAGCGCCGGGACAGCGGCTGCATCCTCAATGTCGCCTCGTGTGCCGGCTTTATGACCGGTCCCATGCTCTCGAGCTATTATGCCTCGAAAAATTATGTGGTCCGGCTCACACTTGCCATCCGTGAGGAGCTGCGCCGGCGGTATTCGCGTGTCAAGGTCTCCGTACTCTGCCCGGGTCCGGTGGATACGAATTTCAACAACCGCGCCGGCGTGACATTTTCCGTCAAGCCCGCAAGTCCCCGCTATGTGGCACGTTATGCCATTGACCGCGCCCTGGCCGGACGTGCGATCATCATCCCGACCCTCGGCGTGCAGCTGAGCGTCCTGGGCGCGAAGCTCTTACCGGATGCGGTGTCCCGCGCTGTGGTCTACGAGCTGCAAAAGCGCAAGCAGCGAACCTGACTCTTTTTTGCGTAAGGAGGCGATGACATGGCATTTATGGGAATGGTATTTGCAGGGGCCGCACTGCTCCTTGCAGCGGGCATTGCTTTGGCAGATCTTGCGATGCTCATCATCGCCACGGTCCTTGTCTGCACCAGGCACAGAACGGCTGCCGCAGTGCTCTACGGCATCGCGGCGATCCCCATTGTCGGTACTGCCGTGGCTGCGGCGGGATTCGCGCATTCCCTGCGCTATCCGAAATACGAGACCTACGACGGGAGCTTTGTCACGGTCGATATGCGGGATGTTGACCGGATGAAAGAATGTATTGCACAGCGGGACCTTGACGGGCTCGACCGCCTGCTCGATGACGCGCCGGAGCTCATATATTATCTGGATACCAACCATATGAGCCTTCTGGAATTCGGGCTGCGCAACTGCGATGTGCCCGTCATGCAGATCGCCGTGGACCACGGGGCCCGGTTCGACGATGAAGTCGCCCACCGGCACCTGGTCTTCAAGCATTCGCTTGAGGAGTTCTTTGATCTGGACTACTGGGTCTTTGCCTATACCTTCGACACCAAGCCCGAACCCCGGTTCACAGCCGGTGCGGCAACACCGGAAATGGTCGATGCGGCCCGCTTTGCCATCGAGCACGGTGCCTCTGTCCGCTGGGAAAAGTACGGAGAGGAGTGGACGTTTGCCGATCAGGTCTCCTCCTGGATCGATGCGGACGGCGTGATCAGCGCACAGGATGAGGCGCTGCTGGCACTTGCCGACGAGGCCCTGCAATGAGCGGAATGTCAATCCATATGCACAAGCCAAGCCCCGGAGCATTTCATATGCTCCGGGGCTTTATACCAATTCTCGTTCAAACGATTGATAACATCAATCGTTTGATAGCCGCCGCAGGCGGCGTTGAGAATGGCATGGGACGGATTTTGTGACGCTTTGCGTCACAAAATAGCGGGCGCGTAAGCGCCCGCTTCTAATCAAGCTATTTCAATAGCTTGATTAGAAATTAGTATTACAAACAAACCAGGATCGCTTGCGGGATCATTTTTACTCTATTTTGAGGATCATTCCCCAGTAAAACGGATCTCCACATCCCCCATGCCCTCGACCGTGATCTTATGGTCCGCATGGGAGGAGCTCATGGATTTTGTATGCTTGTCACCGATGTTTACGTCGCCTACCACATCACTACAGTCCACATCAAAGGCATCGGCCTCCTCACGCAGACTGAGCGTGACGTCCCCGGCGGCGCTTTCGATCTCCAGATCCCCGCGCAGTGTGGAATCGAGGATCTCCAGATCCCCGGCTCCGAGCTCGCAGGTCACATCCTCGGCAAAGCTGCCGTCCTGCATGGTGCAGCTCCCGGCGCCGGCATCAATCACCGTCCTGCCGCCAACCTGCATGCCATCGGTGCTCAGATCCCCCATGCCGAGGCTGAACTGTGCTCCCCCCTTCACGTCCACGCCGCTGAGGAGGGCATCGCCGGCACCGATCTCCACGATGAGGTCGCCCGCCTTGCTGTCCCTGAGCGTATTGCTTCCCATCCCGCAGGAGATCCGCAGTGCATCGAAGTCCAGGCGCTCGCCGGTGAATTCGCCGGCACCGCAGTCAAAAATACCCTCCTTGGCCGTGCTGTCACTGAGCGAGGCGTCACCGGCACCACAGTCGATCTCGAGCTTCCGGCAGTCAATGCCTGTGACGGAGCCGTTACCCGCACCCAGATCGATGTTCACGCTGTCGTAGACATAATCGGGCAGTGCGACCGTCACCTTGCCGGCATTGATCCTGGTAAATCCGTTCGTCCACAGGGAGGTCCAATTGAATTCGTTGACGATATGGAGCACGCCGTCCTCCTCGTAGATCTCGACCCCCTTCGGGATGTTCTCAAGGCTGATCTCGCACAGCTCCTGGGATTCCGAGGCGGTCAGCACCAGATTCCCGGCACTGAGCCGAATGTCCAGGCCGTATCCTTCACCCACCTCGACGGTTTTTTCCTCGGAATACACATTGGCCTTGCGCTCGTCATGCATTTTGGCGGCACCCGCCGTCATCAGTCCGATCCCGCCCGCTGTCATCACAGCGGCAAGGATCCAGTATACAGGATGCAGTTTCATGCTTTCTTCTCCTTTCCGGAAATGGCCTGTACGCCCCATTCAGTCAGCGCACGGATCCCCTTGAACGAAAGAACTGTCAGATCAAGGAACGGCTTCCACAGCAGAAGCACCAGTCCCAGGCACAAAAGTGCCGTGCCGAAGAACCACATGACGGTCCCGGCCGTGCCGCCCGTCAGGGCTGCGATCCCGGCGATCACACCGGCCACTGTCCCCACGGCAAAGCCGCCGAGGATGGACACGAACACGCAGATCATCGAGATCCACAGGATCCAGAGCGTCAGCCACAGAGGCACCAGCACGATGATCAGCAGGATGACGAGCACCAGCCGGATCACGTTGTAATCCTCCTTGGACTCCCCCGCTGCCCTGGGCTTGGGCGGCACATTGGCAGAGGTGCTGCCCGTGCGGCCCGCCTCGGCAATGATCCTCTGTGCGACGATCTGCGGAGAGCCAAGTGCCCTGGCCGCTGCATCCGCATCCGGCCCCGCCTCTTCAAAATATTCTCTGTAATACGCCAGCGCATCATCACGCTCCTGTGCTGACAGGCCGTGGAGCTCCTGCGCTAAGCGCTGCATAAACTCAGATGCTGTCATTGTACTTCCTCCTTCTTCAAAACACGATCTACCTGCTGCTTATGATGCTCCCAGTCCACCCGGTACTGGGACAGCAACGCTGACCCCGCCGGTGTGATCCGGTAATACCTTCGGTTGCGGCCCATATAGGCCTGGTCGAAGGTCTCGAGCGCGCCGCTCTTTTGCAGTCGTCGAAGGACCGGGTACAATGTCGATTCGGATACCTTGACTGCTGCCTGGATGTCCTGTGTGATCCGGTAGCCGTAGGTCGCCTCCCGTTCCACCAGTGAAAGCACCATTGCATCAAGCAGCGCTGCGCTGATCGGGAACATACCATCCTCTCCTTCTGTATAATAATATGAAATTTCCAATATTATATGCCGTATAATATTGACTGTGATTATATTATAGCACGGCCCATACCATTTGTCAAGCCCTTTTGACAAAAAAATTCCGGCCCGTTGAAAACGGACCGGAAACGGCTATAGATCGGTATTTTTTACGGTGACGGGAAGGACATTTTCAAACACGGCAAAGTACTTCACCGGCACAAATTTGTCCATATGGCATTTCCCGAAAAACCACTTGCGGTAGGTGCAGACATGGATCATGTTCTCAAAGAAGGTGTGGATCTCCAGGCGTTCATGCACGTCCACGCCCAGACAGTCCTTGAGGGAGGCGGGCGGCTCATGGGTGATGATGTAGTCCACACGATTCCCGGCTTCCTGGAGGTTTTCGATGGCAAAGGCGATCTCCGCCCGCGTCGGCCGCTCCTGCGGCCAGAAGGTCCCCTCCTCGTCCCGGTACTCGGCATCCTGGCTATGCCCGCCGCCGAAAACAAAATAGGTATGCTTTTCGATCGTGAAGATCTGCCCGCGCATCAGATGCACGATGTTCCGGGCAATGCGGTGGACGTACCCGCCGTTCCACAGCTCCTCGGGATACTCCGAGAGGAGCTCGAAATTCTCATGGCACCCGTCCACAAAACAGATCATATAGGGCAGTGCGGCAAGCCGTCTGAGCATGGCACGCTCCTTCCTGCTGCCATCCCAGATAAAGCCGAAATCTCCGCAGATGAGGAGCGTATCCCCCGACCGGAGCCTGCGCATTTCCTTCGATCTGAAGCGTTCCCACTCCCCGTGGGTATCGCCGGTCACGTACACCATCCTTGCACGTCCTCTCTTTTCCTTGTTCTTACACATTCCGCTGATGCTTCTCTGCTGGCATCTCTTTTATTATTATACCATGGAGGTACTTTGGGTGTCAAGCAGTTTTCACAACTTCTTGCAAAGCAGACAGGGAAAGAATGACAATTTTATTAATTTTCATGATTTTTTCAAAAAAGTATTTGCAACCTGCATTTTTTTTGGTATAATAAAGATGTATCTGCGCTGACCGACTGCCGATGTACCGGAGAGCGCAGCTGTGCAAACCCTGTAAGGAGGCATTTTCATGAAGAAGTTCCTGTCCGTCTGTATGTCCCTGCTGCTCGTATGCTGCCTGTGTACGAGTCTGTGTGCCGGAGCTGTACAGTTCACGCCGAGCTTTGAGATCCGCAGTGCAGCGGGACTGCTCATCAATCTGGACACCGATGAGGTGCTCTATCAGAAGAATGCGGACACGCAGTACATGCCCGGTTCCCTGGTGCAGGTCATGGCTGCTGTGATCGTGCTGGAAAACTGCACCGACCTGAGCATGAAGATCACTGCCGACCCTGCGATCTATTCGAGGTATAGCGAGACCGAGTACCCGGACGATCTGCGCTATGCGGACATTATGGAGGGGGACACGCTCACGGTGGAGGAGCTTCTGTATGCCATGATGCTCACCTCCTCGTATGAGGCCGCCGTCCTGCTGGCCAATCAGATCGGCAACGGCAGTGTGGACAGCTTCGTGAAGATGATGAACGATAAGGCCGATGTCCTCGGATGCACCCAGACGACCTTCACCAATGTGACGGGTGTGTACGATGTGCGGCAGAAGACCACAGCCAACGACATGGCACTCATCACCAAGTACGCGCTGACGCTCAGCAAGTTCAGCCGCATCGCCACGGAGGCAGCCTTCACGCCCGCCACCCCCAACATCGACAACCACGAGATCGACTGGACCTGGACGCACTCCAACACGATGATGCAGGAATCGAGCCCCTATTATCTGGAGGGTGTCAAGGGCATCAAGACGGCCAACCTGACCATGCAGGGCCGCAACATCGTCTGCGAGGCGGCAAGGGACGGCAGCACCTTCCTGCTGATCCTGCTGGCAGCGCCCTTCTCGGATGAGGACGGAGAGCTGCAATACTACCACTTAGAGGATGCCAGGGCGCTCCTCGACTGGGTGTTCACGCATTTCAGCTATCAGACGATCCTCAGTGAAAATACCGAGCTCGGACAGATCAGCGTCAAGAACGGCGACGGCGTGGATTATGTGCTCGTCAGACCCGAGAAATCTTACATGACGCTCTGGAACGACACAGCGGATATGGCTACGGTCATCCAGGATGTGGAGCTCCAGGAGAACGTATCGGCACCGGTCAAGCAGGGGGAGAAGCTCGGCGTGGTCACGCTGAAATTCGCCGGCGAGGACATTGCCAAGATCGATCTGGTCGCCACCTCCGCTGTGGAGCTGTCGGCGTACAAGTACTATCTCACCCTCATCCAGCACTTCCCCGAGACCGAATGGATGAAGCGTGCGATCCTGTTCAGCATTCTGTTCTGTGCGATCTATATCGTGTTGTGCATCTATGCGCACATCCTGCACACGCAGCGCCGCAAGACGGCACCGCCGGTCCACCTCAAGCCCAATTCGGCTGCTGCCAAGCGTGAGGCAAGACCGATGAACAAGAGACCCCGGAAAAAATAAAAGATACCGCTCCTGCCGTAACAAGCAGGGGCGGTTTTCTATCCGAGCAGCATTCCGATGACGGCATTGGAAACGGCAAAGCCGCGGGCGGTCAGGGCGATGCGGTCCTCCCTGCGCTCGATGTAGCCCGCCTTAAGCAAGGGGGGGAGCTTTCGCTTTGCTGCATCGGAAAGTGCGCCCTCCGCCACGCCGTACCGCAGCCGGAGCCCGAGCATCAGCCGCTCCTGTGCATCGCAGGGGGCGGAGTCAAGGAGCTCCTCCTCTTGCCGCGGTGCTGCCATAAAGCGCTCCAACGATCTCGGGACGCAAAAGCGCCTGCCTGCAAAGCAGGAATGCGCGCCCGGTCCGATGCCGAGGTAGGGCTCACAATGCCAGTATTTGAGATTGTGCCGGCTCTCATACCCGGGTCTGGCAAAGCTTGACACCTCGTACTGCGCAAAGCCCGCCGCCTCGAGTGCAGAGACGGCCTGCAAATAGAGCGCGGCGGCCGTATCCTCATCCGGACACTGCGCGAGCAGTGCGGCATCCTGCGACAGGTCCGTCCCCTCCTCGACCTGCAAAAGATAGGCCGACACATGCGTGATCGGAAGGTGTGTGAGTACCCCGATCGTTTCCGCAAGGAGCGCACTGCTTTGCTGCGGAAGGGCGAGCATGAGGTCACAGGAGATGTTCTCAAATCCCGCCGCAAATGCTGCCTCCACACAGCGGATCCCCTGCTGTGCGGTATGCCTGCGCCCGATGAGGCGCAAAAGCTTGTCCGAAAAGCTCTGCGTGCCGACGGACAGCCGGTTCACACCGATCCTCCGCAGCGCCCGGAAATAGTCCCCGCGCTCCCCTGTGGGGTTGCACTCGAGGGTGATCTCGGCATCCCCGCTCAGGCAGGGGGCTGCCGTCTCCAGGATGCTGCCGATCTGTGCGGTGGACAGCAGTGACGGCGTACCGCCGCCGAAGTATACGGTATCCACCGTATCTCCGATCCGGTACGCCGTCAGATTCCGGATGACTGCCTCCACATAACGCTGTGCGGTCTCCCGCCGGTAGGGGCCGGAGTAGAAATCACAGTAGGGGCATTTCACAGCACAGAACGGCACATGAATGTACAGCCCTGTCATTCCATGGTCCGGATGGGCTCGGTGAGCTTGCCGAAGAACATGCTCACCACAAAATTCAGAAGCAGGCTCCCGGCGATGATGCCGCCGATGAGGATGCTGCTGTAGACCCGCTCGGAGGCGGTGAAATAGATCGCCAGAATGGCGATGAAGGCGGCAACGGACAGAAGGGAGGAGAAGTAGATATTCCCCATCCCGTTGACACAGCGTCTGCCGCATTTCGGACAGGGCTTTCCCCTGCCGCGCATCGAGCCGCACAGTGCCTTCTGCACGGGGGTAAAGGTTTTTTCATGACAGTGCGGGCATTCAAATTTCATGTGATCCACCATCCTTCTTTATCGCCAGATCGTCTCGTCATACCAGTCACCCGTCGGGTGCAGGTCCTCATCAAAGCCGATATAGCGGTACAATTCCAAATACTCAAAATTCTCCGGATCCGAATCGGGGGCATCGCCGGCATCAAATCCGAGATAGAAGCGGTCCGGGCGCTCCTTGTCGATATGGATGTCGGAGAAGTCAAACACCGCGCCCGTTGTGGACAGGTAACAGCAGATAAGGCCGTTCTCCTTGGCAAAGGCCTTCGCTTGCTCAATGAGTCCGGGGAGTGCATCCCGCAGCCGGAGCGCAAACGCATAGGGCACACAGGACAGGATCTCCTGCTCATCAGCAAAATGCAGAAAATGGACGCTTGCATATTCTGCCGGCTCACCGTAGGGCACCGCAGAGCGCAGATGGTCGAATTTTCCCCGTTTCGTTTCCTCATAAAACTGCTTCATCCCAAAAGCATCCAGTAAAGTCCGGTCTTCCATAGGCTTCTCCTCATTCATCAAGCTTGAGCACGCTCATGAACGCCTCCTGCGGCACCTCGACCGTACCGAGCTGGCGCATGCGCTTCTTGCCCTCCTTCTGCTTCTCGAGGAGCTTCTTCTTTCGGGTGATGTCGCCGCCGTAGCACTTGGCCAGCACGTCCTTGCGCATGGCCTTGACCGTCTCACGGGCGATGATCTTACCGCCGACAGCTGCCTGGATGGGCACCTCGAAGAGCTGGCGCGGGATGTTCTCCTTGAGCTTTTCGGCGATCTTCCGGGCTCTGCCGTAGGCCTTGTCCGCATGGACGATGAAGGAGAGCGCATCGACGATCTCGCCGTTGAGGAGGATGTCGAGCTTGACAAGCTTTGAGGGCGCATAGCCCATGAGCTCATAATCGAACGACGCATAGCCCCGTGTCCGGGATTTGAGCGCGTCAAAGAAATCATAGACGATCTCGTTGAGGGGAAGCTCGTATTTGAGCGTGACTCTTGTATCGTCAAGGTACTGCATGTCCTTGAAGGTGCCCCGCCGGTCCTGGCACAGATCCATGACATTGCCGACAAATTCCGAGGGCACGAGGATATCCGCCTTCACCATCGGCTCCTCGGCAAGGGAGAGCG
The DNA here is from genome assembly GCA_017460955.1 of Oscillospiraceae bacterium. GTDB lineage: Bacteria > Bacillota > Clostridia > Oscillospirales > Ruminococcaceae > UBA3855. Next base: position 61,462 of record JAFTZY010000048.1, read on the forward strand.
TGGAGGGGTCGGGGTAGTTGGTGGGATTGTCGATGTACTGCACGGTGCCGTCGGTCAGGGTGACCTTGTAGATGACGGACGGTGCGGTCGTGATGAGGTCGAGATTGTACTCACGCTCGAGCCGCTCCTGGATGATCTCCATGTGCAAAAGTCCCAGAAAGCCGCAGCGGAAGCCGAAGCCGAGCGCCACGGAGGTCTCCGGCTCGAAGGACAGGGCCGCGTCATTGAGCTGGAGCTTTTCGAGCGCCTCACGCAGATCGCCGTACTTGGCGCCGTCGGCCGGATAGATGCCCGAGAACACCATGGGATTGACCTTGCGGTAGCCGGGCAGTGCCTCCTCGCAGGGGTTGTCGGCAAGGGTCACGGTATCGCCGACCTGGGTGTCGCCGATGCTCTTGATGGAGGCGGCGATGTAGCCGACCTCACCGGCGGTGAGCGTGCCGGTATTGACAAGCTGGTCGGTGGTCATGTAGCCCGCCTCTGTGACGGTGAATTCCGAGCCGGTCGCCATGAGCCGGATGGTATCCCCGACCTTCACCGTGCCGTCCTTGACGCGCACATAGATGATAACGCCCTTGTAGGAATCGTAGTAGCTGTCGAAGATCAGCGCCTTGAGGGGGGCCTCCGGATCCGCCTTGGGCGCGGGGATGTCGGTGACGATGCGCTCGAGGACCTCCTCGACATTGGTGCCGAGCTTGGCGGAGATGCGCGGGGCATCCATTGCCGGGATGCCGATGACGTTCTCCACCTCCTCGCAGACCTTCTCCGGCTGCGCAGAGGGCAGGTCGATCTTATTGACCACGGGCACGACCTCCAGGTCATGCTCGATGGCAAGGTAGGTGTTGGCAAGCGTCTGCGCCTCGATGCCCTGGGAGGCATCCACGATGAGGATGGCCCCCTCGCAGGCGGCAAGCGACCGAGAGACCTCGTAGTTGAAATCCACATGGCCGGGGGTGTCGATGAGGTTGAACACATAGGTGTTTCCATCCTTGGCCGTGTAATTGAGACGCACAGCTCTCGCCTTGATCGTGATGCCGCGCTCACGTTCCAGCTCCATATTATCCAGGATCTGCTGTTCCATATCGCGCTGTGCGACCGTCCGTGTCTTTTCGAGGATCCGGTCGGCAAGTGTGGACTTGCCGTGGTCAATGTGCGCGATAATGCAGAAATTCCGTATCAGTTCCGATTGCAAGGCTGTTCCCTCCGTTTTATGATTCTTGATCGGTATCTTTGTTATTATATCATACTAAGCGAAGCGTTATGGTATAATTGCCCGATCTGCAAGGGTGTTTACTATTATACCATATTTTTGCGCATTTGTAAAGAAGAATTTCACGTTTCTATCTTCCAAGATCCATTTTTTTAAATTTACAGCGGTTTTTTTCTGTAAATTCCTTGAATTTATCCTCCGGATGTGGTATAATGGACATATTGCCGCTATGACGGCGGCGACAAATGCTGTCACGAAGGGAGGTGGCTGCCAGTGAGAAAATACATGACGGTGTACGAGCATTACCTGCAGGAATTCCTCAAAAAGCCCCGGGACAAGGAGCTCTCCGCACTGCGCCGTGAGGTGCTGGTGCAGATCGGATTCATGCAGCATGAACGGCTGATCCATTTTCTTGTGACCATGCTGTTTGCGATCCTGTTCATGATCGGTCTGGGGATCTGCCTGATCCGTCCGTCCGTCGGGATGACCCTGCTGGTCGTTCTGCTGCTGGCGCTGCTGGTGCCGTATATCTGGCATTACTATTTTCTGGAGAACACGACCCAGAGGATGTATGTCCTGTATAACCGCATCGCCGCCCTTGACGACGGGATCGAGTATCCCAATACGGATGCACTGGGGAAGATATGATGAACTTTCACCCCGTACACACATGACGTACACAGCGTACATGTATCCTGGAGATACGATCTGCCGCATGGCCCCCTATGGGGCTGGAAAGGAATGAGGATTTATGAGCAAGGAAAATCAGAACACACCGGAGACCCCGGAGGAGCCCTATCAGGGGATCCTGGGCGATTACGAGGAGACAGCGGAGGAGGAGACAGCCGCTGCACAGGAGGAGACGGCCGAAGAGAGCACGCAGGAGGGCGCTGAGAAGAAATCCGCCAAGAAGCCGCTGGTCATCGCCGGCATTTCCGTTGCCGCCGTGGCACTGGCTGGATGTCTGGGCTATGTGGGCGTGAACCTGATGAAGCAGAACCAGCCGGTCTCTCTTGTGGAATCTGCGAACTACCATATCGCAGCACCCGAATATACCTGCTATTTCAACGAGACCATGAACATGTTCATCGACTACTACGGTGAGGACGGCCTGAAGGAGTACTTCGGACTCGATCTGACACAGTCCCTCAAGGAGCAGGCCTCCCCGAACGATGAGACACAGACCTGGTTCGATGTTGTCACCGAGCAGACCAATGCCTCCCTTGAGCAGCTGCTCGTGTTCTATGAGGCTGCCAAGGCCGAAGGCTTCACCCTCAGTGATGAGGAAAAGCAGGCTGTCGAGGACGAGCTTGCCGAGCGCGATTACAGCAGCTACGGCAACGGCGTGACTGAGGCCGACATGCGCCGCTGCATCGAGCTCCAGCATCTGGTCAACGCCTATTACGACCATGTGGATGAGGTCATGGAGGTCAGCGATGAGGAGCTTGAGGGCCAGTATGCGTCAAACCGCCTGAGCTACGACACCTGCGGTCTGGTCGGCTTCTCCATCTCCTACCCCACCGAGGAGGAGCTTGCCTCCGAGGCAGCAGCTGAGGATGAGGCTGTCGATGCGGAGGATGCTGATGCGGAGGATGCCGAGGCTGAGGATGCTGATGCAGAGGATACCGATGCCGAGGCTGAGGATACTGACGCTGAGGATGCCGAGGCTGAGGACGAAACCCCTGCCATGACGGCGGAGATCGCCAAGCAGCTCACCGACGAGCTCGCCGCCTGCAAGGATGCGGATGCCTTTGCTGCCAAGGTAACGGACATCCTCGTCACCTACGAGGGCTATTCGCAGAGCGATGCCGAGGAGAACTACGTTCCCACGATCTTCAACGATTCCTACAGCTATACCGAGGGCTCCGAGCTTGCAGAATGGGCCTTCGGCGGTGCCAAGGTCGGTGAGACCTATGTCATCGAGGGTGATGGCGCGTACTATATCTATATGCTCACGGCCGAGCCTGCCAGAAACGACCAGGCGACGGTCAACGTCCGCCACATCCTGTTCATGAACGGTGACGATGACATGGGCGATGCCGAGTCCGCACTCGCCGAATGGGAGGCCGGTGACCGCACGGAGGACAGCTTCGCTGCGCTTGCCGAGCAGTACAGCCAGGATCCGGGCTCCTCTTCCAACGGCGGTCTGTACGAGAACGTCACCCCCGGCCAGATGGTGCAGACCTTCAATGACTGGTGCTTCGATCCGAGCCGTCAGCCCGGTGATACCGGCATCGTGGAGACCGAGTACGGCGTGCATGTGATGTACTTTGTCAGCACGGGTGACCCGCAGTGGAAGAATTCCGCAAGAGCCGAGCTCAAGAACACGCGGCTCAATGACTGGTTCGAGGAGCAGAAGTCGCTCTACCCCGTGACCATTGACAGCGAAGCGATCGCTGCCATCGACGAATGACAAAGAAGGAAAGAGCCGGACGCGCCTGTCAGATCCTGAAGGAGCGGTATCCGGAGGCGCTGTGCTCGCTTGTTTATGACAAGCCCTATGAGCTAATGATCGCAACAAGGCTCTCGGCACAGTGTACGGATGCAAGGGTCAACATCGTCACCAGGACGCTCTTTGTACAGTACCCAACGCTTGAGAGCTTTGCACAGGCCGATCTGACGGAGCTGGAGGAGGCCGTGCGTCCTTGCGGCTTTTACCGGACCAAGGCCAAGAGCATCAAGGAGGCTGCTGCACGGCTCCTGGAGGTGTACGGGGGCGTGCTCCCGGATACGATGGAGGAGCTGCTCACGCTGCCGGGTGTGGGGCGCAAGACGGCCAATCTCCTGCTGGGTGATGTGTACGGTAAGCCCGCTGTGGTGGCGGATACGCATTTTATCCGCATCACGGGACGCCTTGGGCTGACAGGGCACAAGGAGCCAGAGAAGGTCGAGCACGACCTGCGTGCGCTCCTACCCCCGGAGGAATCCTCGGATTTCTGTCACAGGGTCGTGCTGTTCGGACGGGATACCTGCACCGCCCGCAAGCCCCGGTGTGAGGGCTGTCCCCTGCAGGAGATCTGCCCGTCCGGTGTGTAAGGTCCGGGGTCTTGTCAGTTTGCTGAAAATAGGCTGTTGAGATTTATGCACAATGCGTGATTCCCGATTGCCTATTGACAAAAACGGGAAAATCAGATAAAATAAGAATGTATATCGAAAAATAACTGAAGGCGGTATGATCAGATGGGTATTTTAACAACCATTTTCGGTTCCTACAGTGCAAAAGAGCTCGCTCGGATCGAGCCGATCAAAAATAAGGTCGTTGCACTCGAGGAGGAGTACAAGGCTCTGTCCGATGCGGAGCTGAAGGAAAAGACAGTCGAATTCAAGGAGCGTCTGGCAGAGGGCACGGATACACTTGACACTCTGCTGCCCGAGGCACTTGCCACCGTCCGTGAGGCCGGCGACCGCGTGCTTGGCAAGCGTGCATTTGAAGTGCAGATCATCGGTGCCATCGTCCTGCACCAGGGACGTATCGCCGAGATGAAGACCGGTGAAGGTAAGACCCTTGTGGCCTGCCTTGCCGCCTACCTCAATGCGCTGTCCGGCAAGGGCGTACATGTCGTGACGGTCAATGACTACCTGGCAAAGACCCAGTCCGAGGAAATGGGCAAGGTCCACAGATTCCTGGGACTGACTGTCGGCTGCATCCTGCACGGTCTGAACAATGCACAGCGCCGTGCCGCCTATGCATGCGACATCACCTACGGTACGAACAATGAGTTCGGCTTTGACTACCTGCGTGACAACATGGTCATCTACAAGAAGGACATGGTGCAGCGTGACCCGAATTTTGCCATCGTCGATGAGGTGGACTCCATCCTGATCGATGAGGCCAGAACGCCGCTCATTATCTCCGGCCAGGGCGACAAGTCTACGGAGCTGTACACCCAGGTGGATACCTTCGTCAAGACGCTCACGCCGGTCACCTTTGTCGAAATGGATGACAAGGTCGATCAGGAGGAGATCAGCGAGAACGCCGATTACATCATCGATGAGAAGGCCAAGACGGCCACCATCACCCGTCAGGGTGTGGAGAAGGCCGAGCGCTATTTCCATGTGGAAAACCTAATGGCACAGGAGAACATGACCCTCCTGCACCACATCAACCAGGCCCTCAAGGCCGTGGGTGTCATGAAGAACGACATCGACTACATCGTTGAGGACAACGAGGTCATCATCGTTGACGAATTCACGGGCCGCAAGATGCTCGGCCGCCGCTTCAATGACGGTCTGCACCAGGCCATCGAGGCCAAGGAGGGGGTGAAGGTACAGCGCGAGTCCAAGACGCTCGCCACCATCACCTTCCAGAACTACTTCCGTCTGTATGCCAAGCTCTCCGGTATGACCGGTACGGCTATGACGGAGGAGGACGAGTTCAAGGAGATCTACAAGCTCGATGTCATCGCCATCCCGACCAACCGTCCGGTACAGAGGATCGACCATCCGGACCAGGTATACCGTTCGGAGAAGGGCAAGTACCAGTGCATCATTGACCAGATCGTGGAATGCCATGAGAAGGGCCAGCCGGTCCTGGTCGGCACGGTCTCCATTGAGAAGTCCGAGCTGCTCTCGAAGCTCCTCAAGCGCCGCGGCATCAAGCACGAGGTCCTCAATGCCAAGTACCATGCCAAGGAAGCAGAGATCGTGGCACAGGCCGGCAAGCTCGGTGCGGTCACCATCGCTACCAACATGGCGGGCCGTGGTACCGACATCATCCTCGGCGGTAATGCCGAGTTCTCCGCCAAGGCAGAGCTGCGCAAGATGGAATACGAGGAGGACCTCATCAACGAGGCCATCGGCTTTGCGGATACGGACAACGAGGAGATCTTAGCTGCCCGCAAGGTCTACAGAGAGCTGTATGCCAAATTTGACGAGCAGGTCAAGGAGGCTGCTGTTGCCGTGCGTGAGGCGGGCGGTCTGTTCATTATCGGTACCGAGCGCCACGAGTCCAGACGTATCGACAACCAGCTGCGCGGCCGTTCCGGCCGTCAGGGCGACCCCGGTGAGAGCCGCTTCTTCCTGTCCGTGGAGGACGACCTGATGCGCATCTTCGCCGGTGACCGCATGGAGGCTGTCATGAAATCCCTCAATGTCGAGGAGGACCAGCCCATCGAGAGCAAATGGCTGACCAAGATCATCGCCTCCTCCCAGAAGAAGGTCGAGGGCAGAAACTTCTCCATCCGTAAGAATACCCTCAACTACGATGACGTTATGAACGCCCAGCGTGAGATCATCTACAAGCAGCGCCGTCAGGTGCTCGACGGTGAGGATCTGCACGACTCCATCCTCAAGATGATGGAGGAGCTCGTTGCGACCGTTGCCGGTCAGTACCTTGCCGAGGAGGACAACCAGGAGGACTGGAACCTCGTCGGTCTGAAGGATTACTTCTACGGCTGGCTCCTGGAGGACGGCGACCTTGTGTTCAGTGAGGAGGAGCTGCCCAAGCAGACCAAGAGCGGCATCATCGAGCTTCTGACCGATAAGATCAAGACCCGCTACAACGAGAAGGAAGCGACCTACGGTGAGAACATCATCCGTGAGCTCGAGCGCGTTGTCATGCTCAAGGTCGTGGATACCAAGTGGATGGCCCATATCGACGATATGCAGGAGCTCAAGCGCGGTATCTCCCTGAGAAGCTACGGCCAGAAGAACCCCGTTGTCGAATACCGCTATGAGGGCTTTGACATGTTCGATGCCATGGTCGAGAGCATCCGTGAGGATACGGTCCGCATGCTGCTGACCATCCAGATCCAGGGCGCCCAGGCACCGCAGCGTGAGCAGGTCGCCAAGCCCGATGCCCCCAATGCCGGCAGCGTGGAGGCCCGCCGTGCCAAGAAGGTCGGCCCGAACGATCCGTGTCCGTGCGGCAGCGGCAAGAAGTACAAGCACTGCTGCGCACTCAAGGAAAACTGATCCCACACAGCCCTCAGCCGTCCCCGGCGAGGGCTGTCATTTTCGAGGTGAACCCATGGAGTATCTGAATTTCGCACCCTTCTACGATCTGCTGACACGCAATGTGGAATACGAAAAGCGTGCCCTGCGCATCCGGGCCCTTGCTAAGCGCTTTCTGCAAACGGACACCGACGGCACGCTCCTGCTCGACCTTGCCTGCGGCAGCGGCTCGTTCTCCGAGGCGCTTGCACGCCTGGGGTACGACGTCATCGGCGTGGACAGCTCCCCCGCCATGCTCGGGGCTGCCATGGACAAGAAGCTGCAAAGCGGTCTGCCGATCCAGTACCTGTGCCAGGATATGCGCGAGCTGGATATGTTCGGCACCATCGACATCACCACCTGCATGCTCGACAGTCTCAATCACCTGCCTTCCTTGGCGGATGTGCAGCGGGTCTTTGACCGGGTATCGCTCTTTGCACAGCCGGGCGGGCTCTTCCTCTTCGATATGAACACCCTATACAAGCACCGGGAGATCCTGGCCGACAAGGTGTTCCTGTACGACCTCGAGGAGGTGTTCTGCACATGGGACAACCGTCTATTGGAGGACGGCGAGACAGTCGAGATGCAGCTGACCTTCTTTTCGCAGGATCCGGAGACGGGACTGTATGACCGGACGGATGAGTGCATCACGGAGCGTGCATACCCGCAGGAGGAGATCGAGTCGGCACTTGCAAGGGCCGGCCTTGTGCTCCTTGGCACCTTCGATGCGGATGCGGGGCTCGATACGCCCGAGGTGCTCTCCCCTGTCACGGAAACGACCGAGCGCATCCTCTTTGCCGCCGGAAAGCCCACCGATCACAACACACAACAACAGAAATGAGGGATCCCTATGAGCATCATCAAACGTGCCATATCCGCGGACGGCAGCGTTGTTGCCTCCGCCATTGATTCGACGGATATCGTGTCCGTCATCGAACGCTACCACCAGCCCTCCGCTGTGGTCACTGCCGCACTCGGACGGCTTGCCACAGCCGCCTCCCTGATGGGGTACGGGCAGAAGAACGAGGGGGACCAGCTCACACTGCGCATCGACGGGGACGGTCCCATCGGCGGCATGGCAGCGGTCGCCGACAGCTGGGGCAATGTCAAGTGCTATGCGAACAACTACATCGTCGAGATCCCGCTCAATGCCAGGGGCAAGCTCGATGTGGGCGGTGCCGTGGGCGCCGGGACGCTCTCGGTCATCAAGGACCTCGGCCTCAAGGAGCCGTATGTCGGGACCATCCCGCTCGTCTCCGGTGAGATCGCCGAGGACATTGCCAGCTACTATGCCGACAGTGAGCAGATCCCGACGGTCCTGAGTCTGGGCGTTCTGGTCGCCCCGGACCTGAGCGTGCGCCATGCGGGGGGCTTCCTCATCCAGCTCCTGCCCTTTGCGGATGAAGCCTGCATCCCCATTCTCGAAAAGAACGTCGCTGCGATGCCCCATGTCACGCAGATGCTCGAGGAGGGGCTGACGGCGGAGGATATCGTCCTGCGCTGCCTGGACGGGCTCGAGCCCAACCTCCTTGACGGCGCCGAGGTCACCTATCACTGCGATTGCAGCCGGGAGCGCACCTCGCGGGTGCTTGTCAGCATCGGCCGTGAGGAGCTGCAAAAGCTTGCCGACACCGGGGAGGACATCGAGGTCTGCTGCCATTTCTGCGACAAAAAGTATGTCTTTACCCCCGATGAGATCCTCGGCCTGATCCGCGGCGGCGATGCATGAGCCGTAACACAAAAAGCTGCCCCGAAGCGTTTTGGACCGCTTCGGGGCAGATGTTTTTGTTGGTATATGGGCCATTCGCCGGTCTTTGCAAACACGCCGGCACCGGCCTTGGCGCTGTAGATGAGCACCTCGCAGCCGTCGTTGGCATCGATCCTGCCGCTGCCGTCGTAATCGTACAGTGCGGTCAGTGCATCATTATAACGCAGCGGGTCCTTGGCACCGGCTCTGGCTGCATAGTACAGGATGCATGAAGCATCGATCGCATTCACGGCATTGTCAAGATTGCAGTCGCCGATGAGCGGATCGCTGTGCCGCACAGTCACGATGCACAGCTCGGAATGTCCCTTCCCGTCGGAGACCACAATGGTGGCCTGCCCGAAGCCCGCTGCGGTGACCGTGCCGTCGGAGGACACGGTCGCCACACTCGGGTGGCGGGAGGTGAAGGTGAAGCCGGAGGGCGGATCGGTGTAGATCCTGACGGTCTCCCCCACGCTGCGCAGGAGCGCTTTTGTATAGTCAAGCTCGATGGGGGACGGCGACTCCACCTTGACGGTCAGCGTCGTTTTGGAGCCGTTCGAGGAGGTCGCGGTGATCTGCGCGGTACCGTCGGCAACGGCAGTGATGACGCCGCTGCTGTCCACCTTGGCGACCCCCGGCGCGGAGGAGCTGTAGGTGATGCTCCCCTCCCCCGTGATGACCGGGATCGCCGTTTCGCCGATCTGTTCAAGGGTCAGGCTGCTGACGGAGTAGTGGATCTTCTTCGAGTAGCGCACATCGCGGTCCACATTGCCGTCGATGCCCGTCACACTGCCCGTGCTCGAGAACTGCCACATCCCGTAGGTGCCCGTGTAGCTGGTCTGATTCGTGTAATTGGCAAGCCAGATGGGGTATTTCGCCGAGAGTGAGGCGGCATCGATCATATTGTTCAGCCAGTACATATTGGCATACACGCCCGCTTCGTACCCGGCAGCCCGGATCGTCGAGCAGAAGGCCTCGCACAGCGCCGTTTTCTGCGCCTTGGAAAGACCGGCATTGTCCAGGCGTCCTTCGTCATAATCAATGGCCTCGATGTCGAAGTAGACCGGCATGGTCACCTGGAATTTCTTGATATGGTCGATGACGAAATTGGCCTCCTCGACCGCCTCGGCCGTTGTGATCGCCTGCGTCCGGAAATAGACGCCCGTATCCAGGCCCGCCGTAGCCGCATTGCGGATGTTCGGCTCGAACTTCTCGTCATAGATGAGCGCCCCGGTGTCATACCCGCGGCAGCCCACGCGGATGATCGCAAAATCCACATCATCCGTTGCGACCCCCGCCCAGTTGACGGTCCCCTGGAACTTCGACACATCGATGCCGCTCACGGGCATGTAATCCGCAAAGCGGCTGTTGTGCGTCAGGCTCGACACGCTCGGCGTCGCCTCATAGACGGGATACACGGGCGTGCTTACAAAGCGGTCCGGGTCCTCATACAGGTGCGCTGCGATCTCCTCCGGTGTCTCGGCCACCTCGGAGGCGGGCGTCTCCTGCGCCCAGACCCTTCCGGGCAGAAGCTGCGTGCAAAGCACCGCCGCAAAGAGCAGTGCTGCAAAGCGTCGTTTGTTCATGCTATGATCTCTCCTTGTATTCTCTTGTTCCCTGCATCACCCCAGTGATGCAGGCGGCAAATATCTCATCCCTATCATACCACATTTTGTGAGATTTGTCAATACAGTCGGTATAGCATCCGCAAAATATCAGGATCGTAAAACGATACAGCGCACGGCATCTCTGTTTTCTCCACTGTATATGTGTAGTCTGTATAAATTTGATACACATATTTTGGTTAATTTCTCTAAATTTTAGCAGGACATGAAATTTCCGGTTGATTTCCAGGAGATTCTATGTTATACTAAAAATGTATATGTGACGTGTTTGTGAACACGTTGCATACGGCGGGGATCGGCGGTTTCTGCGTATCCTTCGGTCCCGGCGGAAAACCCAACAATTCTTTAAGGAGGAAGCATATGAAAAACCAAACAAGCCTGAAAAAGCGCCTGCTTGCCGGTGCAATGAGCGCTGCACTGCTCATGGGTACGGGTCTTGTGCCCTTCAGCAGCACACCGGTCTCGGCCGCAACGCATGAGGATTACGGCGAGGCTCTTGAGCTGTCCCTGTATTTCTGGGATGCCAACCAGTGCGGTACCGGAGTGGACGGCAATGCTCTGACATGGAGGGGCAACTGCCATCCGCAGGACGGTAAGGTATCCCTGAGCACGGCACAGGGTCTGTCAAGCGCATCCAAGGAGGCTGTCAAGGCCGCCAACAACGGCTCTGACATCGTGGACATCTCCGGCGGCTATCATGATGCCGGCGACCACATCAAGTTCTCCAATACCATCGGCTTCTCGATCTCGAGCCTTGCATGGTCCTATATCAGCTATCCGTCGGCATATCAGGACATCGGTCAGGTCGATCATGTCAAGTACATCCTCAAGTATGCCTGCGATTACTTTATGAAGGTCACCTACCTCGACAGCAGCAACAATGTTATCTGCTATGTCGATCAGGTCGCCACGGAGGGTGAGGATCACAGCACGAGCGGCATCTGGTGCCCGCCCGAGGATGCCTCCCAGTTCACCCGCACGACCTACTGGGCAGATGCCTCCAATCCGCATGCGGACTCCGCCGGTGACATGGCAGCAGCGCTTGCATCCACCGCAATTGTTTTCCAGGATTCCGATTCTGCATATGCTGCACAGTGCCTGACCTATGCCAAGGCTCTGTCCAATTTTGCAGCGAAGTACCCGAGCGTCGGCAGCGTCAGCGCCCGTGCCAACATGTACAATGCAACGTCCCTGAAGGACGACATCGCGTGGGGCCAGCTCTGGGTGGACATCGCCTCCAACGGCGGCAAGCTCCCGTCCGGCTACACGCCTCCCATCACCCTGACCGGTGACAAGGCATACAGCAACGGCGATTATGACGGCTATCTGTACTGCTGGGACAAGGTATATTCCGGTTATGCAGCCCTGCTTTGCGATATGGGCTATGAGACCTCCAAGTATGCAAACGAGCTGAAGGTCGAGATCAACGGCCAGGGCGGCCTGTCCACCACCAGCTACAACGGCAACGGCTGGGGCGCAGCACGTTACAATTGTGCACTCCAGATGATGGCACTCAAGAGCGGCGACAGCGGTCTTGCCGAGGCAGCTGCACACAATATGGATGTCATCCTCGGCCAGAACTCCTACGGCTACAGCTTCCTGATCGGCTACGGCTCCAAGTGGCCGACGCACATCCATCACAGAGCTGCCAACCCCGGTACGGGCGATCCGGCAGCCAACACCTCCATGACCAACACCCTGTACGGCGCGCTCATCGGCGGTATGGATTCCTCCGGCAATTACGAGGACAATCAGAATTCCTACCAGTTCACCGAGCCCGCACTTGATTACAACGGCTGCTTCGTGCTCGCATGCGCAGGCCTTTATGAGAAGTTCGGCGGCAGCGGCACGACCGCAGATACCGTTCTGACAAGCGCAACGGAGGTAGAGTTCCCGCACGATTACGGCATGGGCAGCGTGGTCGTAGACCCGACTGAGCCGGCAACGAGCGGCAGTGAGGATCCGACCCAGGCACCCACACAGCCCTCGACGCAGGCTCCGACCGAACCCGAGACACAGGTCCCCACACAGACGGAGGTCGTTGACGGCAAGGTCACCAAGCAGAGCGACATGATCTATGCGATCGATGTGACCGATGCCATCGCTGTGACTGTGACTGCCAATGTCGGCAGCGGCAACTATGCAAACGGCTGCATCGGCTACATGAACAACGGCAACTGGGAACAGCCCGTTCAGTATGCTGAAACAGCAGGAAGCGACGGCCTTATCACCGTTACCGCTGACATCCCGTCCGGTGTAACGGAGATCCAGTTCCAGATCTGGTCCCAGAATGCAAGCAGCGTTACGGCTGAGCTGACCTACGCAAGCGTAGTAGAGCCCACCGAACCTACAACCGATGAACCGACACAGGCACCCACCTCCGGCGAACTGGATGTTACCCTCTGGGGCGATGCCGATGTGGACGGTGACTGCGACATCATCGATGTTATCTGCGTGAACAAGGATCAGCTCGGTTCCTTCACTCTGACCGCACAGGGCGTCAAGAACGCCGATGTGGACCAGAATGGCGTCATGGCATTTGCCGATGCTGTCAACATCATGAAGTCCCTCGTAGACCTTGTGGTACTCCCCGTGAATTCCTGATCGCCCATCCGATCAAAAACAGGACCGCTCCCGTTCTTCGGGAGCGGTCTTCTTATATCTAATAAGGATCCCCCTGAACTGCATGCGGTTCAGGGGGATCCGCCTTACATCCGCAGGAGCGGAAGCAGGATAAAGCCCAGCAGCATAGCTGCGCAGATCACAAGGATGAAAATGCGCAGCGCAAGGCTCTTCTTCGGTTTCAATCTGTATCCCTCCTATTCACTGTGCGGCTGTAGTCGCTGTCTGCTCATCCTCGGGGAGAACGGGGTCAGCAGAGACCGGTTCATCCGGTGCGTCGGCATCCTGCGCACTGTCACCGGGCTCGGTCTGTTCCTCCTCACCGGGGGCCGCCGGCTCCGCATCGGCATCGGGCTGCACATCCGTCCCCTCCTCCTGCGGCACGGCGATCACCTGGCCGTTCTCATCGGTCTCGAGCACAACGGCCTGTGTGGCGCGTTCCTCGCGCAGGCGGTCCCAGACACTGAGCGTCTCCGTCTGGATGATGATATTGGCCGCGAAGCTGGACGCATCGTCCTGCTCCTGGCGCTGACGGTTCACATCCCCGATGTGGTTGATCGTGTAGATGGAGATGGCGATGATCACCAGCATGATCACAATGGCGGCTGCAAACATAACGATGCGTTTCATGCCAGCCCCACCTCCAACAGGAGGGCACCCTCATCCTCATAGATAACACGGGGGAAGCCCTGGGGCTGGATGGCCCAGCCTGCGGCACGGTCGCCGACGATCTCGACCTCGTCGCCCTCCTTGACGGCGGGGACTGCCTCGGAGGTATCGGCGACCACGCCGATGATGCGGCCGTCCTCCACGCGGTCGATCTCGCACCACAGCAGCTCGATGCTGTAGCCGTATTCGTCCGCAAGCTCCTCATCCACCTGGAATTCCATACGAACGGCGGCACGCTCAAAGGGGTGCTGCACGGCCTTGGCAAAGAGCGGGAAGCTCTGCTTGGCAAGACGGATGCGGCGCATGAAGTTGCGTCTCGAGTTCGGGCAGTCGAGCTGATCGTAATCCTCAAAGACGGTGCATTCCGCCGGGAGCACATCGCCCTCATCGGTGCGGATGTAGAGGACCGCACCGGGCAGCTCCCGCTCGAGCCTGCCGCACAGCGCCTCCGGCCGCTCGTGACGGAGCTTTTCCGAGCTCTGCCATAACACCTCATACGGCTCCTCGCCGTAGTTCACCTGCGTGAACACCTCTCCCTCATCGGGCAGCACGCCGCGTTCGATCGCGGCCCTTGCAGCGGCGCACAGGATATCTACAGCCAGATTGAAGTTGTCCGGCGTCACACCGGCTGCCTCAAGCTCCCGCAGACCCATGCAGCGCATCCCGACGGTCGTGATCCAGATCTCGGTCTCCTCCTCGTTCGCGGCGATGTACAGGCCGAACAGGTCATCGGCCGTTACCGCATCCCGGCACTCGCTGACAAAGCGCACCCAGGTCTCAGGGTAGGCCTTCTGCTCGACCAGATCCACAACGCCCGCCATATCCGGGAAGGCAGTATGCAGAAGCTTTAGCAGGATATGATAGGACAGGAACGGATCACCGCTGAAATCATAGTGTACGGCATAGCGTGCGGGGCTCGCGAGCATGGCCTGGAGGCCCTCCCGGTCAAGGCCGTTGAACGGACGGCACGGGATCTCGGGCGGCATCGTATCCGCCGATACGATCACGGCCTCGTACAGGCGCTCCTCATAGCGCACGGTCACAAAGAACTGCTCCTCCTCATACAGACAGGTGATGAGCTCGAACCCGTCCGGGGCATTGGCCTTCACCCGCTCGCAGACGGCGTCAAGTCCGATCTGCTCCGGTACGAACACGGCCAGGATCGACGGTGCCCTCTGAACAAGCCCGTGCAGGGAATGTGCCGGCGCTTCCTCGGATGCGGGCGCACTTTCCTCCTCCGGGGCTTTGAGCTGTGTGCGCAGGAGGTCCATATAATAGGAACTGCCGTTGCGCTCGTCAAAGCGCTGCGAGAGCTCCGTGGCGGTCTTTTCAAAATGGTCGTGGATGTCCTTCAGGCGCACTTCCCCGCTCCCGCTCTTGATCGGCAGGGACAGTATCAGCGGATTGTGCGTGATGTCCTGCAGGATCTCATCCGGAAGGGCATGCAGCACACGGTAGGCACCCGTTGCAAAGCACATCTGCATGTAGGGATTATGGCAGTCCAGGTACTGAGTGACGTTCTCCTTGAGGAGCTTCCAGCCGTGGTTCGGATCGGTCACACTGTACAGCTCAAGCAGGGTGCCGATGCTGTCCAGATGCTCCGGCTCCCCGTTGACGAGCCGCTCGGCAAGGGCGCCGTAGTACAGCGCTTCCGAAAGATCACCCTTGTACAGGTAGTGCCAGCACAGATAGCTGTAGGTCTCATGCGGGATCTCGGCACAGCGCAGTTCCCCGCTCAGGATGGGGGCGGCAAAGCGCAAAGCTTCCTCCTCCTGTCCGAAGATCAGGGAATAGCGCATGTTGTAATTGGCCTCACAGGCCTTGCAGTCGCTGCCGGCACCGCGCTTGCCGCGGTCATACGCGGCGCTCCGGAAGGCATCATAGGCCTCCTTGGCCCGCTCCTTGTCGATGGGCAGAAGGAAGTCGGCAAGCTTCATGTAGTACACGCGCTCGGTGATGCCGAACTTCTTGCAGCGCTTGGAATATTCCTCATAGTAGCGCTCGATCTCCTCACGGGTGATCTGGTAGTAATCCGTCATATTGTCGAGCACCCACTTGAAGGCAAGCATAATGTCGTCCCAGGTGTCCTCCTCGTATTCCGGATGCTCGTCAAAGACCTTCAGAAGCTCCGGAAAACAGATGATGGCCTTGAAATTATCCCCGTGAAAGACGGATTCCTGGACATAGTCATACCGCAGATGGATGCGCCAGTAATGGGCGCTCTCGTCATCCGCCTGACGGATGGCCGCCGCGATCGCCTCCAGGCGTTCCGGACCGTGCTCCATGTCGTGGATCTGCTGCAGCAGTGCTTCGGGTGAAAACATAGTGATGACCTCCTTATTTGATCGGATGGGCTCCGAGCATATTCATAAAATCCTGTGTGCCGTTGCGGGCATCGAACCGTGCGGCAAGCTCGGATGCGCTCTCCCTGAGCGACAGAGCACACGAGCGGATGTCCCCGTCCTGCACGGCTTTACAGATCGGTGCGCTGTGGGGCACGCGCAGGAGCGACGGATCGGGCAGTGCATCCAGCAGATGGGCACTGCCGATGGCAAAGCACATGGTCAGGAAGGGATTTTTCGATGCAAGGTACAGCGGGTAGTTCCGGTTGAACAGCGCTGCGCCGTGTGCGGGATCGGTCACGGCGGCAAGACTCAGGAGCGTGCCGAGGATATCGAGATAGTACGGGTCCCCGTTCACGCGCCCTTCGATGACGGCGGCATCGTGCAGTGCCTCCTCATACCGGCCGTGCCTGAGATAATAGCGGATAAAATCGTGGTACGTCGCCTGCGGAAGGGCGTTTGACTTCATGCGCCCTTCAAAAATGGGCTTTGCCGCCTTCTTTGCCGCCTCCTCCTGCCCGACGGACAGGTAGAACATCGCCTGCTGGTCATACCAGAGCGCCTTGCCGTCGGAGATGTCGTCGAGGGGCGCATCGAGGAAGCGATAGAAATTCGCGGCTGCCAGATCCCGGTCCACATGCATGTAGAACAGGCAGCGCTTCATGTAGTAGATGCTCAGGCTCTTCCCCTGCTCGAGGAGACGCTGCTTGAACATCCGGAAATACCCCTCGATCTCCTCCCGGGAGATCTGCGGGAATTCCGGTGCCGCCTCCACGATCCATTTAAAGGCGATGAGCAGATAGTAGGACACCTGCTCATCCTCCTGTAATTTCGGATGGTCGTCGTACAGCGCCGTCAGCTCCGGGAACACGATCATGGCATAGTACCGGTCCCCGCTGAACACGGATTCCTTGAGATAATCGTACCGGAACCGGAACTGCCAGCGCAGTGCCTGCCAGGCGTCCGCCTCCCGGATGGCGCTGCGGATACCGGCAAGGCGGGCACTGCCGGTCCCGAGTGTCTGGAACTGCGCCTCCATCTGTGCAAAATCGGGCATGGTCTCCCTCCTGTCCGTCATACCTGGACAAATTCCTCAAAGCGGATGCCGCGCAGATAATCGTCCGTCCCGTCGCGCTCCCGGAACTGCCCGGCAAGCTGCGTTGCGGTTTCCAGGAACTGCTCCGAGAGCGCCTCCTCCTGCGCTCCCTGTGTGCGCAGCAAATGGTATGCACCCGTGGCAAAGAGAAGCCGCTGCCAGGGATTTTCCGAGGCGTCGTAAAATCTGCGGTTGCGCCGGAAGAGCGCAAGCCCGTGCTGTGGATCGCACACGCTCCACAGGCTCATGAGCGTACCGATCATGTAAAGCTCGAAGGGGTCGCCGTCGGCCTTGGGCTCGATCCGGCGGGCATATTCCTCCGCCTTGTCGTACTCTCCCCGGGAGAGATAAAAGCGCAGGAATTTGTGATGCGTCGCATAGGGAAGGCAGTATGCCCGCAGCCGTCCGGAAAGGATGGGCTCCGCCTCGCGCAGGGCGGCCTCCTCATTGCCCAGATACAGCTGGTACATCACCCGATGGTTGCAGCACAGGGGCCTGCCGTCCGAGCTGTCATCGAGCGGGGCATCGAGGAAACGGTAATAATTGGCCGCTGCCAGATCCCGGTCGATGCGCATATAGAAATACCCGCGCTTCATGAAATAGCAGCTCAGGCTCTTGCCCTGGTCGAGCAGCATCTCCTTGAGGGAGCGGAAATAGGATTCCGCTTCACTGCGGGTGACCTGCGGGAATTCCGAGATCGCCTCCACGATCCAGCGAAAGCAGATGAGCATATCGTAGCGGCAGTGCTCGGACTCAGCAAGCTCCGGATGCTCCCCGTAGAAATGCAGCATCTCCGGGAAGCGGATGAGTCCGTGATAGCGGTCACCGGAAAAGATGGATTCCCGGACAAAATCATAGCGGAACCGGAACTGCCAGCGCACATCCTGCGCGGTATCGGCCTCCTCGATGGCCATGCGGATCGCGCCCAGACGGGCAGTCCCCCGCTCGTGCTGTTCAAATTCCTGTTCCAGTGTGGCAAAGTCACGCATGGTCCGTCCCTCCTTCGGTCCCCCATCCGATCAGGGTAATGAGGTTCTCGTTGAGCAGCGGCAGCTCCCCGCCCTGCAGCGGGAAGCGTCCGGTCAGGAGCGCCTGCACATAGAGGATCTCCACGCACACGCGCTGGCGCTTCGTATCGTCAAGGCCCATCAGGCGGCGGATGAGAGGATTGAGCGCATTGAGATAGAGCACGGACTTGTAGTCCTCGATCTCACTTGCAAACGAGCGGAGCATCGAGGCGAACAGCGCATCGGAATGCTCCAGGGAGTGCTCGATCTCCCGCTTGGTCTCGGCGCTGTCATCGAGCATGTAGAACACGGGCAGGTCCGCAGGGGAGAAGCTTTTGAGCTGCACCTGGCAGTCAAAGCGTCTGAGACTCTCCGATGCCGCCTGCACGAGCGCCTTGGCATCGACCTGGGTCTGCACGGACGGCTCCTCGAGAAATTCATCGAAATCCACCGCCGTGAGCGAGTAGATCTGCATGTTCTCCTCAAACTCGGCCATCCGGACCAGGAGCGAGGCATCGTACACATAGCATGCATTGACCAGAAGCTGTCCCTGCGCGAGCATGAGTGCCGAGGTGCGGTGGAACTGGTTGATGCTCCGGGTCACGGCCACGGGATCGCGGCGGATCATCAGCTCCCGGCCGGTGAAGGTGCCCATGTTCGTCTCGAATTTCAGGAAGGGCACGAAGGTGCGGAAGAAGCGCTCATCCTCCTCGGCCATGGACTTGATGGTCATGCCGTGGATGTCGATGATCTCCTCGAGGAGCTCCGGCTTTGTACGGGACAGCCCCATGAGGTATTCGGAGATACATTTCCCCAGCTCCTCGCGTGCCTGCTGCAGCAGTTCATCCTCGTAAAAGCTCTCGCGGGAGGCGGTCGGGCGCAGCTGTGTGGTGTTCAGAAAGCATTGCAGGAAGCCCGACCAGCGCGGCAGGATGCTCTCCCCGTCCGTGGTCAGGAGCATGTTTTTCAGATAGATCCGGTGCTGGTTCTTGGCATGCACGGATACGGTATGCGGAAGGATGTAGGCAACGCCGCTGAACAGTCCCGATGCGGATTCGAGCGGGATGTAGGTCAGAAACTCGCTGCCGAAGATCTCACTGCCCAGGCGCATGATATGCTCCTCGGCGGAGGCGCCCTGCGTCTGCTCGAACCAGCGGTTGATGCGGTAGGTCTCCTCCGCCCCCTCCATCATCACCGGGAACGGCAGGGGCAGTCCGTAATAGCGCACGAGCTCGCAGATCTTCTCCTCCCGGAAATAGGTCTCGAAGCCCTTCTTGGCAGGGATGAAGATTGCCGTACCGGGCTCCATGGCAGTCTCCGAGGGCGTGATGACATAGGTGCCGTCGGGCTTGCCGACCCACTCATAGACGCGGGAGGGATCCTTGACCGAGCAGGTGCGCAGGCGGATCTCATCGGTGACCATGAAGCACGAGAGCATGCCGATGCCGAAGCGGCCGATGTAGTCCTCGAGGATGCGCCCCGTTTCGAGGTCGCGCTTGGAGGACTGGCCGATGACGGCGAGGAACTGATGGATCTCCTCCTCTGTCAGGCCCGTGCCGTTGTCCGTAAAGGTCAGGCTCTCCCCTTCCGTGACGGCGATCCGGATACAGCCCTCCCCGAAGGACGCATCCTGCAGCCGTCTGCCGCTGATGGCATCGGTGCCGTTTTGCAGGAGCTCCCGGATAAACACATCCGGGCTGCTGTAGAGATGATTGGCAAGGATATCGATCATGCCGCCGAGATTGACCTTGAATACAAATGGCTCCGCCATGGGTAAGACCTCCAGAACACAAATTACAATTATATATATCATACCATATCCGGCACGAAATTACAAGCCCCTGCGCGAAATTTGTCCGCAAAAGACGAAGCGCCCGTCACTGCGGGCGCTGTGTGCGGATATCCGAATAGACAGTCTTGGCCGAAATGCCATCGAGCCGTCCGAGCCGTCCGGACAGGGAGCTGATGATCTCCTGCGGCGCATCGACGGCCACACTGATGATGTTGATGCCGCGCTGCCGGTAGGGGATCCCCATGCGGCCGATGATGTAGCTGCCGAATTCGTGCAGAATGGCGTTGACCTCCCCCACCTGCTCCGGATCCTCCACGATAATGCCGATAATAGCCACTCTTGTTTCCATGTGTACTGCCTCCCATATGCCACTCCTCATATTAAGCTATCAGGAGCGTTTCTGCTTATGATTATACCATGACCGCCCGTTTCTGTCAAGACTGCGTGGACAAATTAACCAATTTTGGTCACATATCCCATGTATCTCCGTTCAAAATCACGAATATCCTTAATGGAGTCTTAATTATGAAAGAAACAGTGGACAATATACAGAATTTGTGGTATAATAGGAGTCGCGATGTAAATACACTTTACATACCGGGTGCAGCACCTCTGTGCGCAGCCGTTCCCGCGGCGGTGATTTTTTTCACGCAAACCCCCTTGACAAGCGGGAGAAACTGTGCTATAATTGGTCTGTACTATCACAGGTAATACACTGCCTGTGGCAATGCTATGAAAGGAGCTCCCGGCGTCCCGGGAAAGAGTTATGGAACAGGTTCAGAAGAAATCCAAGAAAAAGCGCACTGTCATTATTGTCGTTATCATCGTCGTGATACTGATAGCGATCATCGTGGGTGTTTCCGCCTGCTTTTCGGGTCTTGCCTCCTCGCTGGAGAACATGACGAGCATGATGCTGGAAACGACCACCGTGGAAAAGCGCGACATTGTCAATGAGATCAATGTTTCCGGCAGCGTGGAGAGTGAGAATCTGGTAAATGTGACGAGCACCGTCACTGCCAAGATCAAGACCCTCAACGTGGAGCTGGGCAGCCATGTGGAGGAGGGCGACGTGCTGTGCGAATTCGACAGCAGCGATCTCCAGCAGCAGTATGACTCCCTGCTCAAGTCGCAGAACAACGCCGACCAGATGACGCAGAACACCCACAAGATCAACCAGCGCAACCTGGAAAATGCCAGGACCGAGAAGGAGGTCACGCTGAACCAGGCACAGCGCGGTATCGATGAATCGCAGCAGGCCCGTGACAATGCCTATGCCAAGGTCGATTCCCTGCAGCAGGAGCTCAATGACCGGACTGCACAGCGCGATCAGGCCAGAGCACAGCTCGAAGGGATCGAGGATCCTATGCTCCTGGAGGCTGCCGAGGCGCAGTACCAGAATGCGGAGGCCGCTGTGCAGAACACGCAGGCGTCTCTGGATGCCCTGCGCGAGCAGCTCCCGAGCTATGACAGCGCGGTCCAGAACGCCAAGGATGCCTATGCCTCTGCCGAGCGCAGCGCCAATGCCGCGATCCAGAGCTATCAGGATGTCCTGGATGCCGAAGCCTACAGCAGCGATTCCTCCTCCGAGGACCAGCTCCAGAAGCTTGCCGATTCCATCGAGGAGTGTACCGTGCGTGCGCCCAAGAGCGGCATCGTCACCTCCCTGAACGTGGCAGAGGGCTCCATCCCGACGGCTGCCGCACTCATGACCATCGAGGATACCGATGCACTCAAGATCACCGTCTCCATCGCCGAGAGCGATATCCTCAAGATCCATGAGGGCCTCAAGGCCGTTGTCAAGACCAATGCCACGGGCGATGAGGAATACAGTGCCACCGTCACCCGCGTTGTCAACATCTACAAGAGCTCCGATAACCCTTACGGCATGTCCGACAGCAGCGGCGGCGGCTATTCCGCGGAGATCACCATCGACGATTCCGACACGGAGCTGCTCATCGGCATGAATGCCAAGGTGCGCATCATCCTTGACGAGAAGAAGGATGTCCTGTCCGTACCGTATGAGGCCATCGGCGGGGACGAGGATATGGGCTTCTATGTGGTCGGTGTGGAGACCAGCGACGACGGTGTTTCCAGAGCCAAGCTCCTGTCCGTTGAAAAGGGCATGGAGGGCAGCTACTACACGGAGATCATCTCCGATGAAGCGACCGAGGGCTCCAAGATCCTCATGACCGCCGGCGAATACGAGGACGGCGAGGTCCTTCCGATCTTTGATCTGAGCAGCTTGCAGAATAGCGGGGAGAGCGCAGATGAGTAATAAAGTTGTGATCTCCATGCGGGACATCATCAAGCGCTACTACATCGGAAAGCCCAATGAGCTTCAGATCCTCAACGGGATCTCCTTCGATGTCACGGAGGGAGAATTTGTCTCGATCGTCGGCGCCTCCGGCTCGGGCAAATCCACGCTCATGAACATCATCGGTGCGCTCGACCGTCCGACGGAGGGCACCTATCTTCTTGGCGGTGTGGACATCAGCACGCTCAACGATGTCGAGCTCAGCCGCATCCGCAACAAGGAGATCGGCTTTGTCTTCCAGACCTTCAATCTGATCTCCCGCACCAATGCCCTGAAGAATATCGAAATGCCCATGATGTATGCGGGCATACCGAGAAAGCAGCGCATGCAGCGTGCCGAGGAGCTGCTCGAGCTCGTGGATATGGCCGACCGTGCCGACCACCAGCCCAATGAGCTCTCCGGCGGCCAGAAGCAGCGTGTGGCCATTGCAAGAGCCATGGCCAACCATCCGTCCATCCTGCTTGCGGACGAACCGACCGGTGCCCTTGACACCAAGACCGGCCGCATGATCATGGACCTGTTCCACAAGCTCCATCGGGAGGAGGGCACGACCATCGTGCTCATCACCCACAGTCCGGAGCTTGCCGAGGAGACCCAGCGCATCGTCACCATTAGTGACGGCAGCATTATTTCAGATACGGGGGTGAGAAGCTATGCAGCTGATTGAGAACATCCGGCTTGCGTTCACCTCGCTCTTTGCCAACAAGATGCGGGCCCTCCTGACCATGCTCGGCATCATCATCGGTATCAGTGCGGTCATCATGATCACGACCATCGGTACCTCCATCCAGAAAACACTGTCGAACACCTTCAATTCCATGGGCAATATGAACATTTTCGACATCGTGATCCAGACAGATGAGGACACACCGATCTTTGAGGATGACCTGATCTCCCGTGAGATGCTCGATGAGCTCGTGACCACGTATCCGGATCATTTTGATCTTGAAATGTCCGAGAGCTTCGGCAATGCCACGACCCGCAATGCCAAGGGCCAGACCATCACCATGAACGTGTCAGGCGCCATGGACATCACCCCTGCCTTCGACCATCGGAGGGGCCGCACGATCTGCTATGAGGACAACAAGCAGATGAAGAATGCCGTATATGTCACGGACCTCTTCATCAACCAGTATTTCATAAACGGCGAGGACCCCATCGGCCAGACGATCAACCTGACCTTCTCCAACGGCGTGTCCGCGGATTTTGTCATCATCGGCTATGACGAGCTGCCGCAGATCTACAAGCGTCAGTATGCACCCGGCACCAAGGAGATCGACAAGACAACACCCATCGTGGTGCCGCTCGACACGATGCTCCACCTGATGCACCAGGAGCCGGAGAATGAGTTCTATGCCATGGTGCGCTACAATGCCGATTACGATCCTGTGATGCTCCAGGAGGAGCTGCAGGAGTTCTTCGATGAGAAATATGCCGAAAAGGCCGGCATCTCCATCTACATCTTCAACGAGCAGTCCTACCTTGGCATGATCAACACGGTCATCAGCATCGTGACCATTGCCATCTCCGTCATCGCGGCCATCTCCCTGATCGTCGGCGGTGTGGGCGTCATGAACATCATGCTCGTATCCATCACGGAGCGCACGAAGGAGATCGGTATCCGCAAGGCCCTCGGTGCGCAGAATTCCGCCATCCGGATGCAGTTCGTCGTGGAGGCGATCCTCATCTGCCTCATCGGCGGTATCATCGGCATTTTCACGGGTATGCTCGGCGGTATGCTCATCGGCTATATCGCCAAGGAGCTGGTCACGCAGTTCTATGCGGAATACGCAGAGCTGATCTCCATCACGATCCAGCCCTCCGTTCCCGCCATCCTGATCTCCGTGTTCTTCTCCATCCTCACGGGTGTGTTCTTCGGATACTACCCCGCCAACAAGGCAGCCAAGATGAATCCCATCGACGCTTTGCGTTACGACTGATATGTTTCAAGCCGCAGTCCCATCACGGACTGCGGTTTTTTTATGCATTTCCCCTTGACGGATGTACGATGCCTGTGCTATAATGGATTCAATCATAACGTTAAGGAGCTGACTGCCATGAAACGTCTCCTGCTGCCCCTCCTGCTCGGTGCCCTGCTCTGCACCGTGCCCGTGCTGCCCATGCAGCCGAAGGTCTCCCTGCATGCCGCTGCGGCACAGGAGGGCTATCCCTTCGATACGTCCTGCAGCTACCTCTATGACGGGCTCGATGCACCGGCGCAGACCCTCTACAATACCCTGTATGCCGCCTGCACCCGCATCGATGATTCCGACAAGACCTATACGGAAAGCGACTACCTCTATTATGAGGATCTCACAAACGACCAGGTCGCCGATACCGTGCTCATCTTCACCTACAACCATCCGGAATTCTTCTGGGTGTCCAATACCTATGTCGGCGGCTCCATCACCCGTGCCGGGCGCACGAAGCAGTATGTGATGCTCAAGGTCTACGATGCCTACCAGGACGGCGCGGCACGCCAGAGCGCCAAGCAGCAGATCATTGACACCGCACAGGACTACATCGACACGGCTATGACCTATCACACGGACTACGACCGCGCAGGCTACCTGCGGCAGGCGCTCCGGCAGGACATCACCTACGAGTTCGGTGACCTCGACCAGTCCCTTGCCTCCGCACTCCTGGAAAAAAAGACCGTCTGCGCGGGCTTTACCAAGGCCTATACCATGCTCTGCAATGCCGTGGGGGTCCCGGCTGTCTCCATGACGGGCGTGAACCACGGCTGGAACGCCGTGCAGATCGCCGGGGTCTGGTACTATGTGGATGTGACCAACCGCCTGTACCTGCTCTCCGATGAGGAGATGCAGGCGCATGACATCGCCCTGGGGACCACCTATGAGGTCGATGACGGTGAGAACGGCACGGTCGTCTACCGGATGCACGACATCTACTACCAGTACTACGAGGACATTTTCCCCGACTGTCCGCAGAGCTATGACAACAGCTATTTCATCCTTGACGGCGCGAGCGCCGGGGAGGACGACGGCTACGCCTACAGCTTCACCTCCGTCTCCGGGATGTATGAGGCGGACGATGCGACGCTCTTTACCCCGGAAATGCTCATCAGCTCCCTCACCCGCTCCCCCGTCCTGGACGACGGCACCCTCGGTGAGCCGGAGACGGTGGAGGATCTGTCCTGCGTGCAGTTCATCATCGCGGGATGGCGTTCCCCCGAGGAGGCCTATGCCTCCGCCAAGGAGGGCTTCTATCAGGGCGGCATTCCCTGCATCATCGGCGGCAAGCGCTACCTCATCGGTGATACGCTCATCGCCCAGAGGGGCGACCCCGATCTCTCCGGCAGGGTCGATGCCAATGATGCCGCACGGGTGCTGCTCTATTCCGCGCAGATCGGCGCCAAGCAGCAAAATGTCCGGATCGCAGCGGATCCCTCACTCGAGGACGTCTGCCTGCAGCTTGCCGATGTAAACGGCGCAGGCGGCATCAATGCGCAGGATGCCTCCTACATCCTGGTCTACGCCGCACGCTTCGGTGCAGGACAGCATCCACAGTGGTGTGAGATTCTGCCTTGACAACCGGGCGGAAAAGTAGTATAATGTAGGTAACGTGCTGCGCACGGATCTTCTGAAAGAAGGGAAGTTAAGTCTATGAATCGCAAGATCGCTGTGATCAAGGGTGACGGGATCGGTCCCGAGATCGTCACACAGGCGCTCAAGGTCCTCGACCGGGTCGCCGAACGATACGGTCACACATTCTACAAGACGGAGGTCCTCATGGGCGGCTGCTCCATCGATGCCTATGGTGAGCCGCTGACACAGGAAACGCTCTCCGTCTGTGAGGACAGCCATGCCGTGCTGATGGGCTCCATCGGCGGCAACACCACCACCTCCCCGTGGTACCAGCTCCCCAGTCATCTGCGTCCGGAGGCAGGTCTGCTCTCCCTGCGCAAGAACCTCGGGCTCTTTGCCAACCTGCGTCCCTGCGTGCTCTATCCGCAGCTGCGTGCTGCCTGCACATTGCGTGAGGACATCAGCAGCAAGGGCTTTGACATGCTCATCATGCGTGAGCTCACGGGCGGTCTGTACTTCGGCGAGCGCCGCACCGAAGCGGTGGACGGCGTGATGACGGCTGTGGATACGCTCAAGTATGACGAGAACGAGATCCGCCGCATCGGCATCAAGGCCTTTGAGGTCGCCATGAAGCGCCGCAAAAAGGTCACGAGCGTCGATAAGGCCAATGTTCTCGATTCCTCCCGGCTGTGGCGCAAGGTCATGAATGAGCTTGCCGCAGAATACCCGGAGGTCACCCTCGAGCATGCGCTCGTGGACAGCACCGCCATGCAGCTGGTCAAGGATCCGGCACAGTTCGATGTGATGGTCACGGAGAACATGTTCGGCGACATCCTCTCGGACGAGGCGGCCATGGTCACCGGCTCCATCGGGATGCTGCCGAGTGCGTCCCTGGCCGAGGGAAAGTTCGGACTGTACGAGCCCTCCGGCGGCTCCGCACCGGATATCGCCGGCAAGGATCTGGCCAACCCCATCGCTGCCATTCTCTCGGCTGCCATGATGCTGCGCTACTCTTTCGATATGATGGAGGAGGCCGATGCCGTGGAGCGTGCCGTGGCACAGGTGCTCGATGAGGGCTACCGCACAGGGGACATCATGTCCGAAGGGTGTACACAGGTCGGCTGCGACAGGATGGGCAGCCTGATCGCCGAGCGCATCTGATCCCGATCGTCCATTCATTGATTTTATATATATGAAAGAAGGAAAAGACTATGGAAAAGAAGAACATCGACTGGAGCAGCCTCGGGTTTGCCTATCAGCAGACCGATATGCGCTATGTTGCCAACTACAAGGACGGCGCATGGGATGAGGGTGCCCTCACCGCGGAAGCCACCATCACCATGAGCGAGTGTGCCTGCGTCCTGCAGTACGCACAGACCGTCTTTGAGGGCCTGAAGGCCTACACCACCAAGGACGGCAAGATCGTGACCTTCCGCCCGGACCTGAACGCCGAGCGTCTCGAGCAGTCCGCAAAGCGTCTGGAAATGCCCGTATTCCCGAAGGACCGCTTCATTGATGCAGTCGAGAAGGTCGTTTCTGCCAACGCCGCATGGGTACCGCCCTACGGCAGCGGTGCCACGCTGTATCTGCGTCCGTTCATGTTCGGCATCAACTCCGTCATCGGTGTCAAGCCCGCGGAGGAATACCAGTTCCGTCTGTTCGCAACGCCCGTAGGTCCCTACTTCAAGGGCGGTGCCAAGCCCATCACCATCCGCGTTTCCGACCTTGACAGAGCCGCACCCCACGGCACCGGCAACATCAAGGCAGGCCTGAACTATGCCATGAGTCTGCATACGCTGATGGATGCACACAGACAGGGCTATGACGAGAACATGTTCCTCGATCCGGCAACGCATACCAAGGTCGAGGAGACCGGCGGTGCCAACTTCCTGTTCATCACCAAGGACGGCAAGGTCGTAACGCCCAAGTCCGATTCCATCCTCCCCTCCATCACCAGACGCTCCCTGGTCTATGTTGCCAAGGAATATCTGGGACTTGAGGTCGAGGAGCGTCCGGTCCTCTTTGAGGAGGTCAAGGACTTTGCAGAGTGCGGCCTGTGCGGCACGGCTGCTGTCATCTCCCCGGTCGGCAAGATCGTGAACCACGATCAAACAATTGAATTCCCGTCCGGTATGGAGCAGATGGGCCCGACCGTCCAGAAGCTCTACGATACCCTCACCGGTATCCAGATGGGCCGCATTGAAGCGCCCGAGGGCTGGATCCATGTGATCTCCAAATAAGCTTATCCATGCCCCCTATGCATCCGGCACAGGGGGCATGCGTTTCTCAAAGGAGGCTTCATGCAGACATTTTTCAAAAGCACGTTTCTACACTATGTCCTGCTCATCGTCGGCAGCGTTCTGGCAGCGGCGGCCCTCGAGGAGCTGCTCATCCCGTCACAGATCATGGACGGGGGCATGGTCGGCATTGCGATGATCGTCAGTGCCAAGACGCCGATCCCCCTGGGACTTCTGACGATCCTTCTGAACCTTCCGGCGGTCTGGATCGGTGCGCGCAAGCTCGAGCGCTCCTTCTTCATCCGCTCGCTGGTGGGCATGGGCGTCTTTTCCGCAGCGCTCGTGCTGTTCGGGCATATCTCCTACAACATCACGGAGGATAAGCTCCTGGCGACAGTCTTTGGCGGTCTGCTCCTGGGCGTGGGCGTGGGGCTCGTGCTGCTCGGCGGCGGATGCCTTGACGGCACCGAGGCGCTTGCCATCCTCCTGAGCCGGCGCTTCAATTTCTCCGTCGGGCAGTTCGTCCTTGGCTTCAATGTGCTGATCTACCTCACGGCGGGGCTCCTGTTCGGACTTGACCGTGCGCTCTACAGTATGCTGACCTACATCATCGTTTCCCGTGTGGAGGACTATGTCAACACCGGCATGCAGCAGGGCAAGGCGGTCATGATCATCACCAACCACGGTGAGGAGATCGCCGAGGACATCTACCGCACCCTCGGACGCACCGTCACTCTCATCGAGGGCAGCGGACTCATTTCCGGGGAAAAGATCGTGCTCTACTGCGTCATCACGCGTATTGAGCTGTCCACCATGCGCAAGATCATCGAGAAGGACGATTACTCGGCGTTCATGTCCGTCTCCGATGTCTCCGAGATCGTCGGCAAGCACATCAAAAGCCGCAGTGCGCTCCTGAACAAGGAAACGGACGGCGCATGAAGAATCTTCCCATCAAAAAACACCCCCGAAGCGATCCAGGACCGCTCCGGGGGATTCCCTTTTTCTATGAGGATTTGACCTTCTTGGGCTCGACACCCTTCTGTATGTAGTACAGACCGAATACGATGCCGCAGACACCGCCGAGGATATGGGTCATGTGGGAGACATTGTCGGTCATGGTCATGCCGGCCAGGACCTCCTGTCCAATGTAGATCGCAACGACCAGGATCATCGTCAGCGGGATCTTGCCGCTCTTGGCGGACGTACACGAGCACAGCACGATGAACAGAAAAGCAATGCCGCTCGCGCCGCGCACTCCCTCCGCCTTGAGCAGGACATTGGCGGCGCCGCCCACAAAGGCGGTGATGAACATCATCAGGGCCAGTCTCCGGCTGCCGTACTTTTCCTCCAGCATCGGCCCTGCCAGGGCGATCAGGGAGAAATTGCTCACATAGTGGTTGATGTCCGCATGTCCGAACACATACGTCACCATCCGCACCCACATCATCGGATCGGATACGCTCGTCCGATAGCAGGTGAAAAATTCATCCGTCGATGCATTTCCCGTTGCGTACCCGAACATCAGCACCACAAAGGAAGCCAGGGTATAGAGGATGACAACGGGCGCATTGAACTCGATCTTCGGAAGCTTCATGGGACTGTGCGTCAGATCTTGGAGTAGCCGTAGCTGTTGACGATGGCATCGACCTTCACGCCGCTTCGGCACTGCGGGCACTCCGACGGGATGTAGGAGCTGTACTCCGGCATGTCATCAAGGGTAAAGACGGAGTCGATCTTGATGCCATTGTACTCGTTCACGGCGCTGAAGATGGCGGCCACTCCGGCGAGCTTGCCGCTGTAGTACTGGAGGCACTCCACACAGCGGTTGATGGACTTGCCCGTGGAGATCGAGGACATCAGCAGCAGGATCTCCTTGTTATAGATGTGCTTCTGGAGGTTGTCGCGGAAGATCATCTGGTTGTTCATATTGGTCTCCGGCGTGATGACTGCCACATCGGGGCCGACGTTCACGCTGTTGCCCGGGTCGCACAGGTCGCGTGCCAGGAACGAGCCGATCATCTCCGTGCCCTCAAAGCACAGGATGGTGTCGATCTGCTTGACATGGGCATAGAACTTCGAGAGCTCCCTTGCCGTTTCGCGGGCGGCACGGTAGGTGGTCTTGGTCGTGGTCAGGTCCACATAATAATTGACGTGGGAATGGTTGGTCGCAAAATGTCCCGGGATCAGTCCGAGGCGGACATTGTTGTTATTCTTAGCCGTAATATCAATCTGTCTGTTTTCCATACGATCGTTCCCCGTGCGTTGCGTCCTTGCTGCACGGGAACCTCCTTTCTTCTTGTGCAAAGATTTCAGTGTTCCCTGCATCCCGCTATAAAGCGGATCATACAGTCCACATCTTATTATACCAGATAATTGCGCCATTGTCAACTAAAATTTCATCGGGACACTGCAAAAGCGGCGCACGCTGCCGTACACCGCCCCTGCATTGATCCTGCGCCTCGTGTCATCGGCGGGCGGGCCGGGTCTCTTCCCTGCCGTCCATCGCATCTGCGGCTTCGCTGACCATTTCACGGCCTTCCTGCGCCACATCGCTTGCGATCTCCCTGCCGCCGTCCACAACGTCCCCGACGATGTCGCCGGCCTTGTCCATCAGCCCTGCATCGTCCGTTTCAGAGGCAATATAATGCCCCGGACGGTCCTCGTCCACATTGCGGTTGCCGCATGCTGTCATCAGCGCTGCGGCCGCCGCTGCTATGGCAAGCGCTCCGATCCTGTAATGCTTCACGCTCATCGCTCCTCTCTTTCGCCGCCGCCCGTGCGGCGGCTCCGTAGTAGTATGCCGCTGCAGGACGCAGGTATACATGGAAGGAATGCCCTCTCATTTTTGTGAAAACCTAACAAAAGAGCGGCTTCAATACTGTACGAATCAATGATTTTTCACAATTTGCTTGCAGTCCGGGCGGAAACATGGTATAATAACAAGGTAGCGTCCCGGAGCCCTCCGCGGGCAGGGCGCAAAAAAGATCAGTTTATACAAGTGAAGGAGCTATCGTTCATGAGTTGGTACGAAAACGCAATTATCTATCATATCTATCCGCTGGGCTTCTGCGGTGCGCCGAAGCACAACGAGGGCGGTGAGCCTGTCAGACGGCTCGAGAAGATCCTCGAATGGATCCCACATTTCAAGGAAATGAACGTGGATGCGATCTACTTCGGGCCGGTCTTTGAGTCCGTGGAGCACGGCTATGACACCATCGATTACAAGATGATCGACCGCCGTCTGGGCGACAATGAGATGTTCAAGAACATCTGCAAAACGCTCCACGAAAACGGCATCCGTGTGATCCTCGACGGTGTGTTCAACCACGTCGGCCGCAAGTTCTGGGCGTTCACCGACATCCAGGAGAAGGGGCAGAATTCCCCGTACTGCGGCTGGTTCCAGAATCTGAACTTCGGCGGTCCCTCCCCGTGCGGCGACCCGTTCTGGTATGAGGGCTGGAACGGACATTACAATCTGGTCAAGCTCAACCTCCAGAACCCGGATGTGTGCAATTACCTGCTCGATGCAGTCCGCTTCTGGATGGAGGAGTTCGGCATCGACGGCATCCGCTTTGATGCAGCCGACTGTATGGACTTCAATTTCTTCAAGCGCATCCGCAGCTTCTGCAAGGAGCGCAATCCGGAATTCTGGCTCATGGGTGAGATCATCCACGGCGACTACAACCGCTGGGCCAACCCCGAAATGCTCGATTCCGTCACCAATTACGAGTGCTACAAGGGCATTTATTCCTCCCACAACGACAAGAACTATTTCGAGATCGACTATTCGATCAACCGCCAGTCCGGCACGAACGGCGGCATTTACCGCGGCATCAAGCTCTACAATTTCGTGGATAACCATGATGTCAACCGCCTGGCCAGCACCCTGAACAACAAGAATTACCTCGGCACCTGCTATACCCTGCTCTATGCGATGCCCGGCATCCCGTCGATCTACTACGGCTCGGAGTTCGGCATCGAGGGCGCCAAGCAGGGCGGCGATGACTCGCCCATGCGTCCGTGCCTGAACATCGGCGACATGGATACGAACGCACCCATCTACCGGCACATCGTCAAGCTCGGCCGCATCTACAGGGCCTACCCCGCCCTGCGCACAGGCAGCTACCAGACGCTCATCATCCGCAACCGGCAGATGGTCTTTGCCAAGTCCCAGGGCGACCAGACGGTCTATGTGGCACTCAACCTCGATGACCAGCCCTTCGACCTCCAGTTCGGCACGCATTACGGTGCGCTCGTCGATGTCCTCGGCGGACAGCCCGTGCATGTGGAGAACAACAACGCCTTCCTGCACATGGAGCCGTATTCGTCCATGATCATCGTGCATGACGACATTGTGAATACCGAGCCCGCAGCCGAGCTTCCTGAGGAGGCGAAGGTCCGCGAGATCCACGAGGGCCAGCACTACCGTCACTTCAAGGGCGGCCTGTACACCATCCTCGGTGTGGCCACGCACAGCGAAACGCTCGAGGAAATGGTCGTTTACAGAAACGACGAGACCCGTGAGGTCTGGGTACGCCCGAAGGCCATGTTCATGGACCGCGTGGGCGATGTGGAACGCTTCACGCTCCTTGACGATTGATAATTCCCTCCTTAAATAGATCTGCACTGCAAATGCCCCCGATGCTCCAAGCGGAACATCGGGGGCATTCTGCCATCCCGTCAGTCGCAGCAGGGATGGGTCTGCTCTCCGTCACGGGACTGGCTCTCCTCATTCTGATCCTGAGGGTCGGTATGACGCTTCTTGCTCATGTTGGTCGCTCCTATCTCCGCACAGCGCTGGCATATCCGTGCGGAATGTGCGGCAGTTCCGCTGTGATATACCGCCGGAGCACCCGGCTCCGTCAGAGATAGTATGCGCACAGTTTCCCGGAATTATGCAGCCGGAGGCTCCGTAACATTCTGTGTCGGCTCGGTCGCCGCATCCACGTCCGAGACTGCCGGCATCTGCACATTCGTGCCGGGCTTGTAGTCCGTGCGCTGATCGCGCAGGCTCCACACACTCAGACCGAGTCCGGCACACAGCGCAAGGGATGCCGCAATGTAGAACACATACCGGGCGCCATGGGGCTTGGCAGGACGCACCGCCTCACAGGTGAGCTCGTCCTCCATTTCATGGTAGTCCTTCTGGTACAGCTCCCGCTTCATGCGCTCCGTCAGCTCCTGCGGTGCATGGACGCTGTCATAAGCGTTTTTGATCTCATGCTTCAAGTTCATGCCTTTGCACCTCCCAGCTTTGACCGCAGCTTCCGGCGGCCCCTTGACAACTGCTGGGATACCGCCGATTCCGACTGCTCCGTCAGCTCGGCGATCTCCCGGATGGAATACTCCTCATAATAATACAGATAGATGGCAATACGGTACTTCTCCGGCAGCGCCATCACGGCACGCAGCACCCGCGAATCCCTCGACTGCTCCTCGCTCTGCACCAGCAGCTCCGGATCAAAATCAACGCGCTTGCGCCGCCATGCACTGCGCAGCAGATTGCGCCCCGTATTGACTGTGACACGGATGAGCCATGCGCGTTCGTGCGTTTCGCTCTCGAACACCGGATGGGACCGGAAATACCGGAAAAATACCTCCTGCATCACATCCTCCGCATCCGGGACGTTTCCCGTTACCGTCAGTGCGGTCCGGTAGACCAGGTCCTGGTACCGATCGACTGCCGCGAAGGTCATGCCCGACATCCGGATGGCCGTTTGCGGTGCCTCCTCGGATCGTTGCATTGTCAGCATCCTCCTCCCGCCTTTCTCCCTTTGGGCTTTTGTCTATCATACACATGAGCGGGCCGATTCCTGACAGATTTGCCGGACGTCCCTCAAAAAATCGTGAATTTGCACAAAGCAAGATGCATATATTATACAAATTATATGAATCCTTGATACCCGGTTGACTTTTTCCTGCGTACTATGCTATAATAAAATTGATATATATGCGCATTCTTTCATGAACGGAGGGGGATCATCATGGATGCACAGCGCCTGCGCAAGCTCAATGAACTGTATGAAGCCTTTGCCATTCTTGCCGACGGCAGCTATGTCTATCTGTGTGACATCAAGGAGGATTATTCCAGGTGGTCCAAGGCCGCCGTTGATTTCTTTGATCTGCCAGGTGAGTACATGTACCATGCCGGTGACATCTGGGAGGAGCACATCCACCCGGAGGACCGCAGCAGCTACCATGCGAGCATTGCCCGGATCTTCTCGGGGGAGGACCGCGGTCACGATATGCAGTACCGTGCCGCTGCCCGCGACGGCAGCTATGCGATGTGTACCTGCCGGGGCGTGGTGCTCTTTGACGAGGACGGGCAGCCCAATTATTTCGGCGGTGCCATCAAGAACCACGAGCTGCTCAGCTATATCGACACGGTCACAGGTCTGCGCAGCCTCTACGGCTTCTTCGATGACCTGCGCTCGATGTGCTGGCGCGAGAAGAGCGCGACCGTGCTGCTCATCGGCATCAACCAATTCTCCAATGTCAACGATATTTACGGATACACCTTCGGTAATTCCGTGCTCCAGAAGGTCGGCAAGATCCTGCGGACGGAATTCTCCAACGCCGGGCTCCTCTACCGCATGGACGGCACCAAGTTTGCCCTGATCTCGAGTGATACCCCCATCGAAACGCTCACGGAGATCTACAAGCGCGTCCAGAACATCCTCTCCCACGAGTTCTTCGTCAAGGGGGAGCGTGTGAGCCTGTCACTCAACGCGGGCGCCGTGGTGCTCGAGAGCTTCCACATCAGCATGGAGACGGTGTATTCCTGCCTGAAATACGCCTATTATGAGTCCAAGGACACAAAGCTCGGCGATATGGTCATCTTCGCCAACCGTCTGAGCGACGAGAACCGTCTGCTGCTCGAAAAGCTCAATGTCATCCGCAACAGCGTATCGGATGAATGCGACGGCTTCTATCTGTGCTACCAGCCCATTGTGGATGCTGCCACCGAGCAGCTCAAAGGTATGGAGGCACTCCTGCGCTGGCACAACGACTACTACGGCAGTGTGCCGCCCATCCAGTTCATCCCCGTGCTCGAACAGGATCCCCTGTTCCCGGATCTGGGAAAATGGATCCTGCGTCGTGCCATGGAGGACACGCTTCCGCTTCTCGGAAAGTACCCGGATCTGGTGGTGAATGTCAACCTGTCCTATGCACAGCTCGAAAAGAGCGATTTTGTCGCCTCCGTCCTGAACCTGCTGGAGGACACAGGACTGCCGCCCAGAAATCTGTGCCTGGAGATCACGGAGCGCTGCCGCCTGCTCGATACGGTCATCCTCAAGAACATGTGCCGCGTGTTCCGCGAGCACGGGATCCGCATCGCACTCGATGATTTCGGTACGGGCTTCTCCTCGCTCGGCATCCTCCGGGAGCTCCCGGTGGACATCATCAAGATCGACCGCATGTTTGTCAAGGATCTGGTCCGCAATGTCAGCGACCAGCAGACCATCCAGGTCATTTCCGGTCTTGCCGACGCCTTCTCCGCCGATGTCTGCGTGGAGGGCGTGGAAACGGAGGACATCCGGGATTTCCTGCGCCGGTACCATATCACGAGCTTCCAGGGGTATCTCTATTCCATGCCTCTGACGATCTTTGATTTCCGTGAAAAATATGTCCCCGAAACCCTGTGACCCCGTGATACGATGCCCCGGCTGCTGCCGGGGCATTTTCTATGCATCAAGGCCGGGCAGGATGGCCATGCTGTCCCCGAAGGAGAAGAAGCGGTAGCGCTCCTGTACGGCGATACGGTAGGCCTCCATGGTATGCTCATAGCCCATGAAGGCGGACACGAGCATGATGAGTGTGCTCTCGGGCAGATGGAAATTCGTGATCAGTCCGTCGATGACCCGGAAGGTGTAGCCCGGATAGATGAAAATATCCGTATCCCCCTCACAGGCATGCAGGGCCCCCTCGCAGCGCTGCGCCGCACTCTCGAGCGTCCGGCAGGAGGTCGTGCCAACGGCGATCACCCGGCCGCCCTGTGCCTTCGTGCGCAGGATCGCTTCGGCCGTCTCCTCCGGTAACAGAAAATGCTCGGTGTGCATATGATGATCCAGGATGTTCTCCTCCTTCACCGGCCGGAAGGTCCCAAGGCCGACATGGAGCGTCACATAGGCGATCCCCACGCCGCTCTCCCGGAGCGCTGCAAGCATCTCCTTGGTGAAGTGCAGTCCCGCTGTCGGCGCGGCGGCGGAGCCCAGCTCCCGGGAGTACACCGTCTGGTAGCGCTCCTTATCCTGGAGCTTTTCGGTGATGTACGGTGGGAGGGGCATCTGCCCGACATCCTCCAGGGCCGTGTAGAAATTCCCCTCGCAGGAAAACTGCACGATGCGGTTGCCGTCCTCCTGCACGGAGAGGACCTCCGCTTGCAGACGGCCGCCGCCGAAGGAGAACCGGGCGCCGGGCTTGCATTTCTTGCCGGGCCGGCAGATGATCTCCCAGCGCTTGTCCCCGTGCTCGCGCAGCAGCAGAAATTCCACAAAGCTGCCCGTGCCCTCCTTCTCGCCGTACAACCGTGCCGGCAGCACGCGGGAATCGTTGAGCACGAGAAGGTCACCGGGCCGCAGGAGCGACCCCAGGTCATAGAAATGATGATGGGATACCGCGCCCGTATCCCGGTCCACGGCCATCATGCGGGAGGCATTGCGGGGCTCGGCCGGGTGCTGGGCGATCAATTCTTCGGGAAGGTCATAGTAAAAATCAGATTTTTTCATGGTTTCACCTTATTTTATTTTGTATTTGCTGTGCTTTTCCTGTCTTTTTTCAGCGTGGCGGCGTTCCGGACGCCGGATCATGAATTTTTCTGAAGATACCACTTGACAAATGCACGCAGACATGCTATGATAATAAATAGGATAGAGGTGCGGCTGCGATGAGTAGCAGCTCCGAGGGTGCTCAGACCCCGGGACGGGCTGTGAAAGGCAATGCCGCCGAAGAGAGGCAGTTGAGCAATGCGTCTCTGGTGCTGTACTGAACAAGTGCCGCACTGTCATCATGTGTGATGGAGAGCTATCGGCAGCATAAGCCAATAATTCTATTATAACACATGATGAACCGGTTTTCAACCGGTTTTTTCATTATTCACCAAATTTTTTGGGCGCTCCGTCCTAAGCGTCCGGGAAAAGGAGAAATGTGTTATGAAGCAGTACAATGTAGGTATCCTCGGTGCGACCGGTATGGTCGGCCAGCGCTTTGCGACCCTGCTCGCAGAGCATCCGTGGTTCCGTGTCAAGGTCCTCGCCGCCTCCCCCCGCAGTGCGGGCAAGACCTATGAGGAGGCTGTCGGCAGCCGCTGGGCCATGACCGTTCCGATGCCGGAATCCCTCAAGGGCATGGTCGTTCGTGACCTGAATGCCGAGAAGGAAGCCATTGCTTCCGAGGTGGATTTCGTATTCTGCGCCGTGGATATGAAGAAGGATGAGATCCGTGCGCTCGAGGAGAGCTATGCAAAGCTCGAATGCCCGGTCATTTCCAATAATTCCGCTCACCGCTTCACCCCCGATGTTCCCATGGTCGTGCCGGAGCTCAATCCGGAGCACATTGAGATCATCGAGGCACAGAGAAAGCGTCTGGGCACCAAGAGAGGCTTTATCGCCGTCAAGTCCAACTGCTCCATCCAGAGCTATGTACCCGCCCTGCATCCGCTGCGTGAGGCATTCGGGCTGACAAAGGTCCTCGCCTGCACCTATCAGGCCATCTCCGGCGCCGGCAAGACCTTCGAGACCTGGCCGGATATGGTGGATAACCTCATCCCCTTCATCGGCGGTGAGGAGGAGAAGTCCGAGCAGGAGCCGCTGAAGGTATGGGGCACCATCGAGAACGGCGAGATCGTCAAGGCCACTGTACCGTCCATCACGACCCAGTGCCTGCGCGTTCCGGTCTCCGACGGCCATACGGCAGCTGTTTTTGCAAGCTTTGAGAAGAAGCCCACCAAGGAGCAGATCCTCGAGCTGTGGCAGAACTTCAAGGGCATCCCGCAGGAGCTCGAGCTGCCCTCCGCACCCAAGCAGTTCATCCACTACTTTGAAGAGGATAACCGTCCGCAGGCAAAGCTGGACCGCGGTCTGGAGGGCGGCATGGCCGTTTCCGTGGGCCGTCTGCGTGAGGATACGCAGTACGATTACAAGTTTGTATGCCTGTCCCACAACACCCTGAGAGGTGCCGCAGGCGGCGGCGTTCTGCTCGCCGAGCTGCTTGCAGCCAAGGGCTACTTTGATTGATGCGCAATGCCCGGTGCATGCCGGGCATCCATCCATGAGGAGGTTACATCATGAAGAACACCATTTTTACCGGTGCAGCCGTTGCCATTATCACCCCGTTCCTTGAGGACGGCTCCATTGATTTTGACGGCTTTGGCACCAATATCGATGCACAGATCGAAAACGGCACGGATGCCATCGTGGTCTGCGGCACCACCGGCGAGTCCTCCACTATGACGGACGAGGAGCACCGCGAGTGCATCCGCTACTGTGTGGAGCGTACCGCACACAGGGTCCCCGTCATCGCCGGTACCGGCAGCAACGACACACATTATGCAGTCGAGCTGTCCCAGGAGGCGGAAAAGCTCGGTGCGGACGGTCTGCTGCTCGTCACCCCCTATTACAACAAGACCACGCAGGCAGGCCTGTATGAGCATTTCAAGGCCATCGCCGACAGCGTGAGCATCCCCTCGATCCTCTACAACATCCCCGGCCGCACGGGCATGTCCATTGCGGTGGACACCGTAAGCAGGCTTGCCGATCATCCGAACATCGCCGCCATCAAGGAGGCCTCCGGCAACATCAGCTACACCGCACAGGTGGCAGCTGCCTGTGGGGACCGCATCGACATCTACAGCGGCAATGACGATATGATCGTACCGATCATGTCTTTAGGCGGCAAGGGTGTCATCAGTGTACTCTCGAACATCCTCCCCCGTGAGACCCACGAGATCACGCAGCTCTGTCTGGACAACGACTTCCAGGCTGCCGGCGTGCTCCAGCTCAAGTATCTTGACCTCATCAACAGTCTGTTCTGTGAGGTCAACCCGATCCCTGTCAAGGAGGCTATGAACCGTCTTGGCATGGCCGCAGGTCCCTGCCGGATGCCGCTGACCCGCATGGGTGACAAGGCAGCGGAGCGTCTGTGCGGCTCCATGCAGAAGCTCGGCATGCTGTAAGACTTGGCGTTAGGAGGTAGAAAACCATGGAACGGACCAAGATCCTGATCGTGGGTGCAAACGGCAAGATGGGGCACGCTGTTGCAGCAGCGGCTGCGGGCCGTGAGGACTGTGTGATCTGCGCCGGCATCGATCTGAACACCAAGGCATATGGGGAATTCCCCATTTACGACAGCTTTACCGCACTGACGGAGCGTCCGGATGTTGTGATCGACTTCTCCAATCCGGCACTGCTTGGCACCCTGCTCGACTACTGTCTGGCGGGCGGCATCCCCTGTGTGCTGGCCACGACCGGCTACAGTGAGGAACAGATCGCGCAGATCAAGAAGGCGGCGGCTTCCATTCCGGTCTTTTTCTCGTTCAACATGTCCCTGGGCATCAACCTGCTCGTGCAGCTTGCCAAAAAGGCAACGGCTGTACTGGGCGGCCAGTTCGACATTGAGATCGTCGAGAAGCACCACAACCAGAAGCTCGATGCCCCGAGCGGCACGGCCCTGATGATCGCCGATGCCATCAATGCCTCGCTTGACGGGCAGTACCATTATGTATACGACCGCCACTCCAAGCGGGCAAAGCGTGAAAAGACCGAGATCGGCCTGCACGCCATCCGGGGCGGCACCATCGTCGGCGAGCATGACATCATTTTCGCCGGACATGACGAGGTCATCACCCTCTCCCACAGCGCTGCCTCCAAGGAGGTCTTTGCCGTGGGGGCTGTGAATGCGGGCGTGTTCCTCGCCAAGCAGCAGCCCGGTCTCTATGACATGAGTGCGCTCATGCAGAGTCTATAATGCAAACGCAGCGCCGGGTAAAACCGGCGCAAGTTACGACGGATACGGATTCAGTTGTGGAGGCGTTTGAGGAGCGCATGACACAGGATGAGATCCAGCAGGCAAAGGCCTCGGATATGATCGGCGAGTATGAGCCTGTATACGCCGCAGTCATCGTCAGGATGCCTTATCGCTTTGCTCGTTGGTGTTGGTATTGTCGTTCTGTTTATCATGTTCTTCATTCTTGTTATCGTGATCTCCGCTGTTTCAGGTGGTGGAGAATCATCAAGTCAGAATAGTAGTACTCAAATCATAGAATCCGTTACAGATACGAAGGATGATGACCCGAGCAGTGTGCCTGACGTTCAAAGCAGTGACGATTTGGATAGCGTACAGAGTGATGACGAAGTTTCCGGCTTTTCCTATGAAGTTACAGATACAGTTTTTCATTACTACACAAATTCAATCGGATCACGCGAATATTCTGGAATAATAGAAATAACAAACACAGGAACTACAAATATATATCTTAAAGACTGCATATTTGATCTTGAAGATGATAACGGACACTTGCTACAAAGCTATGATTTCATTTCAAGCTGCCCGGATATTATCGCCCCCGGAGAGAAAGGATATTTTTATAATGGCATCACTTCAACAATGATCGATGATTCCGTTTCACTTGAAAACGGCATAAACTTTGTGCCAAAATATGAAGTGGTAGAGGCAAGGGGAGATATTGTAGACTACGAAATAACAGACACAGAAATGAGAGAGGATGATTTTGGGTTTACAAAGATTACAGGGCGCATCACAAATAACGCAGAAGAAGATGATGGGCTTGTATATATCCAGTTTGTTTTCAAGGACAGTAATGATAAAATTATGTTTATTTTTGGCCACAATGTCACTGGCTTGGATGCTGGATCCACACAAAGCTTTGAAGCAACCAATTCTTTTGGCGATGAAACCATAGATCAAAATGAAATAGCTACATATGAGGTTATCGCAAGAAAAGGATATTATCAGTGGTGATTGACCCCCTCAACCACTATTGCAATCATGAGGCCTATAACGGGGGGAAGAAGAAAGGTAACGAACTGTCTGCCCTCGTCCATTAAGATCAAAACAAGCTTTGCCCCGGGACAATACTCCCGGGGCAAAGCTTATTACTGCAATCATCCCTCCGCGGTGCCGTCGCGCAGCCGGGCAAGGTAGCTGCGTGTTTCCGATGCGACCACCCCCGACAGCAGCAGGAGCGCCGTCACATTCGGCAGGGCCATCAGCCCGTTGAAGATGTCCGCTAAGTTCCACACCGCCTCCACGGTCAGATAGGGGCCGATGAACACGGCAGCGATATAGATCCAGCGGTAGATCACCGTGACGGTCCTGCGGGAGCCGCCGATGAGGTATGCCAGGCACCGCTCGGAATAGTAATTCCAGCCGAGGATGGTGGTGAAGGCGAACACGGCAAGGCAGATCATCAGGAGAAAGGAGGACACGCGCTCCGGGAAGGGCAGACCGTACCGGAAGGCATCGGTCGTGATCTCCACGCCCTCGAGGTCCTTCTCGAAGCTGCCCGCCATGACGATGGACAGCCCCGTCATGGTACACACCAGGATCGTATCGATGAAGGTCGCGGTCATGGTGACCAGTCCCTGCCGGACGGGCTCGCGTGTGCGGGCGGCGGCCGCAGCGATCGGTGCGGAGCCGAGTCCCGCTTCATTCGAGAACACGCCCCTTGCCACGCCGCTGCGCATGGACAGCTGCACGACGCCAAAGCCCGCCATGCCGCCGGCCAGGGGCCGTACCCCGAAGGCCCCCTGCACGATGGCGGTAACGGCCGCGGGGATCTGCGTTAAATGCGTGAGGATGATGAGCAGACAGCTGCCCACATACAGCACGATCATGACCGGCACCACGACCTCGGAGACCCGTGCGATGCGCCGGATGCCGCCGATGAGGATGAGGGCGGCGCAGACGGTGATGAAGAGTCCCGCAAGGATCTTCGTCCAGGTGACGTCACTCCCGAGCACCCGGACGGTATGCAGGGAATCGGGGTCGAAGAAATGGTTGGCCGCCGAGGTGATGCCGTTGATCTGGGTGATCGTCCCGATGCCGAGGAGCCCCGCGAGCACCCCGAAGAGCGAAAAGAGCTTGGCAAGCCAGACAAAGCGCTTTCCAAGGCCGTTTTCGATGTAGTAGAAGGGGCCGCCGAGGATCGTCCCGTCCTTGGCCGTCGTGCGGAACTTGACCGCCAGGAGGCCTTCGGCGTATTTGGTGGCCATGCCGAAGAAGGCCGCGATCTCCATCCAGAAGAGAGCCCCCGGACCTCCGGCTGCAATGGCCGTTGCGACGCCGACGATGTTCCCCGTGCCGACGGTGGCGGACAGTGCGGTACACAGCGCCGCAAAGGCGGATACCTCCCCTGCCCCGTCCGATTCGTCACGCAGCATGTACCGCAGTGCCGTGCCGAGTCTGCGCACCTGGATGAAGCCGCACCGGAAGGACAGCCAGATGCCGCATGCCATGATGAGCACGAGCAGGGGCACGCCCCATACGAAATTGTCCACTTGTTCGATGATGTTGTTAATGGATCCCATAAGCATTGCTCCGTTGATCGGTATTATGTTTTACATTTGCCGCAGTTCGTGCAGCCGTTGCAGGTCGGGCGCAT
Source organism: Oscillospiraceae bacterium (assembly GCA_017460955.1). Classification (GTDB taxonomy): domain Bacteria; phylum Bacillota; class Clostridia; order Oscillospirales; family Ruminococcaceae; genus UBA3855. The sequence goes on from JAFTZY010000048.1 coordinate 104,222, forward strand.
CCCGCAGGTCGCGCATTTGTCACAGAATACCGGATGATAGCGCTCCTCCTCGGGGATGGGGTAGCCAAAATCGTCACAGAGTAAAAACTCCATTGGCCTGCCCAGATAGGTCAGTCCCGACCGGTATGCCTGCTGTGATTGCAGACTGTTCCTCTCGATGCAGTAGAGCTTCCCGTCCTTGACAAAGCGCCTGCCGGTGCCAAGAAACACGAAGGTCACATCATGCGCCTCGCATTCCTCCCGGAGGCGCTTCACCCAGGTATAGTGGCAGGGTCTTGCACCGTCATAATTCTCCCCCTCGCACAGCACCTGCTCGATCTGGCCGCTTGCAAGATAGCGCTCCATGCGCACCTCACCGATAAGGGGCGCACACATCACACCCTTGTGCCGGAACGGCAGCTCGAGCAGCAGCGGGATGCGCTCATCGGCGCGGCGCTGGTTCTCGGCCGTCACATTGAAAAAGATATGCTCCCAGCCGTCGCCCCAGTCCTCCGGAAGGCACTGCCGGACGCGCTCGGGGCGCTTGGTCAGCAGAAAGAAGATCACATCGGGACGCTGGCGCATGATGTGCCACGCCTCCTCCCGCCACGGATCGGCCTGCTCGAGGAAAAAGTCCGAATTCATACACACGCGCAGCTTCTCCCCGGACTGCACCTTATAATTTCCCCGGCGGTCCCTTTGCAGGGGGTAGTAGAAGCCGCTTTTGGTGCGGTAGATCTCACTGCCGTCCCGGTCACGCATCCGGTCCAGGAAGTACATATAACAGTTCTGGCAGCCCTCACTGCATTTGATGCACCCGTGCCAGGGATTCCAGATGTCATGCATATGCTCTGCCTCCCTGTACAAGGAAGGTCACAGCCAGGAGCGGCACAAGCAGTGCGATGCTCACCAGTGTGAAGGCAAGCAGATACCGTCCGGGGCGTGCGCCCTCGGCTCTGCGGTAGAGCTGGAAGGAGATGAGACTTGCCAGGGAAGCGATGAGTGTGCCCAGGCCTCCGAGGTTCACGCCGATGAGCAGGGCAGTCCCCTCCTGTGTAAAGCCGGAGAGCATCACGGCAGCCGGGACATTGCTGATGACCTGGGAGAGCAGGACGGACACGATGAGCTCATGCCCCTGCAGGACACCGGAAAAGAAGGTGCGCACGGCATCGATGCGCCCGATGTTCCCTACAAACACAAAGAAGCAGACAAATGTCAGCAGCAGCGCATAATCCACACGCGCCAGCACACGCCGGTCGATGAGGAGCGTGATGAGGAGCGCGGCGGCAAGACAGCACCAGTCGGGCACAAGCCGAAGGACTGTCAGAAGGCAGATGCCAAAGAGCACGGTAAAGCCAAAGGTGGGCAGGCGGCGCATCGGCGCGGATTGCGTGTCCGGTGCGGGGCATGCCGTGTCCGGGAGCAGGAGCGTGCCCGCAAGGAGCAGCACAAGGCTCACAAGTCCCAAAGGGAGCATGGTGCCAAGGAAGGCGCCGAAGGTCAGCTGATAGGTATCGTAGAGGTAGATGTTCTGCGGATTGCCGATGGGCGTGAGCATGCTGCCGAGATTCGCAGCTGCTGTTTCCAGCACGATGGTGAGGATGCGGCTGCGTTCATCGTGCAGCACCGTGTAGGTCAGCAGTGTGAGCGGCACGAGCGTGAGGAGTGCAACATCATTGGTCACGAACATGGCGGAAATGAAGCTGAGCAGCACAAAGACCGCAGCAAGCCGCCGGACGGTCCCGGCACGGCGCAGGAGCATTCCCGTCACGGCTTCAAAGAGGCCGGCGCTTCTCAGGCCTGCCACGGCTGCCATGAGCGCAAAGAGCTGGATGAGCACGGTGGGATTGCAGTAGCCAAGATACCCCGCATCCGGCGGCACGGCAAGCATCGTGAGCAGGGCCACCGCTCCTGCAATGAGCAGCACGGGCTGTGCCTTCAATAAGGATCGGAGCTTCGTTTTCATCGGTTCCTCCTGTCAAAAACGCCGGCTGCATGCAGCCGGCGTTCTGGTGTTGTCATTCCGGATCAGGCCTGACCCTTGCGGGCAGCGATCTCTGCAAGCGCTTCCTTGCGGGAGAGATTGATGCGGCCCTGCTTATCGATCTCGGTCACCTTGACCACGATCTCATCGCCGATGGCAACGACATCCTCCACGCGCTCCACGCGGTGGTTGTCGAGCTGGGAGATGTGGACCAGTCCGTCCTTGCCGGGAGCGATCTCCACGAAGGCGCCGAAGTTCATCAGGCGCACGACCTTGCCCTTGTAGATGGCACCGACCTCGGGATCGTTGGCGATGGTCTCCACGATCTGGATGGCCTTGCGGGCATTCTCCATATCCAGGCCGCTGACGAAAACATTGCCCTCGTCGTTGATATCGATCTTGACATCGCACTCGGCGCAGATCTTCTGGATGACCTTGCCGCCGGAGCCGATGACGTCGCGGATCTTGTCCACCGGCACCTTAGTCTGGAGCATCTTGGGTGCATAGGTACCCACCTCACTGCGCGGTGCCGGGATGGCCTTGAGCATGATCTCATCGAGGATGTACAGACGCGCCTTTCTGGTCTTTTCAAACGCCTCTGCAATGATGGCCGGTGTCAGTCCGTCCACCTTGATGTCCACCTGGATGGCGGTGATACCCTTGTGGGTACCACCCACCTTGAAGTCCATATCGCCGAAGAAGTCCTCCAGCCCCTGGATGTCCACCATGGTCATGAAGTCATCGGAATCGGGAAGCGTGATGAGACCGCAGGAGATACCGGCCACCGGTGCCTTGATCGGCACGCCGGCATCCATCAGTGCGAGCGTGGAGCCGCAGATGGACCCCTGGGAGGTCGAGCCGTTCGAGGAGAGCACCTCGGATACCAGACGCAGGGCGTAGGGGAATTCCTCCACGCTCGGCAGTACCGGAACAAGTGCCTTTTCGGCAAGTGCGCCGTGGCCGATCTCACGTCTGCCCGGGCCTCTCGACGGCTTGGTCTCGCCGACGGAGTAGGACGGGAAATTGTACTGATGCATATAACGCTTGGAGGTCTCCTCGTCAAGGCCGTCGATCTTCTGGGAATCGGAGACCGGACCGAGCGTGGCAATAGTCATGACCTGGGTCTGGCCTCTGGTGAACAGGCCGGAGCCGTGTACTCTCGGTACCACACCGACCTCTGCGGCCAGCGGACGGATCTCGTCGATGCCTCTGCCGTCCACGCGCTTGCCGTTGTACAGCCAGTTGCGGACGATCTTCTTCTGGAGCTTGTACAGGCACTCATCGAGCTTGGCAGGGCCGCCCTCACCGTACTGCTCATCAAATGCGGCATGGACCTCATCGGTGATGGGCTTCATGCGGGCATCTCTTACATTCTTGTCGTTGGTGTCGAGTGCGACCTTGACCTTCTCGCCCACGAGTGCCTCAACGGCATCGAACATCTCGTGCGGGATCTCCTGGGACTCGAACTCGAACTTGGGCTTGCCGATCTGCTTCTGGATGTCGCTGATGAAGGCAACCATCTTCTTGATCTCCTCGTGGCCCTTGAGGATGGCGTCGAGCATAGTCATTTCGTCCACCTCGTTGGCGCCTGCCTCGATCATGACGATCTTCTCTGCGGAGCCGGCAACGGTCAGGTTGAGGTCATTCTTGGCTCTCTGCTCACGGGTCGGATTGAGGACGATCTCCCCGTCCACCAGGCCGACACTGATGCCGGCGATCGGGCCGTTCCACGGGATGTCGGAAATGGAGATGGCGATGGAGGTCGCTACCATGCCGGCGATCTCCGGGGAGCAGTCGGGATCCACGGACAGTACCGTCATGACAACGGATACGTCGTTTCTCATGTCCTTCGGGAAGAGCGGGCGGATCGGACGGTCCACCATACGGGAGGTCAGGATGGCCTTCTCGGACGGCTTGCCCTCGCGCTTGGTGAAGGAGCCGGGAATGCGGCCGACGGAGTACAGGCGCTCCTCATAGTCCACGGACAGCGGGAAGAAGTCGATCCCGTCACGGGGCTTGGCGCTGGCGGTGACATTGGCCATGACCGTCGTTTCGCCGTAGCGGACCCAGCAGGAGCCGTTCGACAGCTCGCAGGTCTTGCCGGTCTCAACGATCAGCGGACGGCCGGCGTAGGTCGTCTCAAAAATTCTGTGGTTTTCAAACATCGTGTTTCCTCCTTGTTTCGCCGGACAGCACCTGTGCCTTCTCCCGCTTTGCGGTGTACCTTGTGACGGTACACACATTCACAGAGGTAAGAACTTAGAAGCAAAAAGCGGATCCTTCCGCGCCTTGCTTCTAACCTCTTACATATGAGGCGGAGTCTGCCAGGGCTTTGTGCCGGCATCTGTGTTTTTAAGATGCACAGAAAGGCAGAGGGGCATCCCCACTGCCTTTTTGTTGCGATACTTACTTACGGATACCCAGCTTAGCGATGATCGCACGGTATCTGTTGATGTCCTTCTTCTTCAGGTAGGCCAGCAGGTTTCTTCTGCGGCCGATCATCTTCAGCATACCTCTTCTGGAGTGATGATCCTTCTTGTGTACCTTCAGGTGCTCAGTCAGATCATTGATACGGCGGGTCAGGATCGCGATCTGCACCTCAGGAGAACCTGTGTCGGTCTCATGGTTGCGGTTCTGCTCGATCACTGCCGTCTTTTCTTCCTTACGCAGCATTTTACTTTCACCTCTTTGCTTCATAGTTTCCGTAACATAGAGAGGGGCAGGCAAAATTCCCGATCACGGGCGTAACCCCCAGTCCAAGTACACGGAACAATTCATATTATACCACATCCTGCCGGATTTGTAAAGTGTTTTTTCAAAAAAATTTTAACTTTTTTTGCAGTCATCTTCCGCAAGGAATCCCTCCACCCGCTGCAGTGCCCGCTCGTACTTCTCCCGGCGGTCCGTATCCGCCCCTCCTATACGAGTCGCATCGAGATTGTGCAGAAGATCGCTGCGCTTGACACGCAGTGCCGCTGTACATCCGCGCATCCCCTCGATGTATGCATCATACGGCACGCCCTCCTCGTGGGTGAGCAGCCGGAGGACGCCGAGTGCCTCCTCCGGGATCCCCATCGAGCGCAGATCCGCAAAGCCAAGGGGCGTATCCTCCACGACATCATGGAGCAGCGCACACACGGTCTCAAGCTCCGTCTCCATGGATTCGGCCACATGGAGCGGGTGCAGGATGTACGGGTAGCCGCCCTTGTCGAGCTGCCCCTCGTGCGCACGGAAGGCGATGTGGACAGCCTTACGGATCAGGTCGGAATAGAGCATCCCTTCCCCTCCTCTCAGGAGATGACCTTGCCCTTTTTGCCCTTCTTCTTCGGCGGCTCCACGGGTGCCTCCTTGCCGCCGCGGTCCTCAAAGAGGTTCTCCCCCTCGGTCCGGGTATAGGACGCCTCGGGGCTGACCTCGCCGCGCTGGGCATAATAGGGATTGATGACGTACTTCTGGATGACCGGATAGCAGTTGAACACGATCATAAAGGCCACAAAGCCCGTGGGCAGGAACACCCACAGCAGTGTCAGAAAATACGGGAACAGGAAGGTCAGGAAGGCAAAGCCCCCCATGACGAGCACGGCGATGAGCAGGGTGAGGAAATTCTTTTTCAGTGCGATAAAGCTCAGGGCCAGGGAATTTTTCAGCACGGCGCCGAGCTTTAAGTCCGTGGAGACGATCATCAGGTACGCATAGAAGCTCATCATGGCCACTGTGATGGCGATGCTCAGGCTGAGCACGAAGAGGACATAGTAGAAATTCGAGCCTGTGTTGGCCACGAGCTCCGGGTAGACCTTGAAGCTGCTGACCACGGATAGTCCCACAATGATGTCGAGGATGCCGACCACACTTGCCTTGCGGAAATTCTCCCGGAATGCCTTCCAGAAGGTCTCCATCAGAAAGCAGGGCTTCTCCTTGGCGAAATTGCGCAGCACCTGCGTACAGCCGGCGACTGTCGGTCCGAAGAGCACGGCACCGAGCACCACAAGGGCCAGCGAGAGCAGCATGGCAAGTCCGGCATTGGTCTCGAGCAGGTAGTAGATCACGAGCACGGCGGCAATGAGCGGCAGGAGGCTCGCCATGAGCAGCATATTCACATCAATGAGCTTCCAGAATTTCCGGAACACCAGCTCCCAGTATCTGAAAAACGGTTTTTTCTGCGGTGCGTCCTTGGCAATGCCGGCACCGGCACGTTCATAGCCTCCGAACAGACCCATTTTGATCATCCTTTCTTTTTTGAGGGAAATGCACCCCTCACTGTGTCATGACATCGAGGAATGCAGGATATGCAAGATGCAGCCAGGCACACTGCACAAGTCCGAGCACAGCCAGAAGTCCTGCACAGACCGCAAAGCGCAGTGCATAGGCACGCAGGACCGGCGGCTCCCCTTCGCCCGCCAGACGGCGGCGCACGCAACGGGTGCTTTGTCCGGCCGTGAGCGTGGCATAGGACTGCACGAGCGCCGCTGCACAGGCATACGGCACCACAAACAGCACTGCGGTCAGGACGCCGGCTGCGCCGCCCGTGCGGTACAGAAGCGTCAGGACGCCGCCCAGCACTGTCCCCCGGAGCAGCAGCAGGAGCACACCTGCCTCCCCCCAGGCCGACAGTCCGAGCAGGAACAGCACGGCAAGGTACACAAGCGGGATCATGAGGACTCCGGTGAGCAGACGCCCGTCCGGCAGCAGTCCCATCCCCTGCCGGTACAGCAGCCCCTGCCAGAGGTGCCAGTCCGGGTACAGTGCCGCCAGGACGCTGCCCGCCGCTGTACACACGGCTGTCAGGGCGAACAGACCGGTCATCCGGTCAAGCACACGGCGTTCCATGCCATCAACTCCTCTCACTGGGAGTATATGTGCCTGTCCGGGCGGTTATGCAGCTTATTTGGAAAGCTCGTAGGCACGCTTGGTGCAGGCCTTGCAGCAGGCGTCCACGGTGGCTTCGAGGCCGCCCTTGTAGAGCTCGTCGAGTCCGGCAAGGGTCGTCCCGCCCGGGGAGGATACCATGCGGATGAGCTCCTCGACCGAGTAGCCGGAATCCGTGAGCATCTTTGCCGAGCCGATGAGGCTCTGCGCGAAGAGGGACAGCGCAGCGGCACTGTCGATGCCCTCGCTTGCGGCATAATCCGTGAAGGCCTTGGCAAAGAGATAGATGAAGGCGGGACTCGAGCCGTTGATGGCAATGATCTCCTTCATTTTATCCTCGGGCAGTGCCTGCGTCACGCCGCAGGCATCGAAAATACTGCGCACGGCCGCAAATTCCTCCTCCGTTACGCCCTCGCACTTTGCCAGTGCACTTGCGCCCTCTCCAAGGAGGAGGGGGGTATTGGGCATCACGAGGATGACCTTGGCGGACGGGATGGTCTTGCTCCGAATGTACTGTGCAGTGATGCCGGCGGCGATGGACACGATGACCGTCTCCTCCGTCACGCCCGGTGCGATCTGGGAGAGCACCTCGTCGAACATCTGGGGCTTGACGGCCAGAAAAACGATGCTGCTTTGCTCCATGACCTCCATGCCGCTTGCGGCGCCGCGGATGCCAAGCTCTGCAAGGCGCGAGAGCTTCTGTGCATCCGGGTCAAAGGCCGTGACCTGCATCTCCTGTGCAAGGCTGCTCCCGGCGATCCCCTTCATGATGGCATAGCCCATATTTCCGGCACCGATAAATCCTACATTTGTCATTTGTATCAGATCCTTTCTCTCTGCGTTTCGGGAATAAGAAAAACACTTACTTATAGTATACAACAAAATGTACAAAAAAGCAAGTGTTTTTTCGTGAATATCACGGAATTCACAGCAGCAGCCCGGAAACTGCCTCACAAAAGTCCCGGTAGAGGTAGAGCGAGCCCATGCCGAGGACGGGCAGGTGCTGCACCTCTGCCCGCTCCAGAGCGCACCTGACGGCCTGTGGGACGCCCTTGCAGGCCGCAGCCGGTATGCTGCATGCCCGGAAGGTGCGGGCGAGCGCATCGGCGGGCAGGGCGCGGGGATTGTCGGGCGTGACGGTGAACACGCAGTCGGTCTGCGCATGCAGAAGCTCCGGATAGGCCGCATAGTCCTTATCCGCCATGACCCCGGCGACAAGGACCGCCTTCGCAGCAGGACCGAACACCTGCACAAGGCTCTCCCGCAGCTGTAGGATACCGTCAGGGTTGTGCGCCCCGTCAAAGAGGATGTCCGGTGTCCTGTGCAGGACCTCGAAGCGGCCGGGCCAGGTGATCTGCGACAGTCCCTCCTGCACGGCCTCCTCCGGGATCACGATCCCCTGTGTGCGCAGGAGCGAGACGGCATGCAGGACGGTATCCGCATTGCGGATCTGGTACGCCCCCGGCAGGGAGAGCCGATATTCCTTCCCGTCAAAGCGGTACACGGTCCCGTCAAGGGTCGGGGCCTCCCCCGTCCCCGTGCAGGTGCTGACTGTGTGCAGGGGGGCGCCGATCGCACGGGCGCGCTCCCGTATCACTGCAAGCACACCGGGGGACATGCAGGTGTCGTTCACAAGTGCCTGGCAGCCGGGCTTGAGGATGCCCGCCTTATGAAAGGCGATCTCCTCAGCATGCGCTCCAAGATAGGCACAGTGGTCAAGGGCAATGCCGGTGATGATGCTAAGACAGGGTGCGTCGATGACATTGGTGCAGTCCGTATCCCCGCCCATGCAGCACTCGACCACCGCAAAGCGGCAGTCTGCAAAGAGATGGTATGCACAGGCGGCCAGGAGCTCGAATTCCGTGGGGGCATCGGCCATATGCTCCGCCTGCGCCCGTACCTGTGTGAGGGCGCGGGCAAAGTGCGCCTCGGAGACGGTCTGCGTGTTGATGCGGAACATATCGCAGGGCGTGAGGAGCGCGGGGGTGGAAAAATGCCCCGTCCGGTACCCGGCGGCGGTGAGGATGCCCGACAGCATCGCGCCCACGGAGCCCTTGCCGTTGGTGCCGGCGATGTGGAGGACGTGCGGGACTTCCTGCGGACATCCCAGACGTTCCGTCAGCTCCCTGACACGGGAGAGTCCGAGCTTGACGCCGGCACTGCTTTGCAGATAGGCGAGCGCCTCTTCATAGGTCATAAGCGGCGCACTCTTTCGATCTCGGAAGAGAAGGCCTTGTTGCGCAGAAGGCAGAAGAGTACTGCACTTTCAATGATGGAAATGCCGATGTACAGCGGGATGCGCAGGGCGACCGACTCGATCGTATAGCCGTAGCCCACCATGAGGCCGACGGACTTGATGACCATCGAGCCGAGGATGTGTGCGGAAAAGACAGCGATCACCAGGCGCACGTCCCTGTTTTTGTGTACCGGGAGCCGGAACACCAGTCCGGAGACGAGCCCGATGGCGGCGGCACCGAGGGTGATGATGGGATTGATCGAGTAGCCCACGATCATGCAGCCGATGAGGTCGGCGGCGGCGCCCACCACGAGTCCCACGAGCGGCCCGAAGAACATCCCCGCCATCAGGAGGGGCAGGTTCTCAAAGCTGATGCGCAATGGGCCGATGTTGAAGGCCAGGAGCTTCCCGAATACGATGCTCATCGCGATCAGGAGCGAGGCGATGATGAGGACCCGAAGGTTCCCGAACAGCCGCAGCTGCCCGGCAAGGGCTTTGGTAGCGTTTTTCTGTGTCAGCATAAAAAATTCCTCCTTCCCCTGCTTTGTCATGACAGGAAAAGAAGGAAGGGAGCCCGCGCAAAAACACGCAGGCTCCCGCTTTTACTCTTGCCATACGAAGCGGGATGCGAAGCCTGTACCGCAAGAACCGAGGTTCTTTTCGTCCTGCCGGCAACTCCCCGTCCGGCTGGCACTTAACGCACAGGCATCTACTCTGTGTATGTATTGACGACGGCTTTAATATGCCGTATCGTTCAGGATATCATATCTGGTATCGATAAAGGGCTTCTTCATGGCAAGTCCCTCCTGGAGGTCGATGTCATAGACCTTGCCGGCCTTGAGACCGACAATGCGGTTGCCGATGCCCTGTTCAAGCAGCTCCACGGCATGGTAGCCCATCTCGGTGGCCATCACACGGTCACGCAGTGTGGGGGATCCGCCGCGCTGGACATGACCCAGAATGGTCGCTCTCGACTCGATACCGGTCATCTCCTGGATCTCGCGGGCAATGTTCTCGGTCTGGCCGACACCCTCTGCCACAACGAGGATGAAGTGGTGCTTGCCGTTCTTCTCGTTCTTGGTCTTGGTCATTCTGGCGGCGATCTCGTTGAGATCATACGGGCGCTCAAGCGTCAGCGCCGCCTCGGCACCAACTGCCATGGCCACGTTCACCGCAATGAAGCCGGCTCTGCGGCCCATGACCTCCACAACGGAGCAGCGGTCGTGGGACTGTGTGGTGTCACGCAGCTTGTCGATCATCTCCATGGCGGTATTCATTGCCGTATCATAGCCGATGGTGTATTCCGTACACTGGATATCGTTGTCAATGGTGCCGGGAACGCCGATGCAGGGGATGCCCACACTCGACAGGTCGCCTGCGCCGCGGAAGGAGCCGTCGCCGCCGATGACAACAAGGCCCTCCAGACCGATCTCCTCACAAACTGACTTACCCTTGAGTACACCGTCCATGTTCCGGAATTCCGGGCAGCGTGCCGTATACAGACAGGTACCGCCCCTCTGGATGATACCGGATACGGTCCGTGCCGACATTTCTACAAATTCACGGTTCAGAAGGCCGACATAGCCTCTCTGGATGCCCAGCACCTCCATATTCTTGGAAAGCGCCGCACGAGTGACAGCTCTGACTGCCGCATTCATGCCCGGAGCGTCGCCGCCGCTGGTCAGTACACCGATTTTTTTCATATCTGCATTCTCCATTCTGCACGAGCGATGATAATCATTACCCTTCTATTTTACTACATTTGTCCTTTTCTGTCAAGTCCTTTTTCCCAATTCTTTTGAAAATATACCGCGCCGGTCTCTCAATTTTCATGTCCCCTCCCGCTCAGACGGGGGATGCAGCCGAGCTTTTCCGGCGCGATCGCCCCGCACAGCTGCTGATAAACGTGCTCCGTCAGTGCAAGACGCAGAGGAGGTCGGCACGATGCGTAGCGCTTTTGCTGCGTCAGGAACAGCACCGCCTCCGTATCCCCGGGATCGGAAGCAGCAAGCGCCCGGAGCGTTTCCACGATCCCAAGATCCGCGGGCGTTTCGATCTTGATGCACAGGTGCATCTGCCGGAGCATGAGCGGCAGCTCCGATTCCTCGCGGATGCTCTCGCAGATGAGACTCACCTCGTCCTCCTTGCGCGAGACGCGCCCGGTCAGGTACACAAGGTTCTCCGCATGCAGGCGCCCTGCCGTGACGCTCATGAGCTTCGGGAACACCACCGCTTCCATGGTGCCGCCCCGATCCTCGAGTGTGACAAACGCCATATCCTCCCCCTTTTTGGTGCGGTAGCGCTTGACGCTCTGGAGCATGCACAAGAGCCTTACCACGGTACCGTCCGGGACCGGCGGCTCCTCCCGGCAGACACAGGCAATGTCCGTGCAGTGCAGCAGCGTCCGGAGCCAGCGCAGACCGTCGAGGGGATGCCCGGACAGATACATGCCCGTGGCATTCTTTTCCATCTGGAGCAGTCTTGTGAGCTCGTACTCCGGGGACGGCGGGATGTGCAGATCCCCGCCGGGGTCCGCATCGCCGAACAGGCTCATCTGCCCCTCGAGGGCCGTTTCCCCGCCCGTGACCGCGTCCATGACCTCCTCGAGGTTCCGGAGCATCTGGCGGCGGTTGCAGTCGAGGCTGTCGAGCGCTCCGGCTTCCACAAGGGATTCGAGCGTGCGCTTGTTCATCCCGTGGGGGCTCATCCTGCGGCAGAAATCCACAAAGCCGGTAAACGGCCCCTTCTGCCGGCGCTCGGCCGTCATCCGGTCGATGAGGCCCTTGCCGAGCCCGCGGATGGCCAGGAGCCCGAAGCGCATCGTACCCTCCCGGTAGGAAAAGCCCCACTCCCCCGTGTTCACATCGGGCGGGCAGACGGTGATGCCGGCGCTGCGGCATTCCTCCAGATAGCTTAGGAGCTTCGGGGTCTCGGAGAGGACGCTCGTCATGAGCGCTGCCATGTATTCCCCGAAGCAGTGGCATTTGAGATAGGCCGTCTGGTAGGCCACGAGGGCATAGGCGGCGGCATGGGATTTGTTGAAGGCATAGGACGCAAAGCTCTCCATCTGGTCGAAGATCCGGTTGGCGGTCTCCTCCGGAACGCCGTTTGCGACCGCACCCACGCAGCCGTCGTCCTTCCCGGAGCCGTACAGAAAGACCTGACGCTCCTGCACCATGGCATCATGTTTTTTCTTGGCCATGGCACGGCGCACCAGATCCGCCCGCCCGTAGGAATATCCGGCCAGCTTCCGGCAGATCTGCATGACCTGCTCCTGGTAGACGATGCAGCCGTAGGTGACGTCGAGGATGTCCTCGAGCAGCGGATGCAGGTAGGTGACCTCCCCCCGGTGATGGCGGTTGCGGATATAGGTCGGGATGGAGTCCATGGGGCCGGGACGGTAGAGTGCGAGGGCGGCGATGATGTCCTCCATATGCTCCGGGCGCAGCTTCGTCAGAAAGGAACGCATCCCGGCCGATTCGAGCTGGAACACACCCGAGGTGTCCCCCCGTGCGATGAGCGCATAGGTGTCCGCATCATCGAGGGGGATGGCGGCGACGGAGAAGTCCGGGTCACGCATCTGCACGGCACGCTCGGCATCGCGGATGATCGTGAGGTTGCGCAGTCCGAGGAAGTCCATTTTCAGCAGTCCCAGGCGTTCGAGCACGGTCATGGTGTACTGTGTGACGATCGTATCCTCGTTCTTTTGCAGCGGCACATAGTCGCTCACGGGGGAGGCAGCGATGACCACGCCCGCGGCATGGGTGCTCACATGGCGGGGCATGCCCTCGACGCGCTGCGCCATATCGAGCAGGGCATGGATGCGCTCATCGCTCCGGTAGAGCTCCCCGAGCTGCGCCACCTGGTCGATGGCCTCCTTGATGCTCATACGCCAGTCAATGAGCTTGGCGGCCTTGTCACACAGCGCATACGGCACCTCCATGACACGGCCCACGTCCCGGATGGCGGCCCGGGCCTTCATGGTATCGAAGGCGATGATCTCGGCCACATGGTCGCTGCCGTAGCGGCGCACGACATACTCCTTGACCTTCGGGCGGCCCTCCATGCAGAAGTCGATGTCAAAATCCGGCATGCTCACGCGTTCCGGGTTCAGAAAGCGCTCGAACAGGAGGTTCCCGGCAATGGGGTCGATGCCGGTGATGCCGATGCAGTACGCACACAGGGACCCCGCGCCCGAGCCTCTGCCGGGGCCGACAGGGATGTCCTGGCTCCTGGCATAGCGGATGAAATCCCATACGATGAGGAAATAATCCACAAAGCCCATCTGCTCGATGATGCGCATCTCGTATTCGAGACGGTCAGATGCCTCCTGTGTCGGGGTGCCGTAGCGCTTTTGCAGACCTTTGCGGCACAGTGCCCGGAAGAAGGCGGTGTTGTCCGTCACGCCCTCCTGCGTATAATGCGGGAGCTTGCGCTCACCGAAGGTGAAGGTCACCTCGCACCGCTGTGCGATCTGCACGGTATTGGCAAGCGCCTGCGGGACGGCGGCAAACAGCTCCGCCATCTCCTGTGTGGATTTAAGGTAGAATTCGCTCCCCGTAAAGCCCATCGACGGCGGCTGACTGAGGGTACGGCCGGTCTGGATGCACAGCAGCACCTTCTGCATCTGCGCATCCTGCTTTTCCGTGTAGTGGACATCGTTTGTCGCTACAAGGGGGATGCCCGTCTCGCGGGACAGGCGCATGAGTCCCGGGAACACCTGCCGCTCCTCCGGAAGCCCGTGATCCTGGAGCTCGAGGAAGAAGTTCCCCTCCCCGAAGATCTCCCGGTAGCGCAGGGCGGCCTTCTTCGCCTCCGGGTAGGCGTCCTCCAGGAGGCGTCTCGGGATCTCGCCCGCCGTGCAGGCGGACAGGGCGATGAGTCCCTCATGGTACTGCCGCAGGAGCCCCAGATCCACACGGGGCTTCTTGTAAAAGCCTTCAATGTGGGAGAGACTCACAAGCTTGCAGAGATTGTGGTAGCCGATGTTGTTCTCACACAGGAGCACCAGATGATAGCTCTTGCCGTCGAGGCTCTGCTCCCGGTCAAAGCGCGTGCGCTGCGCCACATAGACCTCGCAGCCGATGATCGGCCGGATGCCGGCTTCCCGTGCCGCCTCCCAGAAGGCCACGGCGGCATAGAGGTTGCCGTGGTCGGTGACGGCGACCGCTGTCTGACCGTGCGCCTTCACCCGTTCAATGAGGTCATGCAGCCGGCAGGCGCCGTCGAGCAGGCTGTATTCACTGTGGACGTGCAGATGCACGAATGCGTCATCGGTCATGGGGTCCCCTCCTTCACTGGCGATACAAAATCAAAAACGGGCAGCAAGCTGCCCGTTTTACGGATCAATGGACAGCATCGAGCGCATCGGGATGCGCGGCAAGATAATCCGGGCTGACATAGATCACGATATAATTCTCCGTCTCGTTAAAGAGCGTAAAGCCGGCTGCTTCGATATACGGCATCGCAAAATCCGTATTCTCATCGGCACGGGACAGCACGAGGAAGTCGTACTTGTCCAGATCATACACGCCGGTGTAGGCGCCCTCTGCGGCCGGATCCGGGATGAGGTCCTTCTTGTCGAAGCTGTACAGCTCCCTGCGCTCGGCGATGTGGGGCAGGAACCAGATGTTCGAGAGCACGGAGGCATCCCGCGGCACGGTATCAAGGCACGCTTCCATGTTCTGATAATGCTCGGGGCGGTTCTTGTACGAATCGTAGTAGCTGAGCTTGACGGAGACAAGGCTGCATGCGGTGATGACGGAGACGCCGGCGGCAACGACCGCCATGGTGCTGCGCTTTTTCGGCTCCATGTCATCGAGGTTGACAAGCACCATATAGATCAGCAGCGCGGACGGCCCGAAGATGTACTGGAAGCCGATATTTGCGGCATACCCGTACCCGGCGCCGATCACAAGGTTCATGACCACATACGGGATGATGAGCCAGAAGCGGCGGATCTTCCGGGTCATCAGCGGCAGGAACAGCACGGGGAGCATGGTCTGCAAAAAGAACAGGAGGGTCTGCTCCTGTACGAACAGGCTGAAGAAATAGGCAGGATCCGTCAGGACGTTCTTTACGATCCCCGCAAAGCCCGCGTCCGCATCGATGGTCAGGATGCCGAACCGGGAGGAGGTCATCATCTTTCCGTCGCCGTACTCGGTAAGGTAATGCATGATGAGCACAAAGTAGATCCCGGAGAGCACGGTCATCACAAGGCCGTGCAGGCGTGCCCGGCTCTTCTCATCGAAGAACAGGAACATGCCGATGCACATCACATACAGCGGTGCATCCTCCTTGACGATGCACACGAGCACGGTGAAAATGTACACCGCGATGTACTTGCGCTGATCGACGGCATACATCAGGCACATCAGGAGCGTCGGCAGGAAGCAGTTCTCGTGGAATTCATAATAGCACGGGGCGAGCAGTCCCGAGCAGAAGATGTAGATCATGCACACCGAGATCCGGTGCAGTCCCCTGTAGCCGTGGCGCTTGGCAAGCAGGTACAGCGGGATCACGCCGCCCATGGACAGCACGGCCTGGGAGAAGAACAGCGTATCCTCCGAGGGATGGAGCTTATAGAAGGGCACGAGGAGGTAGTAGATATAGGAGGCATGGACCTTGAAATGCGAGAGCAGGTAGTCACGCTCGCAGGTCGTGTCCGCGGAGAGGTCGGTGCCGAGACTGTGGAACATCTGCGCGAAGATGCCGAAGTCAAAGGTACACGTTGAGAAGACACGGTGCCTGTCCCAGGTGGTCACGAAGATATAGGCCGTCACTGCCGCCGCCACAGAGAAGATGATGGCAGCACATGTCCAGTCCGGCATTTTTTCCAAGGATTCATGACAGAGCTTGCTCATACCGTAGCTGAGGAACACGACGGCGACCAGTGAGACGCCGATGGCAAGGTAGTAATTGTCCGCACGCCACACCACCGACAGCGAAAAGCTGAGCACGCCCGTAAAGAGCATGGCCTGGTCAAAAAAGCGCAGCCGTTCCGGCAGGAGCGCATACAAAAGCGTGAGTGCCGCAAAGCACACAAGGATCCATGCAACCATGCCGCCGAAGGAGCTGCCGTTCACATAGTCCTTCCATGCGCCGATCACATCGATCTTGTCCTTGGCTGCACTGCGCACCATGGCGCCGGCGATCAGAAAGTAGACCCCTGCAAAGCGGGTGAGCAGCATATCCGGGAAGCCGCAGCCTTTCAGAAATTTCCCCACAGGGTCCGGCAGCTGCGGCCACCGCTGTTCCTTGACTGAATTATCCATAGATTTCTCCCATCTCCTCACGGTATGTTTGCGCCACGGCAGCGATCCTGCGGAACCGGTGGTTGACACCGGAGCGCCCGATGGGCTTCTCGAGCAGCTCGCACAGATCCTGGAGGCTCAGATGCGGGTTCTCGAGCCGCAGTCCGGCCAGCTCCCGCAGCTCCGGCGAGAGCTTCTGCAGTCCCCCGTCATGGCGGATGATGTCCTCGATGTCCCGGCACTGGCGCTGTGCAGCCGAGATCACCTTGTCGATATTGGCCATATCGCAGTTGTTCATACGGTTGACCTTGTTCTTGACCTCCTTGTCGATCTTGATGTCGATGAGGTCCAGGGTGCATTTCTGCGCCCCCATGAAGGTCAGCAGATCCCCGATCCCCTCGCTGTCCTTGAGGTAGGCCGACCACGAATAGCGCCGCTTCGTGACATTCGGATGCACGCCCACGCTGTACAGCAGGTCGCACAGCTCCCGGCACAGTCGCTCGGTAGGCGCTGTGAATTCGAGGTGGTATTCCTTGTTCGGATCGGTCACGGTGCCGCAGGTCAGGAACACCCCGCCCAGGAACGCCCCCATGCTGTTGACGGGGAGGTTGCGCATGTCGATGCAGCGCTCCTCATGGACGTGGAAGGTGTGCCGGATCTGCGTGACAAACGCCTCCTGCGTGATCCGGTAGATGTGCAGCACACCGCCGTCGCGCCGGGGCTTGGTCTCCACGGTGAGCGGCACTCCTGCGCCGAACACGGTCTTGATGAGCACGGGAAAGACCGCATCGAACACCGCACTCTCGCTTTTGAGACGGATCTCCTCCCGCGTCACCGCCCTGCCGAACAGGAGCATCCCGTACAGGCATGCAAAGCGGCGGTCATGGTTATTGATGGTACTGCGGATGCATTCCCGTACCTGGTCGGAAAATGTCACCGCTCTCACCTCCTGTCAGGGACTGGTCTTGGTAATATCCCGGTGCAGTTTATAGACGCGGATGCCCTCCTCGCGCAGGGCATCGCCCACAAGCTCGGCAAAGGTCACACTGCGGTGCTTGCCGCCCGTGCAGCCGAAGGCTACAACAAGCTGGCTCTTGCCCTCGCCGATGTACAGCGGGATCAGGAAATCGAGCAGATCCTTGATCTTTTTGAGAAGCTCCCTCGACTGCGGTGCATCCATCACATAGTCGCGCACGCAGCTCTCGCACCCGGTATGGGTCTTGAGCTCCGGCACATAGAAGGGATTGGGCAGGCAGCGCACGTCGAACACAAGGTCCGCCTCGGTGGACACGCCGTACTTAAAGCCGAAGGACATGACCTTGACGACGATGGAATCCATCCGGTTTTCCAGGAAGATCCCGCGGATCTCCTCGCCGAGCTGCTGGGCGCTCAGGTGGGAGGTCTCGATGTAGTAGTCGGCCCGCATCCGCAGAGGGGCGAGCTGCTCGCGCTCGAGCCCGATGGCTTCCCGCAGGGAGGCGCAGCGGTCCCCGAGCGGATGCTTGCGGCGGGTCTCCTTATAGCGCTTGATGAGCACATCGTCCGAGGCTTCGGTGAAGATGACCTTGACGTTCTCGTGCATGTCGTTCTTGAGTGTTTGCAGGCACTGGAAGATCTCCGAGAACAAATCGCCCGTGCGGATGTCCACCGCAACGGCCACACGATTGAGATTCCCCTCGGTATGCTCACAGATGTCCACGAATTTCGGGATCAGCTGCGGCGGCAGATTGTCGATGCAGTAGAACCCGATGTCCTCGAGCACCTTCATGGCGGTCGATTTTCCGGAACCGGACATGCCGGTGATCATAACAAGCTGCATGGATCATTCACGCTCCCAACCGGTATTGCCGAGCAGGACGGGCTCGAGCTCGAGCACATAGCCCGTATCCTGCCGCACCTTCTCACGCACCCTGCGGCACAGCATGAGCACATCCTCACATGTTGCATCGAAGCGGTTGACCACAAAGCCGGCATGCTTCTCACTGACCTGCGCACCGCCCACGGTCAGGCCCTTGAGCCCGCATTCGTCGATGAGCTTGGAGGCAAAGCTCCCCTCCGGGCGCTTGAAGGTGCTCCCGGCGCTCGGGTAATTGAGCGGCTGCTTCTCACTGCGGCGGCGCAGGAAGTCCTGCATTTTCGCGGTGATCTCCGCTTTGTCCCCGCCCTCAAGGCGCACAGTCACCGACAGGATGACTGACGGCTCCTCCATAAAGCGGCTGTGACGGTAGGACAGCCCGAGCGCATCGGCATCCGCTGTATGCACCTGTCCGTCATAGGTCATGTACTCGCAGGCCGTGACGATGTCGCGCATCTCATAGCCGTAGGCACCGGCGTTCATGTAGAGCGCACCGCCGATGCTGCCGGGGATGCCGGACAGTCCCTCCATGCCGGTAAGGGAGAACTCCTCCGCCGTCCTTGCCGCCCTTGAAAGCGGCACTGCCGCACCGAAGCAGATCGTGTGCGGGTCATTTTCTGCGGCCTCACGCTCCTCGAGGGTGCTGTTCTGATACAGCGGCCCTAAGTGCAGGATGACGCCGCGGAACCCGTCGTCGGCGGCAAGCACGTTGCTCCCCTTCCCGATGACAAAGAACGGGATGTGCTCCGACGCAAACAGCCTCAGAAGCTGTGAGAGTCCCCATTTCGAGCCGACCTCGATCCAGTAATCGGCTGTGCCGCCGATGCGGAAGGAGGTGTGCTCGCACAGCGGCACGCGCTCGAGAAGCTCCATCTCATAGCGCTCACAGATCTCCAGCAGTTTCTCTTTCATAGGGACCTCCCTTTAGAATGCATCATAATCCTTGACGGATTCCGTGCCCTCCATATCCATGCCGAGGCGGTCGAGCAGCTCGGTCGCAGCATTATAGCCCATCTTCTTCTGGCGGTTGTTCATGGCGGCCACCTCGAGGATGACGGCAAGGTTACGGCCGGGCTTGACGGGGATCGTCAGGGACGGCACCTTGACACCGAGGATGGAGGCATACTGCGTATCCACGCCCATACGGTCGTAGATCTTCTCCGGATTCCACAGCTCCATCTCCACGAGCAGGTCGATCTTCTCGGTCATCTTGACCGCGCCCATACCGAACAGACGGCGTGCGTTGATGATGCCGATGCCGCGCAGCTCCAGGAAGTGCCGGATGTTGTCCGGGGAGCTGCCGACCAGGCTGATATTGGACACCTTGCGGATCTCCACGGCATCGTCTGCGACCAGACGGTGGCCGCGCTTGACAAGCTCAATGGCGGTCTCGCTCTTGCCGACGCCGCTCTCACCGGTGATGAACACGCCCTCGCCGTAGATCTCGATGAGCACGCCGTGGCGCGTGATACGCGGGGCAAGGTTCAGGTTCAGGAAGGCAATGAGGCCCGACATGAAATTCGAGGTGCTCTCCTTGCTGCGCAGCAGGGGCATCTCAAACTTCTGGGCAAGCTCGAGCATTTCGGCAAAATACGGAAGC
This sequence comes from Oscillospiraceae bacterium, assembly GCA_017460955.1. Lineage (GTDB taxonomy): Bacteria > Bacillota > Clostridia > Oscillospirales > Ruminococcaceae > UBA3855. The sequence continues at coordinate 123,995 of JAFTZY010000048.1, forward strand.
TCCCTGGTGATGATGAGGGCCGGCAGCTTCTGGGAGAACAGCAGCTCTAAGCGCTCGCGTCTTGTCTTTTCGTCGATCGTGGAAAGATACGCGAACTCCATCTTGCCGATGATCTGGATGCGCTCGGGATTGAAGTACTCATAGAAGCCCATGAGCTGGAGTCCCGGACGGTTGACATCGTTCTCATCGATCAGGAGCTCCTCGGGATCCTTCGGGGTGTAGATCACCTCAAGCTTGAATTCGTCAATGATCTTCTTGAGGGAAATGGTAAACTTGTCTGCCATTGCATTCACTCCTTAATATATGTTTTGATCCGGCACTGCGTTATTCCTGTGTTTCTTCCTCCTGGGGCGCAGGTCCGGTTTCTTCCTCGTCATTCTCTTCCTCCTGCACGGGCAGGGGTGCAAGGATGCAGTCCCCCGCATCCGCCGATGCCGGCACGGCACCGAGCCATTCGATGAGGCACGGGGCTTTGTCCGTCAGACCCGTCAGGATCTGTGCCTGTGCGCCCATGGACGGATCGGCCGTTACGAGCAGCAGATCCAGCGTCTCCATCCCCTCCACGGCGGACAGGGCATCGCTGCGGCCGTCGAGCGCCTCGGCGCCGTCAATGCCGATCCAGAACGCGGCATCCGGTGCTGCCTCCTGCATGGCCCCGGCCACATCCATGAGTGCTGTATAGCGGTCGAGCGCTGTGCATCTGGCATCGAGCATGGCGGCATCGGACGACTTGAAGGGCGGGAACACCAGTCCCTCACACACAATGGTCTTAAAGCCCGCCTCGCCGATCTCCGCGGTGATGCTCGAGAGGTATTCCAGCGTCATATCGCTGAACGGGGACATCCACGGCACGCCCCCGTCATCGGGGGACGCATCGAGCCAGCGGTCGCCGGAGCCCGACAGGTGGTACGCCGTATCCGCATTGCTCTGCGGATAGTAGTGGTCCTCGAGTGCATTGATGACGGCAACGGGGGTATAGCCCTTGGCCTGCACGCTCGCATAGATCGACGAGAGCGGCAGAGCGGCCTGCACGGCCCCACTCCTTCCCGCATCGGGCAGGGAGGTGGCGTAGTACAGTCCTCCGCCCCTTGCCTTGAGCGGGATGAGCACATGGGTGGTATCCGCGGGCAGCGCACCGAGCGCTTCCAGAAGCGCCGTTTCCGAGGTAAGGTCGGAGGTGGACAGCAGCGTTCCGTTGATCCCCCGGGAGACCGGTGCTTCCGTGGGGGGCTCGGTCTCGGGTACGGCCTCTGCATCCGGCGTCTCATCGACAGCTTGTGTCTCCTCCGGGAGCGGCGTCGTTTCCGCCGGCTGCGCCTCTTCTGGCGCTGCCAGCAGCTGCCGCTCCTGCAAAAAGCGCAGGACGGGACCGCCGGCACTGTATCCGACAAAGCCGACCACGCCGACCAGCAGGAGCGTCGTGATGACTGCGCCCGTGTTGCGCCGGAAGGTCCGCAGGCGCTCAAACCGGCTCTTTTCCCGGTAGATACGCCGTCCCTTGGGTTTGAGTTTCATAGAGTTGCTCCTCTCCTGTGTTTCCTTGTTCTTTTTTTCTCTGTCATGGGGAGGTACCTCCCCGGTATTTACTGAAAAATGGCGTACACGGCCATGGACAGCACGCCCAGGAAGGCCAGCACTGCCGGGAATCCCCGGAAGGCAGCCGGGACCTCCCGGTTGTACAGACGGGCGCGCACGGCGGTGAGCAGCAGGGCTGTGAGCACAAAGCCCAGTCCCATATGCAGTCCGAACAGCATCGCGCTCCACGGGCCGGTCACATGCAGATAGCTCCCGTCGTACCGGAGCATCTGCACGGCACCCGTGCGGTGCAGCGACACCGGGTCGAACGCCTTGTACAGTGTACCCATCACCGCGCAGTTGAATGCAGCCAGATGGATATATTTTTTATACGGGGCAAACCACTGCTTCAACAATAGCTGCAAAAGCGCCAGCACAGTGAGATACAGCACACCGACCACAGCGGTGTACAGAAGCGGCAGTACAAGGCTGTACGGATACGCCGTCTCCTGAAGGTGCAAAAGCGTTGTCACACATGCCGTGCAAAGTGCGGCAAGGCCGGAAAACAGCGTCATCACCAATGCCAGTGCCGGCAGGCTCGAGCGGTTGCGGGTCGCTGCCATGAGCGTGCTCGTGCCGAGCGCACCGGACAGGACCAGATTCTCCGCAAGCAGGGAGATCCATGCGCCGATGAGGATCACGGGGCATCGCCTCCCCTCTCGCGTGTGAGCACCCTGTAGAGCGCACACATGGCCGACAGCGTCACAAAGCCGCCGGCGGGGGTGCCGAACATGCGCATTACAAGCGGCATATCCACGATATGTCCGGCAACGCTGCCGTAGGCCAGAAGCTCCCGGACAAAGCCCGCTGCACAAGCGGCAAACGCAAAGCCCGCCGTGTGGAACACAAGCGAGAGCAGCATGGGTCCGCGCTTCATGCGGTAGAAGGACAGCTCACTGTGCAGAACGATGAAGGAATTGACGGACAGCAGCGGCAGGTACAGTCCGTGTACGGCCGCATAGCTGTCGGGGGAGACATATTCGCACAAAAGCGCTGTGGGAATGTACAGCACGGCCGAGGTCAGGGCATACAGCACGACCCGGACTGCATAGGGAAAGCGTCTGGGATAGAACGAGCCGATCAGGACGGTCAGCACCGTCATGCACGAAAATGCCAGCGACAGCAAAAGCGCCTTGCGCAGCGTATCGCAGCACACCACGATCGGGGCAATGACCATTCCCTCGGACAGCACGGCATTGCGGACGAACAGTCCGTCCGTACTGCGGCGCTCATGCGTCATGTGCCTGCACCTCCTCCTGCGTCTCCTCGGGCGGTGTATACAGGTACTGCTCGAGCATAGCGAGCGCACGCCATACCGGACAGGTCAGGATGACCGCGATGACGGGCGCGTATTCCAGCGTATATGTGACGCTCAATGTGACGCTCAATGCCCCCGTCAGGCCCCCTCCCACCAGGGCATAGATCCCCGTACACGGCATCACCGCGGGATCGCTTGCCAGAAAGAGGACGGTGAAGAGCGACATGCACACCGCCGTCATTTGCAGCGTATCGAGCCCGAAGCGCAGGCACACAGCCGTTGCTCCCATGAAATACCCGGGAACTGCGAACAGGTTCACGCCGCCGCGCAGCATCAGGATCACGAGCGCCACGGCAAGCAGCAGGATGAAACCCGTCCCCATGGGGCCGCGGACCGCACCGATGAGCACATCGGTCAGGCTCTCGTGGATGCTGCCGGTGGTCAGGAACGTCCGGCTCAGTGAGTCATCCAGGACGGCTGTGTGCCGGAACAGAGCGATCTTCTCGCCCGGCTCCGGAAAGCGCAGCACCTCCTGCGGCCAGCAGATCCTGGCAAACAGATACCCGAGTGCGGCGGGCGGGAAGAGCAGGTCATGCCGGCCGCCGAACAGATGCATCCCGAGTGCCACGCTCACGAGCACGGACAGCACCACGACCGAAAACGGCACGGTCGCCGGAAGCATCATGACAAGCACCAGCGCCGAGGCGATCCCGGTCAGGTTCACTGCCCGGTAATGCCGTCTGCGCAGGAAGAGGCAGACAAGATCCACAGCAACTGCCGTGACAGCTGCCAGCGCATACACGGCAGCGGCACGGATGCCGTAGAAGCAGATGCTCACGGTCATAATGCCGGCGAGCACCGCCCAGTATTCGGCACTGCGCCGCAATGGCGTCCTTTCCGTCATACGGCGTCACCGCCCGCACGCCGCAGGATGTCCACGGCGCTCTTCATATCCGTCTGCCGGAACAGATAGCTGCCGGATACCAGCACATTTGCACCCGCCCGTGCAGCCTCCGGTGCCGTGGCAGCGTCGATGCCGCCGTCCACCTGCACATCCACCGGCCTGTCACCGAGCAGTGCGCGGACCTCACGGACCTTCTGCGTCATCTCCGGGATATAGCCCTGGCCGCCGAAGCCCGGCTCCACGGTCATCACAAGAAGCATATCCACCGCATCCAGAAACGGCAGCACGGCGCGTGCCGGTGTTGCCGGACGCAGGGCGAGTCCCGCCTGAACACCGGCACGGTGGATGGCATCGAGCGTCCGGAACGGGTCGCTCACGCTTTCAAGATGAAAGGTGATCCGGTCCGCGCCGTTTCCGGCAAATACGTCAACATACCGCAGGGGGTCCTGTATCATCAGATGCACATCCAGGTACAGTCCGCCCGCTCCCGCACATGCCTTCAGTACGGGTATGCCGAAGGAAATATTATCCACAAATATACCGTCCATCACATCGAAATGCAGCCAGTCCGCGCCGGATGCACGCACTCGTCCGAGCTCGTCACCCAGATGCAGCAGATCCGCACTGAGAATGGAAGCAGCGATCTTCCGCTCCATACGGTCACCTCCGAAAAGCCTGATACCGGTGCATCCCGCACCGGCGCACGGGCTGCGGCACATACCGAGGCCCGTTGAAACACACATCTTTATTATACCATATCCCCCGGCGCTTGTCAATGCACAGAGCACAAAGAAAATCCGCAGACAAATCGTCTGCGGATCGATAAGCGTATTTGCATCACAGCACCGGCAATCCGGAACGGACAGTGCCGACCTCATAGGCAAGGTCGAACAGCGCTGCCTCATGGATTCCCAGGAAGGTATTGCGGATGCGGTTGGCCGCCTGATGGCCGCCATCATCGTCGGCATCCATCAGAAGCACGAGCATCTGCGCGGCACCGCATTCCGTAAAGACATCGTTGCGGCGCAGAGTGAGCTGCACGGCATTGCCCAGCTGCGCACACGCCTGCGCAAGCGCCTCCTCCGGGGGCGTTTCCCCGAAACGGGGCCGCAGCGTGAGCAGCATGGTCTGCACATCCTGACGGCTGCGCTCACAGAGCTTTTCCGCGAACCGGTAGATGCTCACAAAGCTCTCGTAGGTCACATACAGAGCGCCGTCTGCGACAGCATTTTCAAGTGCTGCCTGATAATCGAGCAGTCGGAGCGTCCCGCTCTTCCCCAGCACCGAGTGTACGGCGTCCCACAGCGCCTGGGGACGGCAGGAGAGCGCCGTCGTGTGGAGCATGGCATACCCCTCCTCCGTTTTACCGAGCACAAGCATCGGCACGCCGGGATAGCGGACCGCCAGTGACTGCGCCATGGAAACCGTCTGCGTCCGGCGCACCATCACCACGATGAGCTCCGGTGACGCCTCGTCCGGCTCGAATGCCTCCACGGCCTCCGAAAAGGCGCGGGCATCCTCCGGATCCTCCGTCCACAAATAGATCCGTCGTGTTTCCATGAACTCAATCAGCGTTGTAGCTGACAGTGTTATTGAAGTCATCACCGCCGTAGCTGTCCACCAGCTTCATGGCGTTGACATCATACTGGATGTCGATGATGAAGCCGCAGAAGCCCGGGTTGTTGGCCAGATCGATCACGACCGTTGCGGTATCGCCCTGCTTGGCAGTGGTGCTGTTGACCTTCAGGGAGAAATCACTTGTGGACATATCGGGCTGGGAAGCGGCATCCACGCCGACAGCGACCTCGCCGTTGATGATCTCGGGGGTGTACTGCACCTCTTCCCAGCTGGCAATATCGGTCTTGGCAATGGTCACCGGATAGCTGCCGTCCGGAATGTCCTCAGCGACCTCAAATTCCAGTACGAGGAACTCGCCCTCGAAGAAATAGTCGGCCTGACGGGTCATGTCCAGCCACCATGCCTTGCAGGTGTCGTAGGTGGCGCTGTAGCCGCTCGTATTGCCCTTGTCATCGATGTCGATGCGTCCGTCGGAGGGCTGCTCATCGGAGGAGCTGCCGCCGTCATCGGGCTTGGAATCGGCTGCGCTGTCCGCTGCCTGGGGCTCCTCCCCGTCATCACCGGCGGGTGCATCCGCCGCAGAATCGGCTGCAGAATCGGCCGACGCGGCATCGGAGCTCGTGTCGCTCTTTCTGACAACGACGATCTCGGTCTGGACATTGCCCTCGTCGTCCTTAACGGGCTCGCCGTTGTCATCGACCACGATCACGACCTCGGTCGTCTCCTCTGCGTCACCGGCTGCGTCATCCGGCCGGCTCACATCGGCATCGGAATCCGTGCCGGCATCGGAATCGGTCTGGGCGTCCTTCTTGGAATCGGTCTTGGAGTCGGTCTTGGAATCCGTCTTGCTGTTCTCCTCGTTCGGCTCGGCGTCCTCACCGCCCTCGGTCACGTCCTCCACAGGGCCGTAGCCGACCTGGAAGGTCAGATCCTGCTTTGACTTTTCCAGGATCTCCTGTGCCTCTTCAGGGCTGACAGTCCCCTGCTCGACCGTCGAGCTGTCGCCGTCCTGCCCGCTGCTGCATCCGAAGCCTGCAACGGCCATGGCCGCAACCAGTGAAATCACAATTACTTTTTTCATGAGCTCTTTCATGATCATCTTCCTTCCTCTTTTCAGAAATGGCAATTATTTCATAACGCCCCTATCATCTGTTATATTATACACGGTTTTCTACAGAATGTCAAGTACAAGAATATGCCATTTGGTTGCAAAATGCTTGCAATTCAGTGACAGTCCGCCTCCGGGAACACCTTCGCAAGGTACTTGTTCTGCCGCAGCTTCGGCACGATCCGGTCATAGGCGATGCAGATGCCATAGGCGGCAAAGCCCATCATCAGGATGAAATAGGGCATCGCATACTGGGACTTGGCCTCGGAGAGCATATGGTACATCACGCCGCCCAGGATGACCAGCGGCACGCTCATGCTCAGGAAATCCCTGTTTTTCAGCGCCGCTGCCACGCCGAGGAACACCCCGGCAAAGATGAGCTGCGCATACAGGTCCATCCAGCGCTCGGTGCCGGACTGCCAGTCCCCGCAGATCTTGGCTGCGATCGGGCCCTTGTCCTCGTACTGGCGGCGCACCTGGTTGTTCCAGATGCTCTGGTAGGTGGTCTCGTTCCACTGGGAGACGAATTTCCGGGCGAAGAAATCATTGGCATACTGCGGGTTTTCCCGGAAATAGGCAAGTCTGTCCCGGATATTCTGCCGGGAGGCTGCCGCGGCGGCATCCGGATCAAAGCCGTAGGTCTCGAAATTTCCCACCGTGCTCGAGGCGCGGTACCAGCCCGGTCCCGTATCCGGGAAGGTCGGCTCGTTGAGGCCCATGGCAAACCAGGAAATGAAGGGCACCTGCTCCTCCAGATCCATGCCGCTGCGGCGCTCATACATGTACTTGACCATCGGGGACAGGGAGACGGTGAGCAGCACGCCGGCTACAAGGAGGATGCCGTCCCGGAGGAGCTGCTTTTTGCGGGAGAACAGCTTCACGAAGGCAATGCACACCATCGCCACGAGTGTGATGCTGTAATTGGACTTGATGAGCACGGCCAGTGCGATGCACAGGACCGACAGGATCCCGCACCAGAGCTTGTCCTTCTTGAAATACACGATCTCCAGATACAGCGCCCAGACGGCAAAGCAGAGCCCGGGCAGGATGCCGTAGAGGAAGGTGCAGAAAATGATGGGCTGGGCCCCGAAGGCCAGCAGGAACACCGTCAGATGGCGCACGCGCTGGTCCTTGAATACGGTATGGTTGATGAGCACAAGTCCCGCATAGGTGCCTGCCAAGAACACGGCGTTGAGCGTTTCGATGAACAGCGGACGCTCGACAGTGCCGAACAGGCCGGCGATGCGGATGAGGATCTCGGTGAAGAACACATACCCGAGCTGGAAGGAATAGTTGCGGAAATACCGCCCCTCCAGTGCGCTGAAATCGCCCTTGGCAAAGCCCATGGCAGCGCCGGTGACCATGCTCGAGTCCTCGGAGGGAGCGACCATGGAGGAGTTCACCCAGACCGCACCGAGCAAAATCGTCCAGGCGGAGAGGAATACGAGCTCCGCCCAGAGCGGGAGCTTTTTGAGATAGGGCATCACAAGGAAGCACACAAGGCCGCACAGGCAGAGCATGAAAAGATTGGCCAGTACGTTGTCGTTGTGGTAGACGACCGTTTCCAGGCCCTCCTTGATGCGCATGACGGAGGTGTCCACGTCGCCGCCCTCCGGCACGATCTGCATGCCCGTTGTGTGCAGCAGGCTGCATACGGACAACAGCCCCATGACAAACACCATGAGGACACTGATGACAAGCCGTGCAAAGGCTTCAAACCGCGGCTCCTTCACCTCTTCTGCCGCGGGCTGCGGCGGGGCCTCCGGCGGGGCAGGCTGGACATTGGACGGGGCACTGCGTTTTTTCTTTGACATGATCGATCCCTTCCTTTCCGGAATGCATAGGCAGTTTATTATAGCACATGCACTCCGGTTTGTCAAGGCGCTGCGCCCGGATGCGCCCGGTTTTTGACACGATTCGACAGAAAACAGATACATTTTTTGTCTAATATGACGAATCTTGGCGGAATCAATTGACAAAGTGATACATTTGCGCTATAATGACACTGTAAGTTATAAATAGTATCGGATGGCACTGTGGTTCGCAGTGCCATTTCCGCAAACCCGAGCGTAGAAAGAAGGAGGCAGCTCATGCCGACAAGCAATTATTCCACTTCCGGTAAGCGCAGAAAGAGCAAAAAGAAAAAGCGCTCCGAAACGACAGCGATCGTTCTGATCGTCGTCCTGGTCATCCTGATCATCATCATCTTTATTCTGGCCATCATTTCCCTGGGCCAGGGCCGCAGCAGTTCCAATTCCAGACGGCACACCAATGTCGTATCCATTGCGGACATGCCCGAGGCACAGCAGCCCGAGGGTGTTCCCCAGGCCGAGGCACAGCCCCAGACGGAGGCTGCACCCGCTGCCGATCCCGGCACGCCGGCAGATCCCGCAGATCCTGCCGCACTGACCGAGGAGGCGACCTCCGGCGAGCTTCCGCCGCTGACGGACACCGCCACGGAGGCACCGACCGAGGAGGCCCAGGCTGCGACCGAGGCAGCGCCTGCCGATTCCCATGCAGTCTCCTATGTACAGGCACTCACGGCAGCACACGTGGACATTTACGCAGGTCCCGGCAGCTCCTACGGCATCACCGGCTCCATCACCGACAAGGGCAGCTACACCATCGTTGAGGAAGCGACCGATTCCTCCGGCAGCAAGTGGGGCAAGCTCAAGTCCGGCGCCGGCTGGATCAATCTCGGCCAGGCCACCGGCGGCAGCGTCCCGGCAGCCTCCGCAGGCAGCACGGACAGTGCCCCGGATGCAGCACCCGCTGCACCGAGCAGCTCAAGAGGCGGCACCTCCCTTGGTTCCTCTTCCTCCGCTGCTGACTAAATTATAGCTTCTGAACAAGCATCCCCGGATCCGGGGATGCTTTTTTATGTTATGCAAAGACCGTCTCGATGTATTTTCCTGCGCCGCGGGGTGTATAGACCCATTTGTCCAGGTGGTCCCCTTCAAAAAAATACCGCATCGGCTCCGGATGTGCCTGCGGTTCGCAGACATCCACGACGATGAGCTTGACCTTGAGCTTTTCCGGGATGAGCGCCTTGATGTATACGCTCGTATACTGTCCCGGTGTCAGATGCTGCCGCAGCTCTGCAAGGCCCGCAAGATTCGGCGTCAGTTCGATGAAAACGCCGTATTTCTCCACACTGCGCACGATCCCGCAGGTCGTCTCCCCCACATGGAAGAGCGCGGCATTTTCCTCCCAGGTGCCCAGCAGCTCCTTGTGCGACAGCAGGATCCGGCTGCCCTCAAAGCCCCGGACCACTACGCGGATGCGCTGCCCGACGCTGAACCGGTCGGACGGGTGCGAGATGCGCGACACGGAAATGGCGTCGATCGGCACCATCGAGGCGATGCCGCAACCGATGTCCACAAAGGCCCCGAAGGGCTCGAGATGTGTGACTCTCGCGTCGATCACGTCCCCTGCCCGCAGTGCGGACAGGTACTGCGTCCTGCAATCCTCCTGTACGCTGCGCCTTGACAGGAGCGCGACCGTGTGTCCTGCCGCATCAGTCTCGAAGCCCGTCACCCGGAACGTCACGGGCTTGCCCACCCGGGCGATCAGGGCAATGTCCCGGACCTCTCCCTCGCGGATCCCGGCTGCACCCTCTTCGCGCGGGATGCGCCCGGGCATGCACGGCAGCTGCACCCACAGGTCATGCTGCGCATCGCACGCGACGGCACGCGCCTCGAGCACGGTCCCGGCTGCCATTGCCTGCCGCAGTCCCTGCTCACTGGCCGTGGCACTCAGATTTCCCGGGGTATCGAGCAGCATCCCCTCCGGATAAAATGAACGTTTTACCATGATTTTGACCTCCCTGTCTGTTTTCGGACGGCTGCACCGTCCTAAGAGACCGCAGGTCCCGCGCTCCACCCTCCGGTGTGCCTTGGGGCGCAAACGATCTCCAGTCCTAACGTATTCATGGTATCACATTTTCATGCCTGCCGCAAGAGCGAAAAAAGCCGAAATTCGTCGGATCATGTCACGTTCACAGCACCGAGCGCCTGCATCAGTCCCGTGGCCTCCCTCACGGCCTCCCGGCTGCACAGCACCGTCAGCTCACAGGTACGGCTGTAGCGGTACTCCGGCAGCACCTGGTCGCTCATGTCGGAGATCATCACATCCGTTGCATAGTTTAACATCCGCAGATTTGCCGGCAGCATGGTGAAGTGCTTCCGTCCGTCCGCACGTCTGGCGCCCTGTCCGATGCGCCGCAGCGTCATTCTGCGGATCCCCCGCACACTGCGCCGGATACGCGCTGCGGCAAGCTCCGCCATATCCTCCGTCTCAAATTCTCCCCGGATCCTGCATAGCTCCATATGGCTCCTCCTCATTTGTCCGCTGCTTTTCGACACCTTGTATAGGAATCCGCAGCTGTTTTTATGATTATTGAACAAATCCGCAGAAATATACACCCAAATGATTGCTTTTTTCAAAAAAATGCGGTATAATGAAGGGTACGATTCCCCCGCTCGGACGGGGACTATGTGAAGGGACGGCGAAGCTTTCCGTGGATGTACATGTAGGCGACAAGCTTGTGATGCGCAAGCCGCACCCCTGCGGTGCCAGGGAACTGCTGGTGCTGCGCACAGGTATGGATTTCCGGCTGCGCTGTGCCGGATGCGGCCGGGAGTTCATGATCCCGCGGCTGAAGATCGAAAAACACATCAAACAGATACTGCACGGGGACGGTGAATGAGCCATGTTTGAAAAGCTGCTGGCAATGGAGCAGAGATATACGGAAATGGGCGATCAGCTTGCCGCTCCGGAGACGGTCCTTGACCGGGCGCTCTACGCTGCCCTGATGAAGGAGTACAAGAGCCTGACGCCCATCATTGAGGCGCTGCGTGCCTACCGCGGCACACAGGAGGAGCTCGAGGAGGCGCAGGCGCTTTTGCACGACGCCGATGCGGAGCTGCGCGAAATGGCCCAGCTCCAGCTTGAGGAGGCACGGGAGCTGCTCGGGGAGCAGGAGCAGGCGCTCAAGATCCTGCTGCTGCCCAAGGACCCGAACGATGACAAGAACGTCATCGTGGAGATCCGCGGCGGTGCCGGCGGTGAGGAGGCCTCCCTCTTTGCAGGCTCCCTCTACCGGATGTACAGCATGTACGCCGAGGCCCACCGCTGGAAGCAGGAGATCCTCAGCGCCTCCCCCACGGAGCTGGGCGGCTACAAGGAGATCAGCTTCTCCATTGAGGGGGAGGGTGCCTATTCCCGGCTCAAATACGAGAGCGGTGTCCACAGGGTCCAGCGCGTGCCGGAGACCGAATCGCAGGGCCGCATCCACACGTCCACGGTGACGGTGGCCGTGCTGCCCGAGGCGGATGAGGTGGAGCTCGAGATCAACCCGGCGGACCTCAAGATCGACGTGTTCCGCTCGAGCGGTGCGGGCGGTCAGCATATCAACAAGACGGAATCCGCTGTGCGCATCACGCACCTGCCCACGGGCCTTGTGGTCGAGTGCCAGGATGAGCGCAGTCAGCATAAGAACAAGGACAAGGCCATGAAGGTACTCCGTGCAAGGCTCTTTGAGTCCATGCAGCGCGAGCAGAACGACCGCATTGCCTCCGAGCGCCGGATGCAGGTGGGCACGGGTGACCGCAGTGAGCGCATCCGCACCTACAATTTCCCGCAGGGACGCATGACCGATCACCGCATTGGTCTGACGCTCTATCGGCTCGAGGCGGTCATGAACGGTGACCTTGACGAGATCTTCGATGCACTCGGCGCTGCCGACCAGGCAGCCCGTCTTGCCGGACAGGAGGCGTAGGGGTGATGCGGACAAAACGTCTGTCCATGGCGGACATTCCGGAGGCGGCTGCCCTTCTGCGGAAGGGGGAGCTCGTGGCCTTCCCGACCGAGACGGTCTACGGGCTCGGTGCCGATGCCTGCAATGCCGATGCCGTGCGTGCGGTCTTTGCCGCAAAGGGAAGGCCGGCGGACAATCCCCTGATCGTCCACATCGCCGAAACGGCGCAGATCGGATCGGTGGCAAGGGAGGTCCCCCCCATTGCCCTGCGTCTGGCAGAGGCCTTCTGGCCGGGACCGCTGACCATGGTGCTCCCCAAGCGTGACTGCATCCCGGAGGTGACCTCCGGCGGGCTCGATACCGTCGGGATCCGTCTGCCCGCACACCCGGCGGCACGCACCCTCATCCGGGAAGCGGGCTGCCCCGTTGCTGCCCCTTCCGCGAACCGCTCCGGCAGGCCGAGCCCCACCACGGCCCGGCATGTCCTTGACGACATGGACGGCCGGATCGCAGCCGTGCTCGACGGCGGACAGTGCGAGGTGGGCGTGGAATCCACCGTCATCTGCTTTGACGACCCGGAGACCATCCATGTTCTGCGTCCGGGGCTCATCTGCGCCGAGGAGCTCCTCCCCTATGCGGGGGCGGTCTATGTGGATCCTGCCGTATTTGAACAGGCCGCGCCCGATGCGAAGGTCGCTTCCCCCGGCATGAAGTACAAGCACTATGCGCCCCGTGCAAGGATCCTCCCCGTGGAGGCGGATTCCTTTGACGGGTATGCGGCCTATGTGCGCGCCCATGCCGATGCGCATACCTGGTGCCTGCTCTTTGACACGGACCCGGAGGTCCCCGGCATCCCGTGCATGCGCTACGGGGATGACGGCGCCCGGCAGGCCCATGACCTCTTTTGCCGCTTCCGGGAGCTCGATGCGGCAGGTGCTGTGACAGTCTATGTCCGCTGTCCGTCCTCGCAGGGACGGTCACTGGGCGTGTATAACCGGCTGATGCGTGCAGCCGGATTTGAGGTGATCCATCTATGAGTGACGAACGATCGACTGCTGTGATCGGACTGACCGGGCAGACCGGTGCAGGAAAGAGCACCGTATCCGGTATCTTTGTCCAGAACGGCTTTGTTCTGCTCGATGCCGACCGCATTGCCCATGAGATCATGGAGCCGGGGCGGCCGTGCGTCGAGGAGCTGTTTGATTATTTCGGTGAGGGCATCCGATGTCCCGACGGCAGTCTGGACAGGCGGGCGCTCGCTGCCATCGTCTTTTCCGACAAGCGCAAGCTTGAGAGCCTCAACAGCATCTCCCACCCCTACATCACCGAGGAGATCTTCCGGCGCATCAGCCGCCTGACACAGGAGGGGCAGCGCCTGGTCCTCCTCGATGCACCGACACTGTTCGAGAGCAAGGCTTCGGATTTCTGCGACCTCATCATCTCGGTCATTGCCGAGCCGGAGCGCAGACTTACACGGATCATGCAGCGCGATGCCCTGACACGGGAGCAGGCGCTTGCCCGGATGAATGCCCAGCTCGATGAAGCCTTCTTCATCCGCCATTCGGATTTTGTCATCCGCAACAATGCCGATCTGGAAACGCTCGCCGCGCTCTCCGGGGAGGTCGCCGACAAGATCAGGCTCCATTACCATGCACAGACAGCCCAGCCCGCTGTTTCTTAAAATCCCAAAACACAGAAAGGTGGAATTACAATGTCCAACGAGACCAGTCCCGCACAGCAGCGCAAGGATGCGCTCTTCTCCAAGAAAAAACACGCCGCCGCCCGCATGAGCGGGCAGGAGCTGCAAAGCTGCGATGCCTTTGCCGCACAGTACATGGCATTCATGAACAGCGCCAAGACCGAGCGCGAGGCCGTAGAGGTCCTTGAAGCACAGCTGAAGGAAAACGGCTATGTTCCCTTCGTACCGGGCATGGCACTTGCAGCCGGTGACAAGGTGTACCTCAACAACCGCGGCAAGTCCCTGATCGTTGCCACGATCGGCACGGCCCCCATTACGGAGGGTGTACGGCTGTGTGCGGCACACATTGACTCCCCCCGTCTCGACCTCAAGCAGCATCCGCTGTACGAGCAGGAGGAGATCGGCTATTTCAAGACGCATTACTACGGCGGCATCAAGAAGTACCAGTGGACGGCCATCCCGCTGTCCCTGCACGGTGTCATCGTCCGCTCCGACGGCACGAAGGTACAGGTGCGCATCGGCGAGGACGAGGGCGATCCGGTCTTTTATATCACGGACCTGCTGCCGCATCTGGCAGGCGATCAGATGAAGCGTTCCCTGGGGCAGGGCATCAAGGGCGAGGAGCTCAACATCGTCATCGGCTCGATGCCGTTCAAGGACGACAAGGGCAGTGAGCTTGTGAAGCTTGCGCTGATGGACCTGCTGCACGAGAAATACGGCATCGTGGAGGATGATTTCCTCTCCGCCGAGCTCGAGGCCGTCCCTGCCTTCCCGGCACGGGAGGTCGGCTTTGACCGCAGCCTCATCGGTGCCTACGGGCATGATGACAAGGTATGCGCCTATCCTGCCTTTGCCGCAGCGCTTGCCGTTCCCGCACCCGTTCACACGAGCGTGGTCATCCTCACGGACAAGGAGGAAACGGGCAGTGACGGCAACACGGGACTGTGCTCGTCCTATCTCAAGTACTTCCTCATGGACCTGGCCGAGTGCTTCGGTGCCAACGGCCGTCATGTCATGACCGCTTCGCAGTGCCTGTCCGCGGATGTCAATGCGGGCTTTGACCCGACCTTCCCGGAGGTGCTCGAGCGCAACAACTGCGCCTACCTCAACCACGGTGTGTGTGTGACCAAGTTCACGGGCGCACGGGGCAAGTCCGGCACCTCGGATGCCTCCGCGGAATTCGTCGGCACCATCCGCCGCGTGCTCGATGCAGGAAATGTCATCTG
Source organism: Oscillospiraceae bacterium (assembly GCA_017460955.1). Classification (GTDB taxonomy): domain Bacteria; phylum Bacillota; class Clostridia; order Oscillospirales; family Ruminococcaceae; genus UBA3855. The sequence continues at coordinate 139,101 of JAFTZY010000048.1, forward strand.
GCAGACCGGTGAGCTCGGCAAGGTGGATATGGGCGGCGGCGGCACGGTCGCAGCATACATCGCAAACCTGGATATCGACACGATCGACATCGGCGTGCCGGTGCTGTCCATGCATGCGCCCTATGAGCTCGTGGCCAAGACCGATGTCTGGGCAGCTTACCGGGCCTTCAAGGTCTTCCTCGAATCCTGAGGGAGGGGTCTATGAAGCTGATCTCATGGAATGTCAACGGCTTTCGTGCCGCCCTCTCGAAGGGCTTTGCCGAAAGCTTTGCGGCCCTGGATGCGGATATTTTCTGCATCCAGGAGACCAAGATGCAGCCCGAGCAGGTCACGACCAGCTTTGAGGGGTACCATCAGTATTTCAATTCCGCTGTGAAGAAGGGGTACTCGGGAACGGCGGTCTTTACCAGGCAGGAGCCGCTCTCGGTAACCTTCAATTTTGAGGGCCACACGGACGAGGGGCGTGCCATTATCGCCGAGTATGAGACCTTCCGGCTGGTCGATCTCTACGTTCCCAATGCCCAGCGCGAGCTTGCGCGCATTGGCTACCGGATGCAATGGGAGGACGATCTGCGTGCCTTCCTCAAGGAGCTTGACAGGGACAAGCCCTTGATCGTCTGCGGGGACCTCAATGTCGCCCATCAGGAGATCGACCTGAAGAACCCGAAGTCCAATGTCGGCAACGCAGGCTTTTCCGATGAGGAGCGCGGGAAATTCGGGGAGCTGCTCGGTGCCGGCTTTACGGATACCTTCCGCTATCTCCACCCGGACGAGCGCGATGCCTATACCTGGTGGTCGTACATGTTCAAGTCCCGCGAGCGCAACATCGGCTGGCGCATCGACTATTTCCTCGTCTCCGACCGGCTGCGTGAGCGCATCACATCTGCCTCCATCCACCCGGAGGTCTTCGGGAGCGACCACTGTCCCGTGGAGCTGCAGATCGACCTGTAAACGAACAAGGAGGGATATGCCATGGATCCGCATTATGAAGACATTGCCAAGCAGTGCATCGATGCCATCCACCAGAGGATCCGGAATCTCAAACGGCTCAACATCATCGTTGTCGGGAAATCCGGTGTGGGCAAGAGCACGCTCATCAATTCCGTATTCCGGGATAACCTTGCGGAGACGGGACTCGGCCGCCCCGTGACCCGCTCCATCCGGCAGATCTCCAAGGAGGGCTATCCCCTGACCATCTACGACACCCCCGGCTTTGAGCTCGACCACGGTCAGCAGAACCAGGTCAAGGACGAGATCCTCAGCCTCATCCAGAAGGGTGTGGCCTCGCGGGATGTCAACCGGGCGATCCACTGCATCTGGTACTGCATCAATGTCGGCTCAAACCGCACCTTCGATGCCTCGGAGGTGCAGTGGCTCCAGGAATTCACGAGGGAGAACCGCGTGACCCGGGTGCCGGTCATCATCGTCCTCACGCAGGGCTGTCCGCGCAAAAAGGCGCTTGAGATGAAGACGCTTGTCGAGGCGGAGAACCTGGACATCGTACAGGTCGTGCCGGTGCTGGCGCAGGATATGGAATTCGATGAGGAATACACCGCCCGTGCCTACGGTCTGGACACGCTCATCCAGATCATGAGCGAGGTGCTCGGCGAGGAGCTCCAGGAGACGCTGCAGAATGTGCAGAAGGTCTCCCTGGAGGCGAAAAAAAAATACGCGCATGCGGCGGTGGCGGCGGCGGTGACAGCCGCCTTCGGGGAGGGCTTTGCGCCCGTTCCCTTTGCGGATGCAGCCATGCTCATCCCGACGCAGGTGACGATGATCGCAAGCATCACGGCGATCTTCGGACTGAACGTGAGCAAGAGCATCCTGACGAGCTTTGTCTCCTCGGCGCTCGGTGCGGGCGGTGCGACCCTCCTCGGACGCACCATCACCTCGAACGTGTTCAAGCTCGTGCCCGGTGTGGGTACGGTGGCCGGCGGCACGATCTCCGGCGCGACCGCAGGGCTTGTGACAACGGCGCTCGGAGAGGCATACATCAAGCTCATGGAGATGCTTTACAAGGGCGAGATCCGGGGCGAGGAGCTTTCCACCGCAGCCGGAAAACGAAGGCTCCGGGAGCTCTTCCGGCATGAGCTCAAGGATCAGGATATGGGAGGATGAAAATATGCTGTTTATTTGCTATCCGAAATGCACGACCTGTCAGAAGGCCAGAAAATGGCTGACAGAGCATGGTATTCCCTTCGAGGAGCGCCACATCAAGGAGGCGCCGCCCACTGTGCAGGAGCTCTCCGCATGGCAGGCGGCAAGCGGTCTGCCGCTCCGGAAATTTTTCAACACGAGCGGACAGCTCTACCGCTCCCTTGCGCTCAAGGACAGGCTCGCCGCCATGTCGGAGGAGGAGCAGCTCTCCCTCCTTGCAAGTGACGGGATGCTCGTCAAGCGTCCCCTCCTTGTGGACGGGGACACGGTCCTTGTGGGCTTTCGAGAGGAGGCCTGGCAGAAGGCTCTGATCAAATGACACTGCCCCCGCAGATCATACCGGTCTGCGGGGGATTTGTGTATGTCGGGCACTCCTTCCCTGCCCGCGGCTGTGCGTTCATACCGGAAAAGCCCCCGTGCATATACTGCCGCAGAAAGGTAGGTGCATCCATGATGTTTACTGCATTACTCAGCCGTCTGCTGCTGTGGATCCTCCACGCCGACACACCCCATATCTTCCCCCGTCCCCTCTCGTCCAAGGAGGAGCTGCGCTGCTTTGCGGCGATGGAGCAGGGGGACACGGCGGCAAGGCACAGACTCATCGAGCACAATCTGCGCCTGGTCGTCCACATCGCCAAAAAATACCGCAGTGAGGAGCAGGAGGAGCTCATCTCCATCGGGACCTTCGGGCTCATCAAGGCGGTGGAGACCTTCGATTACCGCAAGGGCGCGAAATTCTCGACGTATGCGGCAAGGTGTGTAGAGAATGAGATCCTCATGCACTTCCGGGCGCAGCGCAAGCATGCCGGGGAGATCTCCATGAACGAGCCGGCCATGATGGATAAGGACGGCAACACCATGACGCTCATGGATCTGCTCGAGGACGGCACGGATCTCGAGGAGCAGGTCAGCACCTCGATCCATATCAAGCAGCTGCACAGCTTCCTCCGGGAGAGCCTTGAGCCCAGGGAGCTTGAAATCATCGTCCTGCGCTACGGACTGTACGGCACCCTCCCCCTGACGCAGCGTGAGGTCGCCCAGAAGCTCGGGATCTCCCGCTCCTATGTGTCCCGGCTCGAAAAGAAGGCGCTGCGAAAGCTCCGGGAGCGCTATGATAGTACACCGTTCTGAAAAAATAAATTTATAAATATATCATAAAATTTTATTTATGTAATTTTTTGAAAAAAGCGCTTGACAAACCATTTTCCTTGTGCTATAATAAAAAAGCAGTCGGTTGAAGGACCGATGCAGAAAGTGTTGGAATGCGAGTGTGCTGGAATTGGCAGACAGGCTAGCTTGAGGTGCTAGTGTTGGAAACGACGTGTGGGTTCAAGTCCCGTCACTCGCACCACTCTTTTTTATTTTTCAATTGTATATGTGGAAAGATGGCTGAGCTGGTCTAAGGCGCACGACTGGAAATCGTGTATGCGTTAATAGCGCATCGAGGGTTCGAATCCCTCTCTTTCCGCCAAGTAAACTCCCGAAACATAGCCGTTTCGGGAGATCTTGTTTTTTCCTTTTTTATGGGTTGTTTTGTGCTCAAAAAACGCCAGTACGACACTTAGTACGACACCTGTACCCAAAAAAAGAACCGGCAGGGACCCAAATCCCCGCCGGTTTTCTCACACCTATTCCCTCCCCTTCATCCTCCCGATCGCCGCCTCGATCTCCTCCTCCTCCGTCTCGAGCGCCTCGATGCGCCTTGTGAGCTGCCCATAGGTGAGGTTCCCGGTGCAGGACCTGCGCTGGCGGTGGAGCTGGCGCAGGCGGTCCCGGATGGCAGAGAGCTGCTGCTCGTAGGATGCAATCAGTTCATTCATACAGCAAGCTCCCATCCCGCCACGATGTGGTTCGCGGTGATCGAGGGGTAGCGCTCCCGGTTGTCCTGCACGATCTGCCAGACGGTGGTGCCGTAGCGCCTTGCGAGCGCCGTGAGCGTGTCCCCCGGTGCGACCCTGTGCGTGCGGCGTTTGGCCTCGTGCAGGATGCGGTTCACCTCAGTCTGCACGGCCGCATAATCATACCCCGCCGCGGTCAGGCGCATCTTTCGCTCGGCGCCGTTGCCCCAGATCCCGGTCAGGACCTCCTGCGCGACGGCTGCGGCAGACTTCCCGGATGCAGCCGGCACGGGATCGCTCGGGGTGTCGGCAGCCGGCGCGGGATCGGCGGGCGGCTCCGGATCGGCGGGGGTGTCGGTGTATGTCGGTACCTCCGGATGCACCGCGCACAGCTCCGCAAAGAGGTCGAGCGCAAGCCCCGCCCGGTACGCCCTCGCGGCGGGGGAGGTGTCCGCGGGGCGCTCGTATTCCAGCATCACGCGCTCGGCTGCCGCGGCGGCGTCCTGGGTTTTCCGCAAAAATCCCCACAGCGGGTAATTTTGCAGCTCCGCGATCAGGAATTCCGTCTGCATGCCCGCGTCCCCGATGCTGCGGCCCGTCGCCTGTGCGAACTCGAGCAGGGAGCGCTTGCGGGCCGGATGTGTCCACTGCGCGAGGCCGTAGCCGGCACGGTCCTGCGCAAAATCCCGGTACGTCCCGGCATCGACCGCCCGCGTGTAGGCATCGTCCGTGAAGCCGAGGGAGCGCTCGTAGGAATTCTGGAGGCCCCGGGGATCCAGCGCGGACTCGGCCTTGAGATTCCCCATCACGCCCGCCGCGCCCGCGGGGGTGAGACCGGCGGCGAGGAGCGCGGTCCAGATGTCGTGTTTTGTGCTCATTTGTCGTCCTCCTTGTCATTGTCGCGCAGCTGCTCGAGCACGCGCCTGAGCTTCTGCGGGAGCGGGAGCCCCAGGTTTCCGGCGTTTTCGAGGATGGACAGGCCCTCGTTGGCGAGGTAGAAGCCGATGACCGCCGAGCGGCAGACGGAGACGCTCCCGCCGAGCACCTGCGTGTCGAGGATGTGCGCGACGGCGACGATCAGCAGGATGAGCCCCTTGCGCGCAAGGCCCGTGAAGCCCGTGCTGCTGCTCAGGGCGTGGCGCACTGCGCCGACGATGAGGCCCGTGACGTAGTCGAGGACCATGAAGCTGACAAGCGCGAGCAGGAGCCCGTCGAGGTCGCCCCAGAGAAAGCCCAGAATGCCGCAGATCTCCGCCGACAGAAGCTTGATAAACTGCGCCGCCGTCATGCCTGCGCACCGTCCTCGAGGATGAAAAACGGGCATTGCAAGTACGCCATCCCGTCCGCCGTGATGGGGATGGGATTCGCCGGGCTTGTCGAGAACTGAAACAGCATCGGCACCCATATCCCCTCGATGTAGCTGCTCTGCGTGTAGATCGGCGAAAATGCCGTTTTGCCCGTCAGCTCGTCCTTTTTGGTGATGACAGCGCTGCTCGTGGTAATGGCAGAATCGTCCAC